>PNBO01000289.1:0-6872 GCA_003136095.1 Myxococcales bacterium
ACCACCGCGAGCGACAACGGATTGCCGGTGCGCCGATCAATGACGTGGTTGAGGAAGCTGTTCTGCGGATCGTAGAAATCCGTCACGTTGCCGCGGAAACCGAGCTCGCCATAGAGCAGGTGCAGGATGGGAACGATGCGATCCGCCGGCGCCAGGCCGCGACAAGTCTTGAGCTTGATGCGCGCCAGCTCGCCCATGACGTTGAGCTTGTTGAGGTAGGCCTGCACATCCAGCCCTGGATGCTCCGGCTCGGCCAGGAGCAGAGCCAAGTGTTCGATTTCCAACTTGTCGTTGGTTCTGCCAAGCAGATGCCCAAACAGCAGAAGATCGGCAGGGCCGCTCATGGTCGTGCACTGAAGATAGCACCGCCTGGAATCAAGGCACCTGCTTTCTCAAGAGGTCCCCCTGCGCAAAATGTCGTGGCCGTGGCCGGCACAATCTACCTGCCAGCCAGCCGTCTCTCCAGCTCGGCCACCCTGGCCTCGAGATCCGGCACCCGCGCGGCGGCCATGGTGGCGGCTTGGTATTGGGTCTCCAGGTCGAAAAGGCGCTCGTAAACTTCCTCGGGATCGGGCGCCTCGGCGCGCAGCTCGGCGAGCCGGCGCTCCCGTTCCTGGTTTGCGCGGATTTGCTCCTCGAGCTCTTCGAGCCGCGCCTGGTCAGCCGCGCGGGCGGCCAACGCCGCGGCGAGCGCCGCTTCCGCCTGGCGCAGGCGCTCGGTGTCGCCCGGTCCGGCCGCGACCCGCCGGCGCAACTCGGCCAGCTCGGCCAGTTCCCGCTGCCTGCTTTCGCTCGCCTGGCTCGCCTCCCGCTCCGCTCGCAGCATCAGACCCTCGAGCTCGGCCAGGCGCGACCGGCGGGCCCGGTCGGCTTCCTCGACCTCGCCGAGCGCCTTTCCGAGCTGAGCCACCTCGGCGGTCGCCGTGGCCAGGCGGGCCTCGGTCGCGTGCATCTCATCCTCGAGCTCGGTCACCAGGCTCGACTGTTCGTTGGCGGCGTCGCGTAGACGGTTCACCTCGTCGAGGTGTGCGGCGGCGGCTCGGCGGAATTCCTCGACGGTGGCTTCCTGCGCCTTGAGCGAGCCCGCGAGCTCCTCCGCGCGCGCCGCGCAGGCGACGGCTCGATCGCGCTCGCCGCGCAGGGTGCCAAGGTCGGCCCGCAGCCGGCCCAGCTCGTCCTCGGCGGCATCGGCCCGCCACACGGCTTCCTGCTTGGCCGCCTCCAGCGCAGCGATGCGATCGTCGCGTTCCGAGAGGCCTGATTCGCGCTCGGCGAGCAGGCTCTCGTGGCGGCGCAGCTCCTCGGCCAGCGCGGGGCTATCGGGCCCTTCGCCCACGCGCAGTCCGGCGGTCAGGCGCTGCGCGAGCGCGGTCATCTCCTCGGTGGTCTTGCGCGTGAGGTTGAGGACCGACTCGTCGGCCTCCAGGAGGGCATGGCGCAGGCGGCGCACCTCCTCGTCCAGCTCGGCCCGCGCCTCGCCGGTGCGGCGTAGGCGGGCGCGCAGCTCCTCGATCTCCTCGCTCTGGGCGCGCGACACGCGCAGCAGCCCCTCGGCCTTGCCCTCGGTCTCGACGAGTTTCTGGCGAATTTCGCCGAGAACCGTGTCGGGCGCCTTGTGGCCGCTGCCCGCGGGCAGGCGCTCGGCGGTGGCGATGCCGTCCCACTGGCCGACTGGGATTTGCACCAAGGCGTAGCCCAGGCTGTGCGGCTCGTCGGGGCCGGCCAGGGCGATGTAGTGGGTCGGCTCCTCGCCCTCGCGCTCGGCCAGCTCGGCCTCGACCCGCAGGTCCACCGCGGCCTCGTCGAATTCAGCGATGCCATAGGCGGAAAACGGCGTCTGGCCGAACATGCGCACCTTCGAGAAGTGCGGCGCCAGCGCGTCGACGAGGTCGTAGTAGGGGACGCCGTCCCCGCTGTCGCCGTTGGCGACGATGCAGGCGAGACGGCCGCCGGGGGCCACCAGCGCGAGGAGCGCCGAGAGCTGCATGGGTTCATGGCCACGCAGCACCTCGGTCGCGTCGGGCACGACCACCAGGTCGAAGACCCCGGCCGCGTCGATGGCCCCGGCGGCCATGGTCACGAACCCCAGGGCGCCCTCGTGATGGCGACTGCGCGCCTCTGACACGTCCCGGCTCGAGCCCGCGCCAATCACGCTCTTGGCGCCTAGGCGCACCAGATGGGCCGTGGTTTCGCCGCCGCCGCAGCCGACTTCGAGAACACGCCGTCCCTCGATCACGGGGCGCAGGTAGCTGTACACGGCCGAGCGGCGGCGTCCGCTCTGCGAAAGGGTTTGGTCGGCCATTGGCGCCGCACTATACATGAACGGGCGACCGCGCGCGGTCCGCTTCCGGCCGGTCGGCGCGCCGCGCACAGGATGTCCAACAATTCTCGCGCCAGTGCTTGCCCTTCCGCCGCAAGCCGATTATAAAACCCCCCTTCACACGAGGTTTCGCGTCATGCCCAAGAAGGGGATTCACCCAACCTATAAGCCAGCCACCATCACCTGTGCCTGCGGGCACAAGGTCGAAACCTACTCGACGCGCGCGTCGTTCATGGTGGACATCTGCTCGAACTGCCACCCGTTCTACACGGGCAAGCAGAAGTTCTTGGACACCGGCGGCCGCATCGAGCGCTTCAACAAGAAGTACGGCCGCCCCCCCACCACGCCGTCTTCGACGTAAAGGAATCGGCGTCGCGGCGATGGCCGCGCGCTGGCGATTTCCATGCTCGATGAACTGCTGCTCGGCAAGCTGGCCGCGGTAGAGAGCCGTTCCGAGGAGCTGTCGGCCAAGCTGTCGGATCCGGAGATTCTCGCGCGTCCGCAGGTCATGCAGAAGCTGGCCAAGGAGCACGCGGACATCCGCGAGCTGGTCGACACCTTGCGCACGCACCGGCAGACGCTCCTGCGCATCGAGGAAGCGCGCGAAATGCAGAAAGATCCCGAGATGCGGGAGCTGGCGCGGCAGGAAGAGAACGAGCTAGCGGCCGAGCAGGCGCGCCTGGAAGAGCGGATGAAGTTTCTTCTGTTGCCCAAGGATCCCAACGACGACAAGAACATCTTGCTGGAAATCCGAGGCGGCACGGGCGGTGAAGAGGCCGCACTGTTTGCATCCGACCTGTTCCGCATGTACTCGCGCTTCGCCGAGCGCCGACGCTGGAAGGTCGAGATCTTGTCCATGTCGAGCGCTTCGGCCGGTGGCCTCAAGGAAGTGGTGGCCGCGGTCGAGGGCAAGGGCGCCTACGCGCAGCTCAAATACGAGTCGGGCGTGCACCGCGTGCAGCGCGTGCCCACCACCGAGGCCCAGGGGCGCATTCATACCTCCACGGCGACGGTGGCGATCATGCCCGAGCTCGAGGACGTGGACATCAACATCGANNAGCCAGCACAAGAACAAGGCCATGGCCATGAAGATCCTGCGCTCGAAGCTCTACGAAATCGAGTTGGAGAAGCAAGAGACGGCCGAGCGCGAAGCCCGCCGCAGCCAGATCGGCAGCGGCGATCGCTCGGAGAAGATCCGTACCTACAACTTCCCGCAGGATCGCCTGACCGACCATCGCATCGGCTATACCCGGCACAATCTGCCCGCGATCATGGACGGGGATCTCGAGGACATCATCAGCAGCCTGCGCGCCCATTTCCAGGCCGAGGCGTTGCGGGGTGACGACGGCGCTCCTGGCAAGTCCTAGTTTTTCACCACAGAGAGCGCAGAGAGCACAGAGGACGGAGGGGACGGAATGGGTTCTCCGGATCCGGATCCGAACCCTTTCCTTTTTCTTCCGGCCTCTGTGCTCTCTGCGCTCTCTGTGGTTAATTCTCCCCATGCATAGCCACAAGGAGAATGCTGCCGAGCAAGCGGGCGGTGGATTGCGCCTTCGCAGGGACGTCCCCCCCGGCGATTGCTGGGATCTCGGCAAGCTCTACGCCAGCGAAGGCGAGTGGGAGAAGGATCTCGAACGGTACCGCGCGCTGGCCGAGACGATCCCGTCGTTTCGGGGCACGCTTGGCCGCAGCGCCGAATCGCTCGCCACGGCTCTCGCCTTCGTGCGCGACTTCGGCATGCTGGAAGATCGGCTGGGCGCCTATGCGGCCCTGCGCGAGTCCGAGGATCAGGGGCTGTCGGCGGCGCGCGATCGCAGCGCGCGCTTCACCATGACGGCGGCTGCCGCCCAGGCCCTGTGGAGCTACTTCGACCCCGAGATCCAGGCCATCCCCGACGAGCGCATGGCCGAGCTCCTGCGGCACCCGGCGCTGGCCGAGTTCGAGATCTGGCTGCGCAAGCTGCTCCGCTGCAAGCCGCATGTCTTAAGCGAAAAGGAAGAGCACCTGCTGGCCTTGCAAATCGAGTCGAACCAGACCGTCGCCAGCGCCTTCTCGGTCTTGACCGACGTGGATTTCGACTTCGGCACGATCAACACGGCCGACGGACCCCGACCGCTCAGTCATGCCACCTTCTCGACCTATCTGCAAAGCCCGGATCGCGACCTGCGCCAGCGGGCCTACACGCGCTACTACGCCAAGTACGACGAGCACAAGACCACGCTCGCCGTGCTCTACGAAGGCCAGGTCCAGCTCGATCGCTACGCCGCGCGCGTGCGCAATCACGCGGGAGCGCGCGCCATGGCCCTCTTCCCCGACGACATGCCCGCGGCGGTGTACGACAACCTGGTCGCCACCGTGCATGCCGGACTGCCCACCCTGCACCGCTACTACGAGCTGCGCCGGCAGGCCCTGCGGCTCGATGAGCTGCACGCCTACGATGTGCGCGTGCCGCTGGTGGCGAACGTGACCTGGCGGCACAGCTACGAGCAGGCCGTGGCGGTCGTGCTGGCCGCGCTGGCCCCACTCGGCGAGGACTATGGCAGCGAGCTCGGGCGCGGTCTGCGGCAAGGCTGGGTCGATCGCTACGAGAACAAGGGCAAGGCCTCGGGCGCCTTCTCGTACGGCAGCTTCGCCGCCGAGCCCTACATCCTCATGAACTTCAAGGAAGACCTGCTCGACGACGTCTTCACGCTCGCGCACGAAGCCGGCCACTCGATGCACTCCTTGCATAGCGCGCGCAGCAACCCCTTTCCGCACTGGCACTACACCACCTTCGAGGCCGAGGTCGCCAGCACCTTCAACGAGCAGCTCTTGGGGCGCTATTTGTTCGGCCGCGCCGATTCCGCCGATGGGCGCGCCTATCTCGTCAACAAGGAAGTCGACGCCCTCATCGGCACGCTCTTTCGGCAGACGATGTTCGCCGAGTTCGAGGCGACGACGCACGCTCTCGTCGAAGCGGGCACGCCGCTCACCGTGGACGTCTTGCGTTCGGAGTACCGCAAGTTGCTCGAACGCTACTTTGGGCCGGGCGTGAAACTGGAAGACGTCAGCGACCTCGAAAGCCTGCGCATCCCGCACTTCTATCGCGCCTTCTACGTCTACACGTACGCCACCGGCATCTCGGCGGCCATCGCGCTCGCCGACCGCGTGCTGGCCGGCGGCGCGGTGGCACGCAACGACTACTTCGCCTTTCTGCGCTCGGGCGGCTCGCGCTATCCCCTCGAATCACTCAGGGTCGCGGGTGTGGACATGGGCAGCCCCGCGCCAGTGCAGGCCGCCATCGCGCGCTTCGCGACCCTGGTGGACGAATTGGCCGGGCACCTTCGCGTTGGCTAGAACCAGCGGCCGAAGGCGATGCGGCCCTGCGGGAAGAGATCCCTGTCAAATCGCCGCCAGGTGTTGAACGCTCGACAGCGCGACCATCGGCAAGGACCGGGGCAACGGCCTTCCTGAAATTCATGTCGGCTAGCCCGGGGGTCACCTGGCCAGGGTAACATGTTGTAATGATGGGGGGTTTGTGCATATTCCTGGCACTCTCCATGGTCGCTTGACAGCGCCCAAAGCGTGCTTAATCTTCCTTCAGCCCAGCTCTCTGCCGAGGGCTGGAAACCCCATACGTCGAGCGACAGATGCCAATCTACGAATACGAGTGCCAAGCCTGCGAACACCGCTTCGAGCTGTGGCAGAAGATGTCCGACAAGCCAGTGCGGGTTTGTCCCAAGTGCAAGGCTCGCAACGTCGAGAAGTTGATCAGCCACACCTCCTTCCAGCTCAAGGGTGGCGGGTGGTACAGCGATCTCTACGCGAGCCAGAAACCGAGTGCCTCGACGGGCGCGTCCGAGTCCGGCGGTGACAAGCCGGCGGCCACGACGACCAGTGATGCATCGGCCTCCGTTCCCAAGACCACCGAGCAGAAGAGCAAGAAGGGCGCAGCCAAGGCCGCCGCGTAGCGTTTGCCAGGGTATCGGCCGGCCGCGCCTGGCAGGAACCTCCGCGTGTGAGCGGAGGCGATTTTCGACAAAGGAGAAAGAACGATGAAAGTCAGACCCCTGTACGATCGCATCCTCGTCAAGCGCGTCGAGGAAGAAACCAAGACCGCCGGCGGGCTCTTTATCCCGGACACGGCGAAGGAGAAGCCCCAGAAGGGCTTGGTCGTTGCCGTCGGCAACGGCAAGGTTCAGGAAGATGGATCGATACGTAAGCTGGACGTGAAGGCGGGCGACAAGGTCCTCTTCGCCAAGTACTCCGGCAGCGACATCAAGATGGACGGCGAAGAACACCTGATTTTGCGCGAGGACGATGTCCTCGCAATTCTCGAGTAGGCACGAAAGGACATCACCATGGCAGCCAAGGAAATTCTCTTCTCACAGCCTGCTCGCCAGGCCATCGCCCAGGGCCTCAACCTGCTGGCCAACACCGTGAAGGTGACGCTCGGCCCACGCGGTCGCAACGTCATCATCGAGAAATCGTGGGGCTCCCCCACGGTGACCAAGGACGGCGTCACCGTCGCCAAGGAAGTCGAGCTTGCCGACAGGATGGCCAACATGGGCGC
>PNBO01000289.1:6927-7529 GCA_003136095.1 Myxococcales bacterium
TGGTCAAGGTGGTCGAGAGCCTGAAAGAGCAGTCCAAGCCCACCAAGGGCAAGACCGAGATCGCCCAGGTCGGCACCATCAGCGCCAACGGCGACACCATGATCGGCGAGATCCTGGCCGAGGCCATGGAGAAGGTCGGNNGAGGCCAAGTCGATGGAGACCACGCTTGACGTGGTCGAGGGCATGCAGTTCGACCGCGGCTACCTTTCGCCCTACTTCGTCACCGACGCCGAGCGCATGGAAGTGGTGATGGAGGACGCGTTCATCCTCATCAACGAGAAGAAGATCTCGAACATGAAGGACTTGCTGCCCGTGCTCGAGCAGATCGCCAAGTCCGGCAAGCCGCTGCTCATCGTCGCCGAGGACGTCGACGGCGAGGCGCTGGCCACCCTGGTCGTGAACAAGCTGCGTGGCACCCTGCATGTCTGCGCGGTCAAGGCGCCCGGTTTCGGCGACCGCCGCAAGGAGATGCTCAAGGACATCGCCGTGCTCACCGGCGGCCAGGCCATCACCGAGGATCTCGGCCTCAAGCTCGAGAACATCACGCTCAAGGATCTCGGCCGCGCCAAGCGCGTGACCGTGGACAAGGACAACACCACCAT
>PNBO01000255.1:0-1895 GCA_003136095.1 Myxococcales bacterium
GCTGCGCGGGGCGAGGCGTGAAATCAGAACCTTCCCACGACCGCGGGGATGAAGCTCAGGCTGCCGTCGGATTGCGTGACGGGCGCGACCGAGACTGAGTATTTGCGGTAGCCCTCGACAAAACCGACGGCCATGCCGCCGACAGTGCCGGTGAGCACGCCAATGGAAGCCCCCAGCAGGATGTATTCGCCCTTCTTCGCGGCCAGGGCGCCGAGGCCGCCAGCGATCCCTCCTAGCACCGCGCCCAGGCCGGCGCCGTACAGGCCGTCCCGCATGACGTAGCCATTGCGCCCGGGCTTGCGCTGGGCCATGTCCACGATGCCCAGGGTCAGGCCGAGCACGGCGCCCGAGAGCGCGCCAATGCCGGCGCCGTAGACCACGGGTTTCCACCCACCCGAGGTCTTCCACGTGTCGCTGCGGGCAAACAAGTACCCCGTCGCACCACCCGCCAGCGCTCCGACGAGCAAACCCTCGTAGGCGCCGTCGAACACCGTGGGCGGGGGCAGCTCGGCCGCGCGCGCGAAGCGGGCAATCCCCAGGACGAGAGCGCAAACCACGAGGAAGTGAAGGCAGCGTTTGGTCATGGCTTCACCAGGCTCGTGACGGCGCGAATGATGTTGTCGGCGGTAAACCCGAACTGTTTCATGAGTACGGAACCGGGGCCGGAGGCGCCGAAGCGATCGAGGCCGAGGGCGATGCCATGCTCGCCAATCCAGCGGTGCCAGCCCATGGTCGTGCCGGCCTCGATGGACACCCGGGCCGCGATGCTGGGCGGGATGACGGAATCGCGGTACTCCGCGGGCTGTTCCGCGAAGAGCGCCCAGCAGGGCATCGAAACCACGCGACAGCGAACCCCGGCGGCGAGCAGCCTCTCCTGCGCGGCCAGAGCCAGGCTGACCTCGCTGCCGGTCGCCAGGAGAATGGCCTGGGGCGCCCCCCCGGGCGCTTCGCTTAGAACATACGCGCCCCGCGCCAGGCCGGTCGCCGGGGCGACCTTGTCGCGGTCGAAGGTTGGGAGCTTCTGCCGGGTCAGCACCATCACCGTGGGACCGTCGGTGCGGCGCATGGCCGCGCGGTAGGCCTGCGCGACCTCGTTGGCGTCGGCCGGCCGCATGACCCACAGGTTCGGGATCCCGCGCAGGGCCGCGAGGTGCTCGATGGGCTGGTGGGTTGGGCCGTCCTCGCCCACGCCGATGGAGTCGTGGGTGAAGATGAAGATGACGGGAAGCTTGCTCAGGGCCGCCAGGCGGATGGCCGGCCGCTCGTAGTCGGAGAAGACGAAGAAGGTAGCGGTGTAGGGGCGCACGGAGCCGTGGTAGGCCATGCCGTTGGCGATGGCGCCCATGGCGTGTTCGCGCACGCCGAAGCGGATGTTGCGGCCGAGCCCGGTCTTGCCGTCGAAGTCGCCCAGGCCGGGCAGGCTGGTCATGGTCGAGCACGAGAGATCGGCGTCGCCGCCCAGCAGCCACGGCACCTTGCCGGCGATGGCGGCCAGGATCTTGCCACCGGACACGCGCGAGGCGGGCTCGTCCTTGGGCGTGTACACCGGGATGGCCTGATCCCAGTCCGCCGGCAACTCGTTCCGCTGCGCCAGGCCCCATTCCGTGGCCAGCTCGGGCTGCGCCTCGGCCCAGGCCTCGAAGGTCGCCTGCCACACCGCCTCGGCGCGGGCGCCGCGCTCGCCCGCGGTGGCGAANNGGGTCGGCCTTGGCCGCGGCAATGGCCCGGTCGATGGCGTCCACGTCCGTGTCGCCCTGCTCGACCTTCACGACGTGCCAGCCGTAGGCATCGAAACGCTTGGCCACGTCTTCCGTGAAGCTCAGGGAGGTGGGGCCGTCGAGGGAGACCCGGTTGTCGTCGTAGAGCCAGACCAACTTGCCCAGCCCGAGGTGGCC
>PNBO01000255.1:1930-2109 GCA_003136095.1 Myxococcales bacterium
TGTCCGAGCGGTCCGGTCGTGGCCTCGACCCCCGGGGTACAGAATGACTCCGGGTGGCCGGGTGCGCGCGAGCCCCACTGGCGAAAAGCCTTGAGCTCCTCGAGAGCGAGGTCGTAGCCGTAGAGGTGCAGCATCGAGTAGAGGAGCATCGAGCCGTGTCCGGCGGAGAGCACGAAGCG
>PNBO01000255.1:2153-4927 GCA_003136095.1 Myxococcales bacterium
ACGCGAATATGGGAACCCTAAGAGGGCACCCATACCCTCCCTACCCGAGGTGTGTGTTCGTCAGGAGCCCAGCCAGGCGTAGCTGCCGGCCTGGATGCGCGCCAGGCGCACCGCGTCGATGTGGCCCGTGCGATCCGGCGTCTGGAGCGCGCAGTAGAGGGCTTGCGCCAGTTCGTTCGTGGCGCCGCGCAGCCTGCGGATGGCCAGGAGCGACAGGCTGTTGGCCAGCCACAAGTTTGGCTCGCTGTCATTCTCGAGCAAGGCGAGCAGGCTGCCGCGATTGATTTCGACCACCGTCGCGTCGTTGAGAGCGCAGATCGAAACCGCGCAGGGGGCGCCGTCGAGCGCGGGCATGAGCGCCAGCACGCTGCCCGGCCCGAAGGTGGACAAGCTGTGGAGTTTCCCCGCGATGCGCTTGGCGACCACGAACTCGCCCGCGGTAACGAGGAAGAAGCAATCGGTGACCTGGCCCTCCTCGCACAGCAGGGAAAGAGCCGGCAGGGACCGCGTGTGGCCGGCACCCAGCAAGGCCTGGGCATCCGGCCCGCGGAAGCATTCGGGCACGATCTCGGCGCCGGGCGCGCTCATGCCGAGCCTCTCAGGCTGGCGAAGCATTTCTCCCAGGATCCGGGCAGACTGGAGCTCGACGACGGCGCCGGGGTGAGGCGGTCCTCCCAGGTGCCATCCGCGCGGAGCTCACGGTCGATGCGATCGTCGACGTTGCGCAGGCGCTTGAGCACGTCGAGGAAGACGGCGCTGACCAGGGCCGCGGCGGCGCGTGGGGCCTGCTGCCGCATCCTGATCAGATCCTCTCGACCGAGCTCCAGAACCGTGGCGGGCTCGCTGACCAGCAGGGTGACCGGCCGAGGCGCGGGGTCGATGCAGAACATTTCGCCAAACACGGTCCCCGCGGTAAGCCGCGCGATTTCATGGGGTTGGTCGTCCTTGCCCGAGACCATCGCGCATAGGGCGCCTTGTGTCACGATGAGCATGGTGCTACCGTATTCTCCGTACGTGCACACGGTTTCGCCGGTCGCGTACTTCCTTTCACGCATGAAACGAACGAGGTCGGCACGCTCGATCTCCGAGAAGGATTCGAACAGTCGTACGTTCCGCAGCGGGTGCGTCATCTTGCCCTCACTCTCTTCATCGGCAGGGCGGTCGGGAAACTTCAGGCCGGACCGCCAATTCACCGCGCGGGCGCGGGGCGATGTCGGCGTTCCCGGCAGGGTTTCCGCGTGGATGGGAGAAATCGTTTTCATTCGGAGCACCAACCCGCGGTTGCAAAGGCCCAATGGCGAGCGGTACTGAGCCATCCATCCCTTCCCTGGCTGTCGGCGGGGAGAGCTTGCCGCGCGTGGCCGGGCGCGTGCTGTTGGTGGACGACAGCAAGCTGGTGCGTGATTTCGTCGGGAGCCTGATTGCCGACTGGGGGTTTCAGGTCGAGACCGTGGACAGCGGCCGGGCGGCCCTCCTGTCTCTGGAGGCGAACCCGTACGACGTCATCGTGACCGAGGTCAGGATGCCCGAGATGACCGGGCTCGAGTTGCTGACGACGCTACGCATGCGCGATGTGGGTACACCGGTGATCATGCTTTCGTCGGTGTCGCGCACCAGCGAGCTCCTGAGCGCCATCCACCACGGGGCGTTCGACTACGTGGTCAGGGACCAGGCCATCGAGCCCCTCCGTCTATCCTTGCAGCGGGCCATGCAGCACGTCCACCTCGTGCGGGAAAACGCGCGCCTCTCCGCCGAAACCGGGAGGCTCTCCGCCGAGATCGAGACCCGCGTGCGCGAGCGGACGGGAGAGCTCAAGCAGGAGAATGCCCGACTCCTGGCCGAACGCAGCCAGATCGAATCCTCCCTGGTGCGGGTCAGCGAGACCCAGGAGCAACTCGTCCAGGTGGAGAAGATGGCGAGCATCGGGCTGCTCACGGCCGGCATCGCCCACGAGATCAACAACCCGCTGGCCTTCCTGCTGCCCAATTTCGAGATCATCGAAGACTGGCTCGAATGCGCCCGGCAGGGCAAGACCAGCGCGCGGGTGCCGACGCTGGAGGAGCTCGGCAAGCTCGTCGCCGAGTGCCGTGGCGGCCTCGACCGGATCGCGCGCCTGGTGCGCCAGTTGCGCGTTTTCGCGCATCCCGGGCGGCAGAACCTGGGGCCCGTCGATGTCGATGCCCTGGTCCGTTCGGTGGTGAGCCTGGTGGAGCGGGAGATCTCCGACCGCGCGGAGGTGACGGTGTATTCCAGTCAGGACTGCATTGCCCGCGGTAACGAGGATCACCTTCGCCAGGTGCTGCTCAATTTGCTCATCAACAGCTCCCAGAGCATCTCTGCCCAGAGCGGCGGGCGGATCGAGGTGGTCGTCGATCAGAAGGACGGCGAGATCACGATCCGCGTGATCGACAACGGCTGCGGCATCGCTCCCGAGAACCTCCGCCGGGTCTTCGATCCGTTCTTCACCACCAAGGCGGTCGGCTACGGGACGGGCTTGGGGCTTTCGATCTCGCGCGACCTGGTCAAGAAGATGGACGGCAGCATCACCCTGGAAAGCCAGCTTGGCCGCGGCACGGTGGTCAGCGTCACCGTGCGCAAGTGGCGGGAGGAGCCCAACCAGGAGGCGGTCGAACCACTCCGCACGCCCACGCCGGAGTTGATCGCGCCGAACGTCGGGCAGCGGCTTTCCATCATCATCATTGAGGACGAAACCGCGCTGCTCGGGCCGCTGCGTCGGATGCTGGCCGCCTACCACGACATCATCACCTTCAGCG
>PNBO01000220.1:0-11847 GCA_003136095.1 Myxococcales bacterium
GGAGTCCGAGCCATTGACAGTCGGAATCCTTTCCGTGGACGAAAAGGCGCATCGGGTCTTCGTTGGCGGACGAGAGGTTCGCGTCAGCGCCCTGGAAATGCGCCTGCTTCTGCATCTCATGCATGCGCCCGGACGGATGTGCACACGCCAGAAGCTCTTGACGGAGGTCTGGGGGTACCACCCCGAGGTTACCAGCCGCACGGTCGACACCCACGTCAAGCGACTTCGCGACAAGCTGGGCGAGGCGGCCGACCTGCTGCAAACCGTGCGTGGAATCGGCTTTCGACTGGTGGAAACCAAGGCAAGCGCGCCCGAGCCTTCGGTGGAGAAGGTCAAAGGCGCAGTTCGTGTCGCGCCGGAATGCACGCCCCCGCGCGACAAGCGCGGTCTTCGATAGAGAGCGAAGCGTGACTATCCCAGACGGCGGAACACGCGCGGCGGAATGAACCACAGCAGGGTTCCCTTACATCGTTCCAGATTCTCGGCGTCGATGAGGGCGGCGCCGCCTTTACGGTAGTCGAAGGCGCGGCGCGATGGGCTGCCCAGAAAGCGCGCGGTGACCTCGGATATCCAGTTTTCGTGGCCGACGAGGACAATTGTGTCGTCGCTCTTGTAGGGCGCGAGGGCGCTGCAGATGGCGGGCCAGTCACCCTCCGCGAGTGCAGGCACCACGATGGGGCGCGTGTTGCCCCAAGCTTGCGCGGCGATGGCGGCGGTCTGCCGTGCCCTGAGGTGTGGGCTGGCCAGGATGGCCCGCGGTTTTCCGGCCACGCGCGCCAACATCCGGGCGGTCTGGCGAAAACTCTTCTCACCCTCGGTGGTGAGGGGGCGATCCTCGTCACGCGTCGAGGCCTGCGCCGGGACCGCGATGGCGTGGCGAATGAACAGCAGGCGCATGGCTCCTACTCGAGTTGCGCGGGAGACGCCTGCCCCAGGGCGGCCAGACCGCGCGCGACGATGGCGATGGGGTCGGCGGCGAGGAGCTCCTCGTGCAGTCGTCGCATGGCGGTCCGGGCCCACGCGGCCTCTTCGTCCGCCGTGGCCGCGAGCGCATCCTTGCCGCGCTTGCGATCGTTCTGCGCTTGCCGGTCGAACCATTCGGCGAGCACGTGGTGATCGTGGATCACGCCGACGAGGTCTTGCAAGCTTTTCCACGGCTTGGTGGCGGAAGATTCAAAGCTGCGGATCTGGTCACAGACTTCCGTGGCGTAGCGAAGACGACGCGCGCGCCGGCGCAGAGCGTGGAGCTCCCTGGCGTCGAGACGGGTGCCGAGCATCGTGAATCCGTCGTGAAGGCACCGGGATTCGCGCTCGCTCAGCGCAGCGAAGCGTTCGCAGACAATGGCAGGCGGCGTCCCCCCGCGCGCGATCAGGCCGGCGAGATCGCCGCGCAATCGCGAAATCTCGAGATCGAGCAGATTCTCGACCATGCGCGCACGGCTGCGGCGGCGGGCGCTCGCCAGGCGGCGGCGCAGGAGATTCTGATCCGCGCTTCGCGCCGGCAAGGCAGTCAACCGCTCGTCATAGGATTCCAGCAGGACGTCCAGATCGCGGCTGCTGCCCGCGGCCTGGGTCAGTTCGCGTAGCAGCCGACGGGCGCGTGTGGCCCGGCGGCCGTCGGGCTTCGCCACCAGCAAGGGCAGGGCAACGCGGAGGCGCCGTCCCCAAACCCGCAGTTGATGGATCGCCTCCTCGTCGCCCGTCAGGGCCGACGGAAAGTGACGGAAGAGCGTGCTTGCTTTCCGTTTGAGGAGCGACGCCGCCAAACGATTGCGGCCGTTCGTGGCAAGCTGTGGCCCGCCAGGCTGGGAAGTGACGGAGGCAACGATGGACGTGGAACGACGCTCCGGCAGCTCGGATGGTTCTCGCGTGCGTGGCAGCGCCCTGAACATCGCTGCGCCAATATAGCGCACCTGCACCCGCGGTTGTGCCTCGCCAAGACCCCATCGGGATCACTTCCCGCGCATGGGATTTTGGCGACGGACCGAGTGCCCCTGACGCATCGCGAGCTCGCCAAGGTTGTCGGCAACAACGCGCGGCAAAGGGGACGTGACCCGTACAAATACGTGGGCGGCAAGGTGCTAGCATGGCACGCTCCGCCCGTGGTCAAGGCCAAGGCAAAGAATCCACTCTCCGTCGCGCGCTTCCTGCGCGCGGTACCGCGCGTTTTCGATTCGCTGCCGCTGTGGGCACAGATCAACGTGACTTGGAAGTGCAACCTGGCGTGTGGCTACTGCACGGAATACGACAACGCCAAGGGCCACGTGCCTTTCGCCGAAGTGGTCGCGCGCATCGACAAGTGCAAAGAGCTGGGCGTGATCCACACCGATCTCATCGGCGGCGAACCACTCTTGCACCCCGACATCATCCCCCTCATGCATCACGTGCGCGGGCAGGGCATGACCACGGGGATGACCACCAACGGGTTTCTGCTGACCCAGGAGAAGCTCGACGAATTGATCGATACCGGTATGGGACGCATCCAGATTTCCGTGGACGCGCTTTCCCCCTCGCCGGGCACGCCCAAGTCGCTCAAGACCCTGCGCTCGAAGATCGAGATGGTCGCCCGCCGCGGCCTCTGGTTCTACGTCGCGGCGGTGATCTGCGAGCAGACCCTCGACGAGATTTCCGCCCTGGCCGAGTTCTGCTTCGAGCTGAAGGTGCCGATCTTCTTCGCCGTGGTTCACGATCGCGGGCGCATCGTGCCTGGCCCGAGCAGCGCGCGCTACCTCGAGAAGGTTCGCTGGCTGCGGGACCAGAAGCGCATGGGCCGGCCAGTTTCGAACCCGTACTATCTCCTCGACTACTACGAGCGTTTGCTGTCCGGCCAGCCGCTGTCCTGGAAGTGCCAGGGCGGCCGCAAGGCGTTCTATGTCTCGCCAGAAGGTAACTTTCACTTCTGCTACCACACCGATGCGGTGGGCCGATTCGCCGACGTCACGCGGGCGCAGATCAAACGCAATCGTGAAGCCAAGGGATGCGAAGCCGGCTGCGGCGTCGACTGCATGGTGCGCACGTCGCTGCCGTTTTCCCGGCGCGGGTGGGTGATCGGAAGCGAAGTGGTCGAGCGGGTGCGCGGCCTCGGCCGCTCCCTGGGGCTTACCGGCGAAAGACGAACCAGCGGTTCATTGGATAGTTCCAGCCCAGGTACGCCACCACGGCGATGATCAGCTTGGATTCCTGGTAGGGAATGCGTGCGAAGCGTGTGAGGATCCATACGCCAAGGGTGTGCCACAGGCTGGCCCCGGCCTGCACGAGGACGAAGCGCAGGAACTGGCCCGTGCCCGGTCGATCGCGCGCGTCGAAGGCCCACACGCGATTGATGGTGAAGTTGGAGAGCGAGCCGACGATGGTGCCCAGCCAGGTCGCCAGGACGTAGTCGACACCGAGCAGCTCGACCAAGCCGGTCAGGGTGGCGAAATCGAGCGCCGTCGTGAAAAGCGAGGTGACCGCGCTGCGCGAGAAGGTTCGGCGCCGAGCCGCGACGGGCGCATCCGGCTGGGTTGGCAACGTCATCGTGGGGGCTTTCCCACGGCGATGAAACCGGACGTTGCTTGGCGAGGGACGGTGGTCTGCGGGCGATTCACGGAGGGCCACAGGATATACCCGTCCTCTCCCAAAATCCGATCCGCGAATCGTGAGCCGGAGAGACCCCGATGTCGATCAGGAAGGTGCGCGGTGCCTTGAGCTGCACAATCCGCCCCCAGAATTGGCAGCCTTCGAAGCCCAGCTGGGACAACCCCCGTTCGGTGCCACAGCGGCAGTTCGGTGCCACAGCGACTCGAACCAGGTCCGAGGCTCCCTGGCGGCGTCCTTGGCCGCGGCAAACGTCCGTACCTGGTGGGCGAACGCCTCGAGCTTGGTGTCGAGCTTCGGGCTGTCCTTGCCCGCGAAGAACAGGCTCATGTTCTGCCCGGCTCCTGCTCCCAGTGGAGTAGTGTGGGCTAGAATATCTTCCGCGGATCGGTGATGAACGGGCCGGTCTTGGACTTGAAGATGTTGACCAGGCTTTGGAAGCGGATCGCCGCGGCCTTTCCAATCCTCTGGCGCAGGAAGCAGATCACCACGACGAACCTGCCGCCGATGGCGTAGCCTCCGCCGAAGCCGAACACCGTTTTTACTCCGTACTGGCGCACGAAGTCCTGGGCGGCAATCACCAGGCGCCCGCGCGAGTCTCGCGTCGTCGCCGCATCCTCGACGAAGAACGTGCCGGCCATCTTGCCCATGCTCCGGGCCATCAACCCCGGCTCGCCGCGAATCCAGCCGAGGTCGAATCCCATCTGGTCCAAGAGCGCACTCATCATCGGGATCGCCGTAATGAAGCCGGCCGAGACCAGCGGGATGGCCTGGTGACCGACGGACCGGAGCCGCGCGTTCCAGGCGGGGCTCTCACCGGCCGTGCCGAGCAGTGTAAGAGCGAAGGAATCCTGGGACAGTTCGAGCGACGCAGTCCGAGCCAGCCGTCGTGCGAACTCCTGCAGATCGGGCGTCAACTCCGACAGGCGCAGCGTGGCGAATACCCGCGCCAGAACGACGGATTGGGATAGCTCGCTGTACAAGCAGTCGATGAGCTGCCGCGAGGCCGTTTCGAGGGTTCTCGCGTTCTCGATGCTGTGCTCGATGCGTTCGTAGAATGCCCCCCAGCTTGTCGGTGATTCGTTCTCGACTTGCATCAAGCCACACCTCTTGGTTTTCTGGATTCGGCCAGCGCCACCCTGCTGCCACCAAAGTGGGCCAGCAGCCGTTCGATGTCAAGGTCACGTCACGGCGTGCCGCCTGGCCGCGTGACGTCTGTCTGCGAGGTCATGGATACGACCCGCAGCCAGGAACGGAAGCTGGTCGCGAGGAAAAACTAGCTTGCTGGCCGACTGGTCAGGAAGCAACTCGGCTCGACGAATGACAACGGGAGCAATGGCCACATGCCATGGCGTTCACGTCCCTGTGGTCTCCTCGACACCTGCCATCGAAACGCGGCCTGAGCCGTGGCGATGAGCTTGCGGACACCGCCGGCTACGGCGGAAGGTAGATAATCGTCTTACAGGATGACGAGCAGACCCCATCCTTGCCGTTGTTCGCGGCGCCGTTGTCGCAGTCCTCACTCCCGTTGATGATGTGGTCACCGCAGTGAGGCGCCAGCTTGCATTGCGGCGTGCAGCCGCCGTAGGAGCCATCCAGGATGCCGTCGTCGCACTCCTCCGGGCCATTCTTGATGCCATCGCCGCAGTGGGGGGCGAAGATGCAGCTCGGCGCACAGCCGCCGTAGTCACCCGTATTGAACTGCGCCCCATCGTCGCATTGCTCGGGCGACTCGATCTTGCCATCGCCGCACCCACCGGGTGTACGGCACGCATCCGTGCAGTTCGGATCGTTCGACATGGTGGGCTCGCAATCCTCCCCGTAATCAGTCTGAACCACCCCGTCGCCACATCTCGGTGCGAGCGTACAGTCGGGATTGCAGGTTCCGTAGGTGCCATCATTCGCGCCGTCGTCGCAGGCCTCGCTGCCATTCTTGCTACCGTCACCGCAGTAGCCGCCGCGTTGGCAGTTCGACATGCACCCCCCGTAGGCAACGTTCGGATCGGTGCTGGCCACGTTCTTGGACCCATCGTCGCAGTCCTCGTCGTAGTCCGTCTGCACCTTGCCGTCACCGCAGCGCGCTGGCAACCTGCAGCCAGGGGCACAACCGGAGGTTGACCCATAGTCGTCGTTGTTCTTGCCGTTGTCGCACTCCTCGGCATCACTCTTGACGCCGTCACCGCAGAAGCCTCCATACTTGCAGTCCGTGGTGCAGCCGTTGTACGAGGGGCTGCCATTGGGGCCCAGACAGCTCGCGGGCGTGGTCCCCGAACCATCGCCGCAGTCGCATTCCTCGCCGCCGACGGTGACGCCGTCGCCGCAGGTGGGTATGCACTCGGACTTCTTGGTGGTGAAGCCCTGGAGGGTGAGCTGGTAGTTCGACTCCGGCGGGTGCCGATCGGCGCCGAAGATGGCGATTTCGTAGACCTTGCCCGTGACGAGGCCCAGGGTAACGGTGCGGTTGCGGAAGTCATCCGGGGTCGCGGCTGGCACCTTCGTCCCGTTGCTCGGTGCACAGTCCGTTACCCCCGCCGTAACGCCAATGATGTTTCCGGCCGTATCGAGACAGCCACCCTCGGTGACCTTCGCGTCGCCTGGGCTGCCCGTGACCGTGACCTTGCCCGGCAGTTGCTGGTGGACGCCGCCCAGGTCGAGCACCAGGACGCCGTTGATGAAGATGAAGAGATCGTCGTCGCCGTAGAAGGCGAGCGAGATGCCGTTGGTGCCGTCGTACACGAAGTAGTATCGCGCCTCGTCGGTGAAGTAGGAGTCGTGCTTGACGCCAGGGACCGCGGTGACCCAGCAGCCATCTTCGACGGTATCGCCAGAAACGCAGTCAGCCTGGGTCACGCGGGGCACGAACAGGTACTGATCGCCGGTGCAGGTTGTCCAGAAGGGGGTGCCGTTGCCGTGGTTCCAGTAGGGCCACAGGTTGCACAGCGTGGCCTGGCTGGGGTTCAGCGTGTCGAGGGGGAAGAACCCTCCTTGGGCGAGGTGCGAGGTGCTGGCATACTGGTAGACGTTCGATCCAATCGACGCCAGCTCGAGCACCGCCGTGAAGGTCTTGTTCACCGACGTGTCGTCGTTGAACCATTGATTGAAGCTGGCGGCATTCTTGTATGCCGGCGCCGTTCCCTTCCAAATTGGGCCACCCGGGGTGCTGGCGGTGTAGCCGGTCAGGGTGCCCGCATAGGGGCCGCCGGTGCTGGTCGTATTGACCGCGGTGCCGGCATTTCCACCCAGGAAACCGCCGTTGCCATCGGAAAGTGGGCTGTCGTTGCCAGCCTGGGTGTAGTTGCCCTGAATCCGGCTCGAGTTGGCGATGTTCCAATCGCTGTACTGGCAGGCGCAGGTCGTGGTCGTGCCGGGCTGTGGCTTGCCCTTGAGGAGGCTCGCGCCCACGATGCCCCAGCAACGCGTCGTCGAGTCGTTGCCCTTGCCTGGCCCGCCCGAGTTGGGGACGCAGAGCGTGGTGGACGACTTCGAGCCGTTGTACTTCGTGCCCAGGAAGGGGAAGTCCGGGTGGCCGCCCGAGGTGGTGTTTTCCGGCTGGAAGTCACGGTAGATGATCGGCAACTCGAGGCACTGCCCCGAACCCGACTGGCAGGTCGAGGAATCCTGCTGGGTCACGGTCGTGCAAGTGAAGCCGCCCTCGTTCTTGCACTTGGATGAACAACCGTCGCCGTCCAACCCGTTGCCGTCGTCGCAGTCCTCGCCCGGATCGAGGTTGCCATCGCCGCAGGACGTGGTGCACGCCTGCGTCTTGCCGCTCGAGTCCTGGCAGCTCGGCTCCTTGGTGCAGGTCTTCGAGCAGCCTTTGCCGTCGCCATAGAAGAGCCCGTTCACGGACTTACAATCGCTGGGCAGGCTATTCGGATCGGTGCCGCAGTCGCACAGTTCGCCGCTCTCCACCTTGCCGTTGCCACAAACCGCCTTGCTGCAGGCCTGTCCTGGGGTCGGACAGGTGGCGCCGGGCTCGATCTGGCAGGTGCTGGTGCAGCCGTCGCCGCTGGTGCTGTTGCCGTCGTCGCACTTCTCGCTGCCCGTGATCGTACCGTCGCCGCACTTCGGGGTGCACGGCTTGCCGGGCACGCGGCATTCGTAGCCGCTCTCGAGTGCGCAGGTGCTGGTGCAGCCATCGTTGCTCGCGGTGTTGCCGTCGTCGCAGGCCTCGCTACCCTCGACCACGCCATTGCCGCACTTGACGACCGGACAGACGCACGCCTGGCCCGGGGTACACGTGCAGCCGGTGCCCTTGATCTTGCAGTCAGCCGAGCACCCGTCGCCATCTTTCTGGTTACCGTCGTCGCACGCCTCACCCCTGGCGGTCTGGACCACGCCGTCGCCACAGCGCGGGGCTTGCTTGCATGACTGGCCGGGCGTCGGACAGACCCACCCACCCTCGAGCTTGCAGGAGCTGTTGCAGCCATCGCCGTTGTTGGTGTTGCCGTCGTCGCAGTCCTCGCCCGGTTCGACGCGCTTGTTGCCACACTGAGAAACGCGGACACAGGACTGACCAGCGACGCACTTGTAGGCGGGGTCCTGAACCGTGCAATCAGCACTGCAACCATCATTGTCCTTTGTGTTGCCGTCGTCGCATACCTCACCGGCGCCGATGGTGCCGTCGCCGCAAATGATTTTCCGGGTGCAGGGCCCTTGCTGGGGACAATCCCAGTTGGGCTCGATCTTGCAATTGCCGTTGCAACCATCGCCCGGCAACACATTGCCGTCGTCACACTCCTCAATGCCGCCTTGGTTATTGATACCGTCGCCGCAGCCGTCGGGCGCCTGCGCCTTGCAACCCACGGTGTTGGTGCTGTTGCACTGTCCCGACGTCCCGGCCGTGCCGCCGGTCGACGTGGTCGTGCCGGTGGGGTTGATGATGACACCGCCCCCTCCGTCGGCGCCCGACTTCGCACCGCCCGCGCCTCCCTTGCCAGTCCCGCCCGCTCCTCCATTGTTTTCTATCGATGCGCCGGTGCAAGCAAACCCCGCCAAGGCAAGAATCGCCGCGAAACCGACGCTCGACAGATTAACCACAAGTTGACCACGGACCACTAAAGTTCTGGCTGGGCTTGCTTGCATGGGAGAACACCTCACGAACGAAGAAGCTCTGGCGGACATTCTGGCGATCATTCAATGACAAAAGCAAGGCTGCGCCTGGCTTCTCTAGAAGCTTGTTGAAGGAACCGGAGGCGTGCCCGGGTAGGTGAAAGCGTACATGGTCGCTCTTGATGCAATATGGCATTCATGGCCAACCATCCGATCCGTGAAAGAGGACGTGAATCCAGATAGTTGAGGTCAAGATTGGTGGTCTTGCGGGGGACTCGGAAGGGTGTTGTGGCTCGCCGAAACCCAATCGGGATCGCTGCCCGAGCCGACGGTTACGGAGACGGCCAGACAGGTGCTCGTCATCACGCTTCCCTTCTGCAGTTGCCTCGCGTGGTTTCATTGCTTTCTTCGTCTTGCCCCGTGATTGGCGCAGGATTCTTCACCTCAACGTCGCCGGGCACCCGGGCGCGCGCTGGACCGCCCAGCAGAAGATGGGCCCCGCACCGCTACCGAGAGGTGACACCCATTGTCGCCTCGACGCCTTGGGCACCCTGCTCTAGAGTTGGGCCGTGCCTGAGGTCATCTCCTTCGCCCTTGTCGCGTTTCCTTCGCTCGTCGTGATCATCAACCCGCTGATGGTCACTTCCGTCTTCATCACCCTCACGGCCAGCGCCACGCCGGAGGCGAAGCGGGCGATCATTCGCAAGACCACGCTCATCGCCTTCGGTGTTCTTCTCGTCTTCGCGATCTCCGGAACCGTCATCTTCAAGGTCTTCTCGATTACCATCGGCGCCTTCCAGATCGCCGGCGGGATCATCCTCTTCTCGGTCGCGATGGGCATGCTCCACGCGAGGACCTCACGCACGAAACAGACGCCCGAGGAAATGGATGAGGCGATGACCCGCGAGGACATCGCCGTGGTCCCTCTGGCGATCCCCATCGTCTCCGGGCCGGGTGCGATCACCACGGTCATCGTCCTCTCCGGCGAGACGCGCGCTCTTCCCAACATGGCGATCCTCTTCCTTGCCATCGTCGTGGCCATGGCCATCGTGTTCGTGATGTTGCGGAACGCCGCCAGAATTCAAAGGTTCATGGGTCCGTCCGGCCTCAACATCACGACACGCTTGATGGGCCTGGTTCTCGCCGCCGTCGCCGTCCAGTTCATCATCCACGGCGTCGAGAGCGTCCTGCCCGAGCTCGCCACCGTGATGCGCGTCGTCCCGAAACCCTAGGTCGCCTGGGTCCGGTGGACGCGGTGTGCTTCCACGCTGTCTCGCGCGCGAGCTCTGGTCAGCGGTGTCCGCCGCCGTGCGAGCCGCCGCCGAAGCCGCCGTGCGAGCCGCCACCAAAGCCACCGTGCGAGCCGCCGCCGAAGCCGCCGTGCGAGCCGCCGCCGAAGCCGCCGTGCGAGCCGCCGCCGAAGCCGCCATGCGAGCCGCCGCCGAAGCCGCCCTGGAATCCACCGCCAGACCTGACGCCGCCGCCACCAAGGGCGCCCCGAGAGCCGCCGCTGTAATTCATGTGCCCCACCACGCTGCCGCGATAGCCGCCACCAACAGCGCCACCGCGATAGCCGCCGACTGCGCGGGCTCCACCACCGTACGCATGCCCGCCGCGATAGGCGCCGCCATTGCCGTATCCGCCGCGCCCGCCACCGCGATATCCGCCCCACCCATACCCTGCGCGGTAAAGTCCGCGATACCAGCCAAAGCCAAGCGCGCCTCGAAGGCCAAAGTAGGGATATGGCCCCCAGCCCCAGATCCATGGCGCTGCCAGCCAGGACCATCCGTAGCTCGGGTAGTACACATAGGCATAGGGAGAAGCGTCATAAGGCGTGCCTTCGTAGGTGTACTGGTCTCCGTAGGGCATAAAGACCCAGCCATATTGGTCCGTGTATACCCACTGGCCGGTGCCCGACGCCTGGTTTGCTACCATGGGCTGTTGAACCTGAGGCTGCGCCTGGTCCTGGACCGGAGGGGATGGCGGCTGGAGGGGGGGCAGCGGTGGTTGCTCATTCGGGGCCGCCGAGGCCGGCTGCACTGCTTGGGGTGACCCGCCCGGTTGGGCATACGGCGCCTGGCTCGTCGAGGTATCGACGACGTTTCGGGCACCTTCCTCAGCTCGCGCGACTCCTCCCCCCAAGAGAAGAACACACAGGCAGGCAGTTGATTGAATCTTCATGGGACCACCTCTAGTCTACTGTCCTAGCAATCTCCGTGCCCCTGTCAACCGCGAGTCTGACAAGCCCGACCAGACGATAACCATCGGCTTCCGTGGCTGGCTCGGCCCGCTGTGAAGCACCTTCACATGTTGTCATGTCCTAAGACCCCGGCGGAAGCGGGCTTCCATGGACCCGCCGGTGTTACTATCAAGGGCATGACATTGGCATGGGGCATCGCGTTCGTCGGTGTCCTTTCGGCATGTGCGGCCGCAACACAGGCGATGCCAGCGAACATGGTCGCGGAAGCTCCCATGTCAGGCCAGGGGACGCCGGTGGTGGAGCATCCTCCAGAGCGACCATTGCCAACCGGCACGCATCCTCGACTGCTCTGCCCTATGGACGCGTCGCGCTAGTCGGCGGCGCGACATTTCTGATCACTTCGGCCGCGGCCGGGACACATTAGAGGTGTGAGCCAGGTTGTGCGACTGCCCACGACGCCGCGGCCCGCCGGCGAAGCCGGCCGGGAGGACGACCTGCGCCTAGTGCGCGGCCTGCGCGAGCACGAGCCCTGGGCGGCAGCGGTGGTGGTCGATCGCTATCTCGAGCATGTGCGCCGGGTGCTCATGCGGGTAATGGGCGCGGGCGAGCCCGAGATCGACGATCTGGTGCAGGAGGTGTTCACGCGCGCGCTGGCCGGGGTGCACCGGTTGTCGTTCGCGGGCGCGTTGTCGTCGTGGCTGACCAGCATCGCGGTGTTCACCGGGCGCGAGGCGATTCGCCGGCGTTCACGCTGGCGCTGGCTGTGGTTCACCGCCGAGCCGCCGGAACGGCCGGCGCCGCAGGCTTCCGCCGAGGTGAGCGACGCGGCCCGCGCCGTGTACGCGCTGCTCGACCGCCTGCCCGTCGACGAGCGCATCGCCTTCGCCCTGCGCGCCGTGGACGGCATGGACCTGCGCGAGGTCGCTGCGGCTTGCGGGGTGTCAGTGCCCACCGTGCGCCGCCGCTTGGCGCGCGCCGAACGGCGGTTTCACGCTCTCGCCGCGGACTGCGAATCCCTC
>PNBO01000220.1:11855-13108 GCA_003136095.1 Myxococcales bacterium
CCCTATCTGGCGATGGCGGGCGTGGCGGCGACCGTGGCTTTCGCGGTGGCCTTCTTCGTCGCGCGCGCCGGCCGGAACGATCTGCGTTTCGAGGTCGCGGGCCGCGCCGGGCAAGCGGGTGCGTCCGTGACGGCGCCGGCGGGCGCCCCCCTGCCGCTGCGCTTTTCCGACGGCTCGGTGCTGGTCTTCCAGCCCGGCGCGCAGACGCGCGTGGCACGGCTGACCGACAGTGGGGCCGAGCTGGTGCTCGACAGCGGCCGCCTGGTCGCCGACGTCCGGCACACGGGGGAGGCGCGCTGGTCGGTAGTGGCTGGCCCCTTCAAGGTGCGGGTCACGGGAACGCGTTTTGGCGCCGAGTGGTCGCCGGCGAGCGGCAAGCTGGCAGTGGAGATGTTCGAGGGTGCGGTGGTCGTGGAAGGTCCGTCGCTCGGCCGCGGTCTGGCCTTGCGCGGTGGTGAGTCGCTCGAGGTCGGGGTTTCCTTGCCGGCGGTGGTGACCCGGACGCGGCCGGCGCCCGTCGCACCGCCAGAACTCGCGCCCAGCGTGAGCCCGCCGTCGAGCCCATCCGCGGCGCCCGAGCCCGCCGTCGCCGCCACCCCGCGTGCTCTGGCCGCGTGGTCCGAGCTCGCGACGAGCGGTCGCTACGCGGAGGCACTGGCCGCGGCGGAGCGCGAGGGATTCTCGCACCTGTGCCGCCAGCTCGACGCCGACGGCTTGCTCGCGCTTGGCGACGCCGCTCGCTACGCATCCTCGCCTCTGCGCGCGCGCCAGGCCTTCGCGGCGTTGGTCCGCCGCTTCTCGCACGATCAGCGCTCGCACGACGCCCTCTTCGCGCTGGGCCGCTTGGAATTCGAGGCGGGTGCCCCCGCAGCCGCGGCCCGCTGGTTCGAGCGCTACCTGGCGACGGCTCGCAACCCGCCGCTGGGCGAGGAGGCCGCGGGACGGCTGGTCGAGATCTACGAGCGGGCGGGTGACGGCGAGGCCGCCGTACGAGCGGCGAGGGTCTACCTGGAACGCCATCCCGACGGGCTGCGCGCGGGCCTGGCGCGCAAGGTGCTGGCCGCGCAGGCGCCCGCCGAGGCACGACGCTAGATGAAGCGCGCGAGCTGCCTGGTGGCGTTGGCCTTGCTAGGCGCCGCGAGTGATGCCCGCGCCCGGCCGGCGAGACCTGGAGGGCGCCGGCTGGCCGAAGGAGCCACCGTGTCCGCCGACGCCCAGCGGGTCGTGGTCACCGAGGGCGACGCCAAGACCGC
>PNBO01000424.1 GCA_003136095.1 Myxococcales bacterium
TACTCGGGACACGAGAACAAGGCGCGTCTGTCGCTGCTCGATCGGGTGCGCCAGGCCGGGCTGAACGAGAAGTTCGGCAGCGTGCTCATCCCCACCGACACGGTGGTGGAGCTGGTCAAGGGGCAGAAGCGCTCGACGACGCGCAAGTTCTTCCCCGGCTACATGTTCGTGCAGATGGACCTCGATCAGGAAACCTTCCATCTGGTAAAGAACACGCCGCGCATCACCGGATTTCTGGGCGGCATGAACCCGCAGCCGGTGAAGGAAACCGAGATCCAGAACATCAACACCGCCATCACCGAGGGCGCGTCGCGTCCGCGCCCGCGCGAGAATTTCAAGGAAAACGACAACGTGCGAGTCGTGGAAGGTCCCTTCGCGAACTTCACCGGCATCGTGGTCGAAGTGAAGCAAGAGAAACAGAAGTGTCGCGTGAACCTTTCCATTTTCGGCCGGGCCACCCCGGTCGAGTTGGACTTCGCGCAGGTCGAGAAAGTCTGAACTGCTAGGTAGATGCAATGAAGAAAGCAACAGGGTACATCAAGCTCCAGATTCCGGCCGGCAAGGCCAATCCGGCCCCCCCCGTCGGCCCCGCGCTCGGCCAACATGGCGTGAACATCATGGACTTCTGCAAGCAGTTCAACGCGCGCACCCAGGCGCAGGCCAAGGACGAAATGACGATCCCCGTGGTCATCACGGTGTTCTCGGATCGCTCGTTCACCTTCGTCACCAAGACCCCGCCCGCGGCCGTGCTCATCAAGAAGGCCGCCGGCCTCGCGACCACGAAGAAGCCGGGCTCGGGCTCCAAGGAGCCCAACAAGGTCAAGGTGGGCAAGATCAATAAGAAGCAGTTGCGTGAAATCGCAACGACGAAACTCCCCGACCTCAACACCACCAACGTCGAATCAGCGATGCGCACCATTGCCGGTACCGCACGCTCCATGGGCGTCGAGGTGGAAGGCTAACCCTCAAAGCCGAAACGAGAAGGAACCCATGCCGAAAAGCGGAAAGAAGTACCAGAAGGCCGCCGCGAAGTTGGATCGCACCAAGCGATACTCCCTGGCGGATGCATGTAAACTCCTGCCCGAGACCAAGGTCGCGAAGTTTGACGAAAGCGTCGACATCGCGGTCCGTCTCGGCGTGGACCCCAAGCACGCGGATCAGATGGTGCGCGGCGCGGTGGTCTTGCCACATGGAACGGGCAAGACCTTGCGCGTAGCCGTCATCGCCAAAGGCGACAAGGCCAAGGATGCGCAGGAGGCGGGCGCCGACTTCGTGGGCGCCGAGGATCTGGTGGAGAAGATCCAGAAGGAAAACTGGACCGACTTCGACTCGATGGTGGCCACGCCCGACATGATGGGTCTGGTTGGCCGGCTGGGCCGCGTCCTAGGCCCCAAGGGCCTGATGCCGAACCCGAAGGTAGGCACCGTGACCAACGACGTGGCCAAGGCGGTGCGCGAGCTCAAGGCCGGCCGCGTCGAATTCCGCGTCGAGAAGGCCGGTGTGGTCCATGCCCGCATCGGCAAGGCGTCCTTCGGCGGCGACAAGCTGCTGGCCAATGCCCGCGTCATGGTCGAGACCCTGATGAAGCTCAAGCCGGCCTCGGCCAAGGGAACGTACATGAGGTCGGTTACCCTTTCCACCACGATGGGCCCGGGTATCAAGGTCGATACGGCCCCGATCGTCGCCGAGTTCGGCACGCACTAGGAGGGCTTTCGTCGTGAACGCACCAGAGAAGAATGCCAACATCGATGTCTTGAAGGCGAGGCTTGCCTCGGCGCAAAGCCTGGTCCTCGCCGACTTCCGCGGGTTGACCGTGGAGAGCGACAACAAGCTGCGCCGTGAATTTCGCGCCGTCGGCTGCGAATACCAGGTGGTGAAGAACACCCTGCTCGGCAAGGCTGTCAAGGGCACGCCTATGGAGGTGCTGGAGTCGCTGCTCGCGGGTCCCACCGCCATCGCCTTCTCGACCGAGGATCCTTCCGCGCCCGCCAAGGTCGCGACCAAGGTCGCCAGGGCCGAGAGCAAATTCGTCATCAAGGGCGGCTTCATCGACGGCAAGTTGCTCGACCAGAAGGGGGTCATGGCGCTTTCTGCGCTGCCCGGCAAAGCCGAAGCTCGCGCGGCGTTCCTTGCAACCTTGCTTGCCGTGCCTCAGAACTTCCTCCGGCTGCTCAACGCGGCCCCCCAGAACCTTGTCTACCTGCTGGCCGCGCGCGAGGACGCGCTCAAGGGCGGCGAGTAGAAGTAGCCGGCATTTTCGCCGGGTCACGAAATTTCAGAAACACGATTTGGAAACCCAGAAGGAGACCTCGATATGGCCGATGTGACGAAGGAGCAAGTAGTAGATTTTCTTTCCAAGCTGACCGTGATGGACATCGCGGCGCTGACCAAGGAGCTTGAGGACAAGTGGGGCGTCAAGGCCGCTCCGGTCGCGGTTGCCGCCGCCGGTGCCGCGCCCGCCGCTGCCGCTGCCGCGGAAGTGCAGACCGAGTTCGCCGTCGTCCTCAAGGAGGCGGGTGCCAAGAAGATCGAGGTCATCAAGGTGGTGCGCGAGCTCACCCAGCTTGGCCTCAAGGAAGCCAAGGANNGATGCTGGCGCGAAGGTCGAAATCAAGTAGGCACGCCGGCAGTTGACAACACAGCGTCGACAGCCCGTCGACAGTCGGAAATCAGAGTCGCCGGGGGCGCGCAAGTGCCCTCCGGCATTCGACTGTTTACTCGCGTGGGGAGTCGCCGAGCTTTGCTCGACGCGTACCCTCGCGGGAAGGCATGGAAACCCTCCCAGGGTTTCCATCCTAGCGTTCGAAGGCATTTAACGGCGAGGGAGAGCGCACATGGCGTCCCAGATTCAGAACAATTTCAGAGCACGTAAGAGCTTCGCCAAGATCGCCAAGATCATCGAGATCCCCAATCTCATCGACATCCAAAAGCAGAGCTACGAAAAGTTCCTGCAGAAGGACGTGCCGATCGAGAAGCGCGAGGACCTTGGTCTGCAAGGCGTGTTCAAGAGCGTCTTCCCCATCAAGGACTTTTCGGAAACGTCGTCCATCGAGTTCGTCAGCTACACGCTCGACAAGCCGAAGTACGACGTGGACGAGTGCCGCCAGCGCGGTATGACCTTCGCGGCGCCGATCAAGGTGACCGTGCGCCTGGTCATCTGGGACACCAACGAGGACACCGGGTCGCAGTCGATCCGCGACGTCAAGGAGCAGGAGGTCTTCTTCGGCGAGATCCCGCTCATGACCGACAACGGCACCTTCATCATCAACGGNNGACGCACAGCTCGGGCAAGCTGCTGTACAGCGCGCGGGTGATTCCTTACCGTGGCTCGTGGCTCGACTTCGAATTCGATCCCAAGGATCTCCTCTACGTACGCATCGATCGTCGGCGCAAATTGCACGCGACCGTGCTTTTGCGCGCCCTCGGCTACTCCACCGAGGATCTGCTCAACTACTACTACGACACCGAGACGGTGTTCCTCGAGCCGGCCAAGAAGTACGCCAAGTCGGTCGAGTACGACCTTCTGCCCGGCCAGCGCGCGACCCGCGACGTGCGCCACCCGGACTCGCGCGAGATCCTGGTCAAGAAGAACCGCAAGTTCACCAAGCTGGCCATCAAGAAGCTCAAGGACTCGAACGTCGAACGGCTGCCCGTCGAGGTTTCCGAGCTGGTGGGCAAGGTCGCTGCGACCGACGTCATCGACGAGACCACCGGCGAGGTCGTCCTGCAATGCAACGAGGAACTGACCGAAACCAAGCTGGAAGAACTGCGTGAGCATGGCATCGCAAGCATCAAGATCTTGTTCATCGACAATCTAAACATCGGCTCCTTCCTTCGTGACACTCTCATCGCGGACAAGCTGCAGACCACCGATGAGGCCATCATGGAGATCTACCGCCGCTTGCGCCCCGGCGATCCGCCCACGGTCGAAACGGCCCAGAATCTCTTCCGCAACCTCTTCTTCAATCCCGAGCGCTACGATCTCTCCAAGGTCGGCCGCTTGAAGCTCAACTACAAGTTCAAGCTCGACGAGGCGCTCGACAACACCGTTCTCACCAAGCGCGACATCCTGGAAACCGTCCGCTACCTCATCGACCTCAAGAACGGCAAGGGCCAGATCGACGACATCGATCACTTGGGCAACCGCCGTGTGCGCGCGGTTGGCGAGCTGATGGAGAACCAGTACCGNNAGTTCATGGATCAGACCAATCCGCTCTCCGAGGTCACCCACAAGCGCCGTCTCTCGGCCCTCGGGCCGGGCGGCTTGACGCGTGAGCGGGCCGGATTCGAGGTGCGCGACGTGCATGGCACGCACTACGGCCGCATCTGCCCCATCGAGACGCCGGAAGGNNATCGCGTCGCTGTCGACCTACGCCCGGGTCAACGAATTCGGCTTCATCGAAACGCCCTACCGCAAGGTCGTGGATGGCAAGGCCACCGCAGAGGTAGGCTTCTATTCCGCGCTCCAGGAAGAAGGCCACTATATAGCGCAGTCCAATTCGCCCATCGGCAA
>PNBO01000026.1 GCA_003136095.1 Myxococcales bacterium
CCACCGCGCCCGTCGTGCTGTGGGCGGCACTGCTGCTGCTTTGGACCCCGTCGAGGCGCCGGCGCGCCCGATAGCTACGCGCTCCGTCCTAGCGCCCGAGCAGCCGCTCCAGCACCGCCTTTGACGAGCGTCGCCTCGGCCGCGCGCTCCATTCCAGGAGGCCGCGACGTAATCTCCAGCCCTTCTCACGAAGGCGGACGCCCCTGGGGGCGCCTGGTTGGGTTTGGCGTGGAAGGTGGTACTGCCGCCGAGAGAACCCCGGCATCTTCGCCAGGCACGGGTCGACTCTCCGCCCAGGCGGCCGTCCGGCTGGGTGCGGATTGGCCGGCACGCGGGGCGCGAAGCCCCTCTCGGAGCTTCGCCGCCGCGCTGGCGCGACGCTGCTCCCGCCAGCGCAATCCCCATTGCAGTAACCGAACCGCCATCCTGCTCGAATACGTGTCACAGTCCGTGTAGAAAACCCCAGCTCGTATGGCCGATGGATGCCACCGATCGCACCAGGCCGCCTCGGTGATGAAGTTGATGGCCCTCACGGGCGAGTGCTGGCAGAGGTGCTCGACCATCTTGAACAGCAAGACCCCACCCGGGCTGTGACTCGCCAGCTGCTCCTGGAAGCCGATTTTGAGCAGGTACAGGCGTTCTCCGACCTCGATCCCGAACTGAGCGGCAATCGGGGCGCCATCGAGCGACAAGAGGTTGATGCGACAGAGGCCTAGCCGGCCATAGTGCTCGAGGAGATGGCGGTAGTACTTCTCCTTCTTCGGCTCCTTTCGGATGCTCGTGCCGCTCTTGCCCTTCCATCCCGAGTCCTCGACGTCGAGAAACTGCTCGAAGGCGTGTGGTAATTCGCCGGGGTTCGAGCGTACCTCGAGGCGCAGCTCTCCCAGCTGCTCCAGCTTGCGGGTCTTCTTGTGCAGATCGTTCCTCAGTTTCGGGGTGAGGGTCTCCATAAACTTGTCGTACCCCTCGGCAAAGCCGAGGTACTTCGAATGGTGCGTGTAACGGACGTCGGCAAGCGACGGGGCTGCCGTGATGGCCCAACCGTTTTCCAAGACGCACTGCCAGCGCATGAACAAAAATAATGGAATCTCCCGACTGAGAAACCGGCGAATAGACTGCCAGTGACCGTGGAGTGGCTCACGCGAGAGGACATCATTGACCCCCATCTCACTCGAGTAATACATCTGCAGAATCGGGACCTCGAGCCCCATGACCCGACATCGACAGCGCTGCAAGGGAAGAACCGCGAGCAGCTCCGATGAAGAGGGCTCGCGCAACGTCAGGAAGTACACCTCCACGTCGCCATTGTGATCGAGCTCGGCGCCGTACCACGCCGGGAAGTGTAGGAAGTGAGTTCCATACCGGCACGCAAACGACTCCCATTCACTTTGCAGAGACTGGAACCCGGACCGGCCTCGATGGAGGCTGAGAGTGACGGACATAGAGGTTATCCAGGTTTGTAGTTCCAGAAATTGGTTGTCTTGTCTATAGAACGATCCGTGATCCATCCGCAGCGCGGAGACACCTGAAGAAATCCAGGCCCACCCAGATACGCAGACGAAATCTGCGGCACGCAGAACGGGCAGCATTTCTGGGGCTGCGGCGAGCCGTCCTGCCCAAGCGAGTCGCTGCCCTCGGACGTCGACTGCTACGGGCCGTAGGTCCGCGCGCCGTCATGGCATCGAGCTTCTCCTGTCGGAAATGGCTACTGCACGACGATGGTCGCCAGCCGCAGCCGGTCCCGCCCGTCGCTGGCGCTCGCCGGCGTGACCGGCGCGCGCGCGGTGCCTTTGAAGAGACCGACGTAGACGACGTAGGGGCCGGGCGGCATGGCGGCGGTGAAGGTGATGGGCAGGCGATCACGGATGTGCTGGCCGGGACGCCAGCGTTCCATGGGATAGGCGCCCTCGACCGGCACATGGTCGAGGTTGCGGAATCCGCCGGGGCCCTCGAGGTGGAAGAACAGCTTCCAGCCCGGCGGCAGGCGCCCCTGCAATTCGAAATGTGTGACGAGCACGGCGCTTTCACCCCGCTGGACGGTCTCGGGCGCGACGTCGTAGCCCAGCACGCGCAGATTCTCCCCGATGCGCGCATCGAGCGGCTGCGCGGGCGGCGCGCCTTGCGCCTGCAACCCGAAGGCGATCTTGTCGGCGTAGCCCGCCGGCAGCGCCAGGAGGGCCACGCGATTGCGCAGATCCTCTTTCAACGTCGAGCACGCCGGCTCGCCCTCGATCGAGCCCCAGAGGTCCTTGCTCTCGCCGCGGTCGTGGAAGATGTCGTAGCACTCGGTGGTGTTGTCGGGCGTCCAGTTCCAGATGAGGTGATGGGTGGCCGTGACCAGGGCACGTCGCTTGACGTTGCCCTCGTAGCTGACTTCCTGAAAAACGGGGCCAGGCGCGGGTTCGGCGGGCTTGCCGGCGAGCAGGTCCACGAGCGAACGGCCGAGAAACGATGGCTCGTGCGGCCCGCGCGCCAGGTTGACCATGGTCGGCGCGAGATCGACGTGGCCGACGGGGGTCGTCAGCCGCTGCGCCGGCAGCCCCGGCACGCGCACGATGAACGGCACCTTGGTGTGTGGAGTGTAGAGGTGATAGCCGTGCGCCACGATGCCGTGCTCGCCCAGCGATTCGCCGTGATCGCCGACGACGAGGATCGCGGTCTTGTCCCACAGGCCAAGCGCGCGGAGCTCGTCGAGCACGCGGCC
>PNBO01000078.1:0-5580 GCA_003136095.1 Myxococcales bacterium
TCGGGTGGCAGGTCGCGGAGAAAGCGGCTGGGGATGCCGCCGAAAGTCTGGCCCGACAGCCGCCGCCAGCGCGCACGGCACAGGTGCAGGCGTTTGCGCGCCCGCGTGACCGCCACGTAACAAAGGCGGCGCTCTTCTTCCATGGCGCCGTCGTCATCGATGCTGCGCTGGTGCGGGAAGGTTCCCTCTTCCAGGCCGGTGACGAACACCACGTCGAATTCGAGGCCCTTCGCCGTGTGCACGGTCATCAGCGCCACCGCGCCGCGCTCCGGGTCGAAACCGTCGACGTCCGAGGCGAGGGTGATCCGTTCGAGGAAGCCGGAGAGCGTGGGTTCGTCGGTCTCTTTCTCGTATTCCCGCATCTGGGCCACGAGCTCGAGCAGGTTTTCGAGGCGCCCCTCGGATTCCACGCTGGGGTCGGCGGCGAGGACGTCGCGGTAGCCGGATTCCTCCAGCACCTTCTCGGCGAGCTCGGCCGGGGGCAGCACGAGGCCGTCGCGCAGCCGCGCCAGCAGCGCCACGAATTCCCCGACCTTGCGGCGGGCGGCCTGCCCGAGAATCGCCGGACGCTCCACCGCGATGCCCAGGGCATCGTGCACGCTTCCGCCGCGCTCGTTGGCCAGGGCGAGCAGGCGGTCGACCGTGGTGTTGCCGATGCCGCGCGCCGGGGTGTTGATGATGCGCAAGAGCGCGATGGAATCCTGCGGATTCTGCAGCACGCGCAGATAGGAGAGGAGATCCTTGACCTCGGCGCGGTCATAGAAGCGCGTGCCGCCCACGATGACGTAGGGGATGTTGCGCACGCGCAGGGCCTCCTCGAGCACGCGCGACTGGGCGTGGGTGCGGTAGAAGACCGCGAAGTCGCGGGGCGAGTGGTCTTTGCCGATGTCGCTCTCGATGGTGCCGGCGACGAACTCGGCCTCCTCGCGCTCGCTCTCGCCCTCGAATACGACCACGGGCGCGCCGGCCGACTGCTCGGTCACCAGGCGCTTGGGCCGGCGTTCTTTGTTGCGCGCGATGATTGCGTTGGCGGTGCCCAGGATGTTGCTCGTCGAGCGGTAGTTCTGCTCCAGCTTGATGACGCCCGCGCCGGGATGGTCCCGCTCGAAATCCAGGATGTTGCGGATGTCGGCGCCCCGCCAGCCGTAGATCGACTGGTCCTCGTCGCCCACCACGGTGATGCTGCCGGTGCGCTGCGAGAGGAAGCGCACGAAGTGGTATTGCACGTGGTTGGTGTCCTGGAATTCGTCGACGAGAACGTGGTCGAACAGTCCGGCCAGCGCGGGCGCCGCGGGGCAATCCGCCTTGCACAGGGCGAGGGCCTTGAGCAGGAGTCCGCCGAAATCGACGGCGCTGGCGGCGGTCAGGCGCTCCTCGTAGAGCCGATAGGCCTTGCTCACCACCTCGTCGAAGTGGTCGCCCGCGGGAAAGCGGTCCGCGGTCAGGCCTTGGTTCTTGGCGCGATCGATGACCGCGAGGACCTGGCGCACGGGAAAACGCTTCTCGGGAATCTGCAGGTCCGCGAGCACGCGCGACATCAGCCGGCGCGAATCGTCGTCGTCGTAGATGACGAATTCCTTGCGCACCCCCACCGCCTCGCCGAAGCGGCGCAGCAGGCGGGCGGCGATGCCGTGGAAAGTACCGAGCCACATGCCGTAGGTGCCGGGACCCGCGCCGCCGAAGAGACGCTCCACGCGGTTCTTGAGCTCGCGCGCGGCCTTGTTGGTGAAGGTCANNCGGTAGGTGATCACCCGCGTCTTGCCCGAGCCGGCGCCCGCGACGACCAGGAGCGGCTTGGCCGGGAAACGCACCGCCTCGATCTGGGCCGGGTTCAGCTCGCGCCCTAGCGGCAGCGCGGTACCGGCCGCGTCGCAAGGCTCGTTCGCAAGCGAGTCGGACATTTCCACGCGGAGGTTATACAGACTGCGACCGCGTCAGTCGACAGGAGGATGTGATCCCTTTGCACACAGTCAGCCTGGTCTTGCAGGTGGCGGTAGAGGGCACTACCTTCTTGGCTGGGAATTCTTCCACCAAGAGCCGATGACCGAGAAGAGCACCGGTACTCGATGTCGCGGACCTCGCCTGGGGTTGATCGCGGACAGGTATGACTACGAATTCCAGGAGCGCATGCTGGACGCGGCCGAGCGGGCTGCTCGCGAGCATGGCCTCGATTTCATCGCTGTATCCGGCTGCCTGCTTGCCGTCGATTCGCGCGATCCCAAGCGCTTCGTGTACGACCTCATCGGCCCCGACTGCGTGGATGCCTTGCTCATCGGCACCCACGTCATCGGACATCACTCGACGCTGGCCGAGCTTACCGACTTCGTCGCCCGCTTCCGGGCCGTCCCGTGCGTCTCCATCGGGGTGGCGCTTTCAGGCGTGGCCACCATGTTCATGGACAACGAGGCCGGCATGTACACGGTGGTCAGGCACCTGGTTGAGGACCACCGCTTTCGCCGGATCGCCTTCATCGCCGGCCCCGAGGGCAGCGAGGAGGGCCAGGCGCGTTTCCGTGGCTATGAGCACGCCCTGCACGAGCACAAACTGGAGGTCGACCCGCGCTTCGTGGTCGTTGGCAACTTCACGCGTGAGACAGGCGCGCGAGCCATCACGACGCTCTTCGGCCAGCGCGGGCTTGCCCCGTCGGACGTCGAGGCAATCGTGGCCGCGGACGATCTCATGGCCTTGGGCGCGCTCGACGAGCTCGANNGTTCGCCAGCCCATCGAAGAGCAGTTCCAGCACGCCGTGGCACTGCTGGCCGCCGCGGTGCACGGCTCGGAATGCCGGAACGAAACGCGCACCTTCCAGACCGAGTTCGTCAAGCGGCGCTCCTGCGGTTGCTCCATGCACCAGCGCGAGCCCGTGCCCGCCGCCGGGCCCGCTGGCGAGAGCAAGGAGCTAGGCGCCATCTTGCGTGGCCGCCGGGCCACGCTGCTCAAGGATCTCAGCCACGCTTCCCACGGTCGCCTCGAATTCGTGAGCGGCGGCTGGGAAGACCGCCTGTTCGATTCCTTCCTCTTGCAGTTCAACGATCCTAGCCAGGCGTCGTTCGTCGCTTGCGTGGAGGGCATCTGCTACGAGCTCTTGCACAGTGACGGCGAGGTCGGTGCCGCGCAGGATGTGCTGGCGGTTCTTCGCCGTCACATCGTGGCCTGCGCGGGCGATCCCGAGACCCGCGGCCGTATCGAGGAGCTTCTGCGGGAAGCGCTGCTTTCGGCCAGCGAGCTGGCCGCCATCGCGCAGTCACAGCGGCGCAGCGCCCTCATGGATCGCACGGCCCTGCTCGCCGAGGCCACGGCGGCCCTGCTCGCCGCCCCCGATGTGACCACCCTGGCGGATACGGCCGCCAATCACCTGCCGGGCCTTGGCATCCGCGCCGGCGTCATCGCGCTCTTCACCACGCCGGGAAAGGTGAGCGAGGAGCTTGAAACCGTGCTCATCTTCACCGAAGAGGGCCGGCAGCAGATCCCCGTCCGCTACCGAGGGAAGCTGCTGGCTCCTGCCGATTTTCTCGATGGGCGCTCGGTCGTGGTCGAACCTCTTGGCTTCCGGGGTGAGTGCCTCGGCCTGGCCCTCTTCGAGTATGGCGCGCCCGATTCCAAGGTCTACGAGGATCTTCGCCTGGTTCTGGGTGCCGCGCTCAAGGGCGCGCAGCTCATCCGCGCCGTCGAGGACGCACGCAAGGAAGTGGAGGCCCTGGCCGTCACGGATCCCCTCACGGGCCTCTTCAACCGTCGCCATCTCATTCGCCGCCTGGAAAGCGAATTCGCGCGCGCGCGGCGGCACATGCGCAGCCTGAGCCTCATCATCGCGGATCTGGACGGATTCAAACAGGTCAACGACGAGCACGGCCACGACGCCGGGGACCGCGTGCTCTTGCGCGTGGCCGAACGGCTGCGGCGCGGCCTGCGCGAGTTCGACACCGTGGCCCGCTACGGCGGCGATGAGTTCGTCATCCTCCTGCCCGAAACCGACAAGACCCAGGCGCGCGCGGCCGCCGAGCGCATCCGGCAGAGCGTGATCGGGGAGCCCGTGGACAAGCACGGCACGGTGGGCGCCACTTTCGGGGTGGCCACCTTCGATCCCGCGACCTCGAATTTCGATCAAGAAGAACTGCTCCGCCGGGCCGACCGCGCCTTGCTCGCCGGCAAGCGGGCGGGCAAGGCCCGCATCCTGCATTTCGACGATGCCGGCACGCTGGTGCCGTAGACCGCAGAGTCAGCGCTGGCCATCGACGAAACCCGGTCCTTGGGCGTAACCTCTCCGCCATGGTCATCCTTCTCCACCTCGCCGTCCTGACGGCCACGTTTCTGGGCATCGCTCGTTTTCTTCCCGGCGTCGAGGTCAAAGGGTGGAAGACGGCGGTCATCGTCGCCGTGGTCTTCAGCGCGCTCAACTTCTGTCTCGGCTGGGTGATCCACGCCGTGCTCTTCGTGCCCGCACTGCTGACGCTGGGCCTGCTCTTCTTCTTCGTGCCGTTCATCGTCAACACGACCATGCTGTGGCTGACGGACAAGCTCATTGGCGACTTCGAAATCAAGACCGGTCGCGCGCTCTTGTTCTCGGCCGCGATCATCACCGTGGCGAACTGGCTCTTCCACGCCGTCGTGCACGCCCAGCGTCTGCCCGGCTGGCAGTAGNNCTCTGCGCTCTCTGCGCTCTCTGTGGTGAAAAACTACTTCTGCGCGGCGATGGGGTTCGGGCGCTGGAGCACCATGAGGGTCTGCACCGACTGCACCTCGTTGCCCTCGCGGGCGAAGATCTGGATGAGGTTGTTGCCCGGCCACAGCGGCACGTCGGTCTCGAACGCGAGGCGCGTCTTCTCGCCCTTGTTCGGCAGGTAGAACACCTTCTTGGGCGGCATCTTGGATTCGCGATTCCAGACCCGAACGTAGATGTCCTTGACCTCGGTGTTGTCCGTGGCGGTGCCCTTGATGTGCACGATCGGGCCGGGGACGACGGTGGGCGCGCTGACCGAGAGGAGGGGCGGTGTGGCGTCCCACTTCTGGCGGTAGGACGGACTGCCGCCGCTGCCGCGGGCTACGTCGGCCGCCGCCACGAAGGCCTGCCGGCCGGGTTCGATGTCGATGCGATGGAAGTCGCCGATCTTGCCGGTCGCGTGGAAGACACTGCCGGGGTTTGCGTANNTCGCCGAGCACGGTGTCGGCGACCATCAGCTCGAGCTGGTATTCGTCGCCCGAAAAGTCGTTGCCGACTTCGTAGACGAAGGAAAAGTCTCGGGTCGCGCCGGGGGCGAGGTCCTTGGCCTCGAAGCGCCCGGCACTGATGAGGATCCCTTCCTGCCCGGCGCCGTTGCGCACGATGGCCTCGGTGCGCAGCGAGGCGCCCGCGCCGATGTTCTTGACCCGCACGATGGTGCGCACGCGTTCGCCTTTCTGCACGCGGCCGTCGCGGTTGCCGGCCACGTCGTCGATGGTCTGATAGGCGTAGGCGAAGAGTGGCCGCGGCTTGCCCTCGATGTTGAGGGTCATCTCGGCAGAGTTCGCGCGCACCTTGCCCTGTCCGGAGAGCTCCGCGCGGATGACGTCGGTGCGGGTGAGGCTATTGCGCGGCACCTT
>PNBO01000078.1:5628-7898 GCA_003136095.1 Myxococcales bacterium
ACGCGAGCGAGGTTTCGACCGAACCCTCGGAGGCAGCCGGACCTTGGCTCCAGTCGACCCCCAGCTTCTCCAGCGCGGCGGAAAGCTTGCGGTCTTGCTCGGCGCGAGCCTTGTCGAGGAACGCCCGGGACTGGGCAACCAATTCTTGCCGCCGCGCGGACTTGGCCTGCGCGATGAAGTCACGCGCGAGCTCGATCGGGTAGTCGATGCGCGCGTCGTCGGGCTCCTCGACCTCCTCCTCGTCGTCGTTGAGGTCTGGATCGTCGTCGTCGTCGACGTGGCGCTGGTCCTTGCCGGGCGGNNACGTAGAGATACGACAGGGTTTCGAGCGGGTGGCCACCCTTCTGCGCGTTGGGATTCTCGAGGTGCCATTCGTAGTCCGATTCCTGGCGGCGGCGGGTCGACGGCTGCAGGCTGATCCACGCCTCGTCGCTCTTCTTCTCGACGCGCATGCGGTCGAGCTCGATGTCCGGGGTGACGCCCACGCCCTGGATGGAAACGTCGCCGGGCGTGAGGTACTGGGCCGTGGTGAGCTTGAGGCCCAGCTTGTCGTCCGCGCTGTGCTTGCCGAAGGGCACCGGCGAGGGGATGTCGAAGAGCATTTGCACGGAGCCCTTGCCGAAGGTGGTCTCGCCGATGATCACCCCGCGGTCGAGGTTCTTGAGCGCGCCGGCCACGATCTCGGAGGCGCTGGCCGAGGTCTGGCTGACCAGCACGGCGAGCGGCACCTTGGTATCGCCGCCGCGGGTGGCGTGCTCGTCCTTGCGTTGCGTGCCACCCGGACCCACCATGGACACCAGCACGCCCGATTCGATGAAGGCGTCGGCGACCTTCTGGGCCTGGTCGTAGAGCCCGCCCGGATTGCCCCGCAGGTCCATGACAATGCCCTTGACCCTCTCGCGCTCGAAATAGGCGAGCGCCTTGCCCAGGTCGGACTCGGTGTTGGCGGAGAAGCTCACGATGCGGAAGTAGCCGACCTTGGCCGCCGGCTGGCCCGCGGTCGCGGGCACGTTGAAGACGCGCGGGGGCGGATCGATGGCCGGCGGCCGGATGTAGTCGCGCACGATGGTGAACTTCTTGGGCGTCGTCAGCCCGGTGCGGTCGATGTAGACGTCGACCGGCGAGCCGACCTCGCCGCGCAGGCGATCCACCGCCTCCTGCAAGGTCATGTTCATGGTGGATTCGTTGTTGATGCGCACGATGTGGTCCTTGGCCTTGATGCCGATGCGGATGGCCGGCGTGTCGGGCATGGGCTTCTTGACCGTGATGCGGCCCTTGCGATCCATTTCGATGACGATACCGAGCCCGCCGAACTTGCCCTGCGTGGTGGTGCGCATGTCCTTGAAGCTGTCGATGTCGAGCAGGACGGAGTGCGGGTCCAAGGTGTAGAGCATGCCGTTGGTGGCGGTCATCTCGATGTCGACCAGGTGGCGTGCCCGATCCTTGCTGGGCACGGGGCGCAGGCGTGGCTCGATGAAGGCGAAGATTTGCTTCATGGCGCTGCTCAAGGCCCACGGCGACTCCACGCGCTCGATGGGGAAGATCTTCTGCTCGCCGTTGACCCGGACGGTGACCTGCTTGGGCTCGCGCTCGGGGAAGCGGTCGACGAGCACCTCGGGCACGTCCCGCTGGAGGAAGTCGAGGGCGCCCACCAGCATGCGCTTGGGATCGGGGCGCGTGCGGTCGAAGTACTGGCTGTTCACGTAGTAGAGCGTCTTGCTGAAGATCTGCGCCTGTGCCAGCTCGTAGCCCGAGCCGTCCCCTTGCACCGCCGCGTTGAGCGACGGCTCGGCGGCGAGGCGGACGTCCTGGCCGCGGTGTTCGATGGTGAGCAGCAGGGCCAGGGCGGCGGCGCCCAGGAAAACGACGAGCTTGCGAAAACGGTGCATGAAGGACTCCGGACTGGCGGCAGAAGGCGGATTTGGACCGTCGATGAGATCCATGGGTGAATAGGTGATGATAGCAAGAGGCGGCTCCCGCGTCGCTCGTGACGTTGGCCCATCACGGCGCTTGCCGCTGTGCCCGATCCGTGCGATCCACTGACGCGTGACTTCGCCATCCCCCGGTACGCTCTACGTCGTCGCGTCGTCCATCGGCAACTCCGGCGATCTTTCGCCGCGCGCGATCGAGACCTTGCGCGCGGCCGACGTGGTGCTGGCCGAGGACACCCGCTCGGCGCGCAAGCTGTTGCTTGCCCATGGCATCGATCGTCGGACGCAGTCCTGCTTCGACGCCAACGAACCGGAGCGCGCGGAGGAGGCGGCCGCGCT
>PNBO01000078.1:7964-9051 GCA_003136095.1 Myxococcales bacterium
GGGCAACTGGGCGCGACGCTTGTCTTCTACGAATCCCCCCACCGCGTCGCCGCCACGCTCGCCGAGCTGGCGGCGGTGTTGGGGCCAATGCGGCCGGCCTGCCTGGCGCGCGAGCTGACCAAGACGCACGAGGAGATCGTGCGGGGTAGCCTGGGCGAGCTGGCCCAGCGCTACGGCGGCGACCGGCCCCTGGGCGAGGTCACCCTGGTCGTGGGCGGCGCGCCCGAGGAGGGTGCCACGGACGACGATGACGCGCTGGTTGAACGAGCCCGTGCGCTGCTCGCCAGCGGCATGTCGGCGCGCGATGCCGCGAACACGCTGGCGGCCGAGAGCCACCGCCCGCGGCGCGACATCTATCAGCTGGTGCTCGCGGCTAGAAGGTAGCGAAAGTGGCGGTCGCCTCGACCAGGATGTGCCAGGAGTACGCATCCTCGATGCGGAACCTGCGGCCGGGTATGTCGTAGACGGCGTTGCCCGAGCCGCCGTCGGTCAGGAAGTGCCCTTCGGCGAAACGCATGCCGAACAGGCCGCGCAGGCGGGCGTAGCGGCCGAAGTGCGCCGAGAAGCCGGCGTCGCCGCCGAACACGCCGTAGGCCGGGCTGCGCACGACGCCCGAATTCGGCGCCGCCGCGCCGCTGGCATTCACATCGATACCGGACCGGCAGAGGCTGGCGTTGGTCGCGCACTGTGGGTTGCCCGACAAGACTTCCCACAGCTCGCTCTGGGCCAGGCCCTCCAGGCGGTATTCGATCCGCCCGTCCGCCTCGAGCGCGAGGCGCGCGTGCCGGGTGGGATCTTCCCAGACCGTGCCCTCGACGCCGATGTCGCCGCCCGCGCGCCGCTGGGGAGAATCGTAGGTGCCGGTGCCGACGTTCTTGTACACGCTCGACGAGGTGAGCATCGGCTGCATGAACCAGCCGCCCATGTACGGCTCGAAGGCGCCGAAGCGCTGCGAGAAGACCGAGGAGAAGATGAACTGGTGGTAGCCAAGGCCGACGGCGTGATTGCCGGTGGGATTGCCCGGATCGAAGCGCTGGTCGCCCGCCACCGAGAAACGGGATTCGAGGCCTAGGACCCAGATCGGCTT
>PNBO01000057.1 GCA_003136095.1 Myxococcales bacterium
ATCCTGGCGATGGCTGCACCTCGGACTGCAAGCTCGAGTCGGACTGGGCCTGCCCCACGCCCGGGCAGCCGTGCATCTCGACGGTGGTGTGCGGCGACGGCATAATCTCGGGCAACGAGGTCTGCGACGATCACAACACGGTCAGCGGCGACGGCTGCTCGGCGGATTGCAGCCAGGTCGAGCCCGGTTGGGTATGCCAGACGCCCGGCCAGCGCTGCCAGCCCAAGTGCGGTGACGGCCTGCTGCTTGGAACGGAACAATGCGACGACGGCAATACCGTGGCCAGCGACGGCTGCTCCGCGACCTGCATGGTGGAATCTGGCTACGCCTGTCCCACGGCAGGACAGCCCTGCCACAAGACGGTGTGCGGCGACCACAACAAAGAAGGCGCGGAATCGTGCGACGACGGCAACACCGTTCCTGGCGACGGCTGCAGCATGGACTGCAAAGCGGAGCCGATCTGCACCGGCAACCTCGACCCGAACGGCTGCACCTCGCCCTGTGGCGACGGCCTGAAGCTGCCCGAGGAGGAATGCGACGACGGCAACCAGAGCTCGGGCGACGGCTGCTCGTCGGACTGCAAGCTCGAACCGGGCTGGAGCTGCACGGTCGTCGCGGAAACCACCACCACGGTGCCCGTCATCTTTCGCGACATGATCCCGTCGAACGCCACCAGGACCACGGATCCGCTGCCGCATCCCAATTTCGAGGTCCCCACGCCCTCTGGCAGGGTGGTCAAGAACATCGTCCTCGACGCGCTCGGGTCCGATCGCAAGCCGCAGTACAACTCGGCGGTGGACACGACCGTGTCCATGACCACCAACGCGACCGATTTCAACTCCTGGTATCACGACTCCAATTACTCGACGGTCGTGATCGACACCCTGCCGCTTGTCGCGGGGGCGAACGGCACCTACGTCTACGACCACTCCGGGACCTACAACCGGACGACCGGCGCCTGGACGACCCCTCCCTTCTTCCCCCTCGACGATCGTGGCTGGGCCACGCCGCCGGACGGGCCGGAGATCCCGTTCCTCGAGAACAGCACGGACAACGCCCTGCACAACTTCTCCTTCACCAGCGAGGTGCGCTACTGGTTCGAGTACCAGGGCGGCGAGGCCCTGTCGTTCATCGGCGACGACGACGTCTGGGTCTTCCTGAACGGCCAGCTGGCGGTGGATCTCGGTGGCGTGCACCAGGCGTCCTCTGGCAGCATCACGCTCGATGCTACGGCCGCCACCACATTCAACCTCACCGTGGGCAAGATCTACGAGATCGTCGTCTTTCAGGCCGAACGAAGGGTGACTCAGTCGAGCTACAAGCTGACCCTGGGCCAGTTCAACCGCACGCGCACCGTCTGCACCCCGACCTGCGGCGACGGCGTCGTCAACGGCACCGAGAGCTGCGACAACGGCACCGCCAACTCCGACACGGCGTACGGCGGCTGCACGACCAAGTGCACCTGGGGGCCCTACTGCGGCGACGGCCACGTCGACAACCCTCCGGAGGAGTGCGATGACGGCGTCAACAATGCCAAGTACGGCGCTACCACCGGCTGCATGCCTGGCTGCCGGCTGCCGCACTACTGCGGCGATGGCCACGTCGACAGCCTGTTCGGCGAGGAGTGCGACAACGGCGCACAGAATGGCCACGCCCCGAGCCTGTGCACCGTCAACTGCCAGGCCATCGTCCCATGAGCTGCCCCCCGAAAGCGGGGGCAAGGGCCATGCTGCCGAGCCTCGGTCTCGCCGTGCTGGCGGGCTGCGCAGGCCTTGCGACCCGAGCGGACGCCGACGCGGCCCCGGCCGACACCGGCATCTGTGGCACCCACGCGGATCCGGGCATACTGCAGCTGACCAACCGCACGCCCGCGCTGGACGCGACCGTGAACAACCAGGCCATCGACCACGGCTTCACCGTCGTCAGGGCACCGGCGGAGTTCAGCAGCTTCGAGCTCAAGTTCGGCCCCTCACACACCGCCGGCCTGCCCACCCCGGAGAAGCCCAAGTTCCAGCTCACCATCGTCGGCGGCGACATCATCTACAAGCTCACCATCGACTCGTGGGCGCGCTCCCCGGCCCACGTCGAGATAGTGGCCAGCGGCAGCTACGACACGCAGGCTGGCTGTACCTGGAGCTTCCCGTCGCCCCTCTTCTCCTACGACATTACCGGCGGGCCGGACGGTGGCGCCGGGCTCGAAGCGGGCGGCCGCCTGGATGGCTCCGCCATGCCCATCGACGGCAGCAGCGACAGCGCCGGCCAAGCGGACGTCCCGGAAAACTTCGACCTGGCCGCCACCGAGGCCCAGGGCGGACTGGCCGAAACCATTGACCTAGCCGGCGACGGCTCCGCCCCGTCCATCGACGTGCCCGTCGACGGTGCCTCCGGCCCGCTCGACGCGAGCATCGACTAGCGACTGGATCTTCGCTGGCTACGGCAGCTCGGCGCGGACTTCCGACAGCATCTTGTTCTGGGCCTCGGGATGCTCGGCGAGGTAGGCCTCGAGGAGCTTCAGGAACTGCTTCTTGGCGGCGGCGGTCATCGGCTTGACGGCCGGCCCCTTGCTGGCCTTGCCCGCCTTGTCCGAGCCGGCGGCCTCGTCGTCCTCGCCCTTGGGCGCGTTGGCCTTGGCGCGCGCCTCCTCCTGCTCCTTGGCCTTCTTGGTCTCGGCCTCGATTTCCTTCTGCATCTCCTTCTGGCGCGCTGCTTCGCAGCCCTTGGGCTCGCACTCGCCCGGGCAGCCGCACTTGGCCTTCTTTTCGCAGGTGCAGGTGGTGCCGTCGCCGCGGCATCCGCACGCGTTCAGAGGCTGCTTCTCCGCGCGCGCGAGATGGGTGCCCGCCGCGGGCAAGATGAGCGCCGCGACCAGCGCCAGTGTCGAAACGATGCTTCTCATTTTTTCTAATCCTCCCGTGGTACCGACCGTCTGCGTTCGGTGAAGCCGACCCTCGACGGGAAGATATCACAAGGTGGTACGATACGATCCATGTTGGCGTATCGAATCCCATCACCGAGATGATCGGCAGCGCGCAGTTCGATGCCCCGCTCATCACCGACTCGCCCAGCCACACCGTCGACCTGCCCGGCCTGGTGGGCTAACCGACCTTCGGCCTCATGGTCGAGCTCTAGTCCCCGGAACTAGGCCCGGGCGGAGGACTCGGGCGCCTTGGTCGCCCCGGGACCCGCCATCTCCACGGGAACGGTTTCGAGTGTCTGTTCCAGCACGTCCTGGATGCGCTTGACGAACGACAGCTCGAGATCTTTGCGGACACTTTCCGGGATGTCGACCATGTCCTTGCGGTTGCGGTCGGGCAGAACGACGCGCCTGATACCGGCACGGTGGGCGGCCAGCACCTTTTCCTTGATGCCGCCCACGGGCAGGACGCTGCCGCGCAGGGTAATCTCGCCGGTCATGGCCACGTCGCCGCGCACCCGCCGGCCGGTAAAGAGCGACGCCAGCGCCACGGTCATGGCCACGCCCGCAGAAGGGCCGTCCTTGGAAACCGCGCCCGCCGGCACGTGCAGGTGGATGTCGACTTTCTCGAAATCGGGCCCGATGCCCAGCTCGTCGACGTGCGTGCGCACCCACGACAGGGCGGCGCGCGCCGATTCCTTCATGACGTCGCCGAGATGCCCGGTGAGAATGAGGTTCCCCTTGCCGGTCATCTGCGAGGCCTCGATGAACAGAATGTCCCCGCCCGAGGGCATCCACGCCAGTCCGGTGGCCACGCCTGGCACTTCCGTGCGCTCGGCGATTTCCGAGAAAAACTTCTGCGGGCCGAGCAGGTCGGCGATCTTCTCGGGCGTCAACTTGGGCTCGTACGACTCGTTCTCGGCGACCTTGACCGCGATGCCACGGATGACGTTGGCGATCTCGCGTTCCAGGTTGCGCACGCCCGCCTCGCGCGTGTACTGCTCGATGATGATGGTGATGGTCTCATCGTCGAAGACGATCTGCGATGCCGTGAGCCCGTGCTCGGAAACCTGCTTGGGCGCCAGGTGGCGCTTGGCGATCTCCAGCTTCTCATCGCGCGTATAGCCCGGGAGCTCGATGACCTCCATGCGGTCGAGGAGCGCCGGCGGGACGGTTTCCAGCGTGTTGGCCGTCGCGATGAAGATGACGCTGGACAGATCGTAGTTGACCTCGAGGTAGTGGTCCGAGAACGAGTGGTTCTGTTCGGGATCGAGAACCTCGAGGAGCGCCGCCGCGGGATCGCCGCGAAAGTCCGACCCCAGCTTGTCGATCTCGTCGAGCATGAACACGGGGTTCTTGGTGCCCACGCGGCGCATGCCCTGGATGACCCGGCCCGGCAGCGCGCCGATATAGGTGCGCCGGTGCCCGCGGATCTCGGCCTCGTCGCGCACCCCACCCAAGGAGACGCGAATGAACTCGCGCGAAAGCGAGCGCGCGATGGACTTACCGAGGGAGGTTTTGCCCACGCCGGGCGGCCCCACCAGGCAGAGGATCGGCCCCTTCTTGCCCGGCGCCAGCTTGCGCACCGCCAGGTATTCCAGCATGCGCTTCTTGACCTTCTGCAGGTCGTAGTGGTCGTTGTCGAGCACGGTGCGCGCCTGCTCGAGATCGAGCGTGTCCGTGGTCTGCTTGGACCACGGCAACTCCACCAGCCACTCGAGGTAGGTGCGCTGCACGGTGTATTCCGCCGACGAGGGCGCCATCTGGCGCAGCCGGTCGAGCTGCTTGCGCGCCACTTTGACCGTCTCCTCGTTCATGCCGGACGCCTTGATCTTCTCGTCGAACGAATCGAGATCGCCGCCGTCCTCGCCCTCGCCCAGCTCGTCCTGGATGGCCTTGAGCTTTTGGCGCAGCACCGCCTCGCGCTGGTGCTTGGAGAACTCCTCGCGCACCTGCGTGTCGATCTTCTGCTTGACCTTGATGAGCTCGACCTTGCGCTGCAGCAGCACGAGCAGACGGCGCAAGCGCTCGGCCACGTCGACCTCGACGAGAAGCGAGGCGCGCTCTTCCGCCGAGAGATCCACCGTCGCCGCGGTGATGTCGCCCAGGCGCGCGGGATCCTTGTTCTGGTCGAGGATCTGCGCCGCCTCGTCGGGAATGTCGGGTGAGATGGCGATGAGCTGCTTGGCCACGTCGTAGACCGCCATGCCGAGACCGTCGATCTCGATGGGATCCTTGCGGATCTCGACCAGCGGCTCGTACGACGCCAAGAGGAAGGGCTTTTCCTGCACGAAGCCGGTCACGCGCCGGCGCTCGATGCCGCGCAGCACCGCGGTCACCCGATTCTCGGCCGCCTTGACGATGCGAACGACCTCGCCCTCGACGCAAATGCCGTAGAGATCGCTGCCCGCCGGCTCCTCGACGTCGGCGTCCTTCTGCGTGCCCACCAGCAGGTGCACGCCCTTGCCGGGCAGGCTCTCGATGAGGCGCAACGAGGACAGGCGCCCGATCTCGACGGGCATCACCGCGCCGGGGAAGAGGACCAAGTTGCGCAGCGATAGGAGGGGTAGGGTCTTTTGTGCTTCAGGCGGGCTCATGCGTCTCTCCCAAAGTTAGGCGGGCGCGCGCTCGGCCGCAAGGCCCGCGACGGAAATTCTGGTGGCCCATGCCACAGCTTGGGCGAGGGTTGGCGCATGTCAAAATCCCCGCACCTTCGCGGCCTTGCCCAAACGGTCGAGCTCCTCTACCGCGGCGCGTGCGGCTTTGTCTTGCGGGTCCAGCTTGGGAATGACGATCTCGATCCGGCAAAACTGGTCGCCGCGCGAGCCATCCGGATGCTTGACGCCCTTGCCGCGCAGGCGCAGGCGCGCGCCGCTGGAGGTGCCGGCGGGCACCGTCACCCGCACCGATCCGTCGACGGTCGGCACGTCCACCTGCGTGCCCAGGCAGGCCTCGGCCACGGTGAGCGGCAGCGCCAACTCGATATCGCGGCCACTGCGCCGCAGGTGCGCATCCGGCCGTACCGTCACGTCGAGGTAGAGGTCGCCCGGCCGTCCGTTCTTCGGGGCATGGCCGCCCTGCCCCGGCACGCGCAGGCGGCCGCCACTTTCGACGCCCGCGGGAACATTGACCTCCACGACCTTGCCCGATCCCGTCCGCAGCGTGCGCCGGGTGCCAAGCGCCGCCTCGCGAAACCCGACCTCGATGGTGCTCTCCATGTCGGTGCCACGACGGGGGACACGCGTCTGGCCCACGGGACTACCCCCGCCAAAAAGCGAGGAGAAGAGATCGCCGAGGTCGCCGAAGCCGCCGCCGTCCCGCTGGCCACCCGCGCGGAAGTCGCCGAAGATCTGCGAGAACGCGTCAGCGTCGAAGCCCTGCGGCATGCCGTCGGCACCGACCGGCGCCTGGCGCAGGCGGTCATACTCCTGCCGCTTTTTGGGGTCCGAAAGCACGCCGTAGGCGTCGCCGACTTCCTTGAAGCGCTCGGTCTTCTTCTTGTCGCCGCCAGTGGCATCGGGGTGGTTTTGCTTGGCCAGCTTGCGGTAGGCCTTCTTGATGGTGTCCGCGTTGGCGGTCTCGGGCACCCCGAGTATGGCGTAGAGATCTTTCATGTCAGGCGCTGCCGCTCGCAGTCTGCTTGAGCTTGCCGCGGAATACGAGTCCCTCGTCCTTGCGATCCACGATGATGGTGTCCCCGGGCAGGAACTCGCCGGCAATGAGCCGCTTGGCCAGGGGGTTTTGCAGATAGGTCATGATTGCGCGCTTGAGCGGCCGGGCGCCGTAGGTCGGATCGTAACCCTTTTCGGCCAGGAACGCCCGCGCCGCGGGCAGGAGCTCGATGCCGAGCTCACGCTCGACCAGCAGCTTGCGGAAGTGCTCGACTTGCAGATCCACGATGCGGTCGATGTCCCCGCGCGAAAGCCGTTCGAAGACCACGATCTCGTCGACGCGGTTCAAGAACTCCGGGCGGAAGGTGTGGCGAAGCTCGTCCAGTGCGGCCTCGACGTCCGGCTGCGCGCCGAGCAGCTTGTGGCTGCCCACGTTCGAGGTCATGAGGATGACCGTGTTCTTGAAATCCACCGTGCGGCCCTGCCCGTCGGTGAGGCGGCCGTCATCCAAGAGCTGCAAGAGCACGTTGAATACGTCGCCGTGGGCCTTCTCGATCTCGTCGAACAATACCACCGAGTAGGGTCGCCGCCGCACCGCCTCGGTCAGTTGCCCACCCTCGTCGTAGCCCACGTAGCCGGGCGGNNGAACGAGCCGATGGGCCGGTTGGGATCCTGCAGACCCGCGCGCGCGCGGCGGACGGCGTTGGCCACGGCCTCGACGGCGGTATTCTGGCCGACCACGCGCTGGTGCAGACGCTCCTCCATGTTTCCCAGCCGCGCCTGTTCGCCCTCGAGCATCTTCTCGACGGGGATGCCGGTCCACTTGGAGACCACGGCGGCAATGTCCTCCTCGGTGACTTCCTCGCGGAGGAACGAGCCCGTGGTCTGCGCCGCCTTGAGCTCCTGATTCTTGATCGCGAGCTGCTTTTCCAGCTCGGGCAGGCGGCCATAACGCAGCTCGGCCGCGCGGTTCAAGTCACCCTTGCGTTGAAGGAGCTGCGATTCCGTCCTGACGCCCTCGATCTCTTCCTTGCGCTTCTGGATCTGGCCGATGATTTCCTTTTCCCGCTGCCAGGTCAGCTTCATGGCGGCCACCTGCTCGCGCAGCTCGGCGATCTCGGCCTCGACCTCATGCAGGCGCTTCTTCGACGCGCCATCCGACTCTTTGGCCAGTGCGGATTGTTCCATCAGGTGGCTCGTCAGCTTGCGCTCGATCTGATCGATGGGCTCGGGTAGCGACTCGATCTCCATCTTGAGGCGGCTGGCGGCCTCGTCGACCAGGTCGATGGCCTTGTCGGGCAACTGCCGGCCCGAGATATAGCGGTGGGAAAGCTTGGTGGCGGCGACCAGCGCGGCATCGCGGATGCGGATGCCGTGGTGGACCTCGTAGCGTTCCTTGAGCCCGCGCAGGATCGCGATCGTGTCGTGCAGCGACGGCTCGCCGACCACCACGGGCTGGAAGCGCCGTTCGAGCGCCTTGTCCTTCTCGATGTGCTTGCGGTACTCATCGAGCGTGGTGGCGCCGATGCAGCGCAGCTCGCC
>PNBO01000061.1 GCA_003136095.1 Myxococcales bacterium
GACATCATGCTGGAAGGCCCCATCGGCGGCGCGGCTTTCAACAACGAATTCGGGCGGCCCAACCTCGCGGGCTACTTCCGGACGTTCGAAATGGAGGTCCCCGGACCGAGCGGCCCCGAGATCCGTGGCTACCACAAGCCCATCATGATCGCCGGTGGTTTTGGCAACATCCGCCTGCCGCTTGTCGGCAAGGGCGAGGTGCCGGCCGGCGCGGCCATCGTCGTCCTCGGCGGGCCGGCCATGCTCATCGGCCTGGGCGGTGGCGCGGCCTCGTCCATGGCTTCGGGCGCGTCGGAGGAGGACCTGGATTTCGCCTCGGTCCAGCGCGACAACGCCGAGATGGAGCGTCGCTGCCAAGAAGTCATCGACCGCTGCTGCGCGCTCGGCGAGACTAGTCCCATCGTCTCCATCCATGACGTGGGCGCGGGCGGTCTCTCGAACGCGTTGCCCGAGCTCGTACACGACAGCCGGCGCGGCGCCCGCTTCGAGCTGCGCAAGATCCCGAACGACGAGCCGGGGATGTCCCCGCTCGAGATCTGGTGTAACGAAGCGCAAGAGCGCTACGTGCTCGCGGTAGCGGCGGACAAGCTCGACGAGTTCGCTTGGCTGTGCCGGCGCGAGCGCTGCCCCTTCGCCGTGCTCGGCAGCGCCACCGCCGACGGCAAGCTGGTGGTGACCGACACGCATTTCGGCAACACGCCCATCGACATGCCGCTCGCGGTGCTCCTCGGCAAGCCGCCCAAGATGGTTCGCGACGTGCAGCGCGCGGCCATCGCGCAGCAGCCGTTTTCGCCGGCGGGCATCGACCTGCGCGAGGCCGTCACGCGCGTGCTGCGCCTGCCCGCGGTCGCGGACAAGACCTTCCTCATCACCATCGGCGACCGCACCGTCACTGGCCTCATCGCGCGCGACCAGATGGTGGGCCCCTGGCAGGTGCCAGTGGCCGACGCCGCCGTCACAGCAACCAGCTACGACGCGTTCACCGGCGAAGCCATGGCCATGGGTGAGCGTACCCCCCTGGCGCTGCTCGACGCCGCGGCCTCGGTGCGTATGGCCGTCGGCGAGGCGATCACCAACATCGCCAGCGCGCCCATCGCCGCGCTCGGCCAGGTGAAGCTATCGGCCAACTGGATGGCGCCGGCCGGTCATCCCGGCGAAGACGCGCGCCTTTTCGACGCCGTTCGCGCCGTCGGCGAGGAACTGGCCCCCGCGCTCGGCATCGCGATTCCCGTGGGCAAGGACTCCATGTCCATGAGCACGGTCTGGCGCGAGGACGGCCGGGAAATGCGCGTGACCGCCCCCCTCTCGCTCATCGTCAGCGCCTTCGCGCCGGCCACCGACATCCGCCGCTCGCTCACCCCGCAACTGCGCACCGACCAGGGCGAGACCCGCCTGCTGCTGGTCGACCTCGGCGGCGGCAAGAACCGCCTGGGCGGCTCGGCCTTGGCGCAGGTCTTCGGTCAGCTTGGCGACGTGCCGCCGGATCTTGACGAGCCCGCGCGGCTCAAAGGCTTTTTCGCGGCCATCCAAGAGCTCGCGGCCGAAGGAACGATCCTGGCGTACCACGACCGCTCCGACGGTGGCTTGTTCGTGACGTTGGTCGAGATGGCGTTCGCGGGCAGCTGCGGGCTCGACATCGAGCTGCTCGCGGGCGTGGAGCCACTCGCCCAACTCTTCAGCGAGGAGCTCGGCGCGGTCCTGCAGGTGCGAAAGGCCGATGCGGCGCTGGTCGGAGAGTGTTTCGCCAGGCACGATCTCGCCGATGCCGTTTCCGTGTGCGGGCGCCCGGTCGCGAACAACGACATTGCCATTCGCGCAAACGGCCAGGTTCTGTTCGCGGAGAAACGCACGATCCTGCGTGGCATCTGGTCCCAGACCACGCTCGCCATGCAGTCCCTGCGCGACGACCCGGCCTGCGCCGCCGAGGAGCAAGAGAGCCGCTGCGACGGCGACGATCCCGGCCTGATCATGCGGTCCAGCTTCGACCCACAAGCCGACGTGGCCGCGCCTTTCGTCGCCCGCTCTGCCCGGCCGCGCGTCGCCATCCTGCGCGAGCAAGGCGTGAACGGTCAGATCGAGATGGCCGCCGCCTTTCACCGCGCCGGCTTCGAAGCCGTCGACGTGCACATGAGCGACATCCTCGCCGGCCGCGTTGCGCTGGCCGCCTTCCGCGGGCTCGCGGCCTGCGGCGGCTTCTCCTACGGCGACGTCCTCGGCGCGGGCGAAGGCTGGGCCAAGTCCATCCTCTACAGCGCGAGGGCGCGCGACGAATTCGAGCGCTTCTTCTCCCGGCAGGAAACCTTCACGCTCGGTGTCTGTAACGGCTGCCAGATGGTGTCCAATCTCAAGGAGATCATTCCCGGCGCCGAATCGTGGCCGCGCTTCGTGCGCAACCGCAGCGAGCAGTTCGAGGCCCGGCTGGCCCTCCTGCGCATCGAGGAAAGCCCGTCGGTTCTTCTCGCCGGCATGGCTGGTTCCCTGCTTCCCATCGCGGTCGCGCACGGCGAGGGCCGCGCCGAGTTCGCCTCGGCCGATCAGCAGGCCGCCCTGGCCGGCGCGGGCCTGGTGGCGGCCCGCTTCGTCGATCATCGCGGTCAGGCGACCCTACACTACCCCGAGAACCCCAACGGCTCGCCGCAAGGGATCACGGCCATCACCACGCCCGACGGCCGCGCGACGATCATTATGCCCCATCCCGAGCGCGTGTTCCGCTCCGTGCAGCTTTCGTGGCGACCCGACAACCTGGGCGACGACTCCCCCTGGCTGCGGTTGTTCCACAACGCGCGGGTGTTCGTGGGGTAGCGCGCCTTTTTCACCCACTCCAGTCCGGTATTTCTATGCTCCAGGTCTGTAGCTCAAGATCAGAAGCGGCAACGCAAGCGGTCGATCGCCGGCTCGCGGGCTGTAGCCCAGAGCAGCATCGAAGGACCAGGATCTCCCCGGCACCCGCAATCCACCCCAGGCCAAGAGCCCGTTGACCTGTCCCAACGCCCGGCCCAACGGCAGCAAGGTGTCAGCCTCGGCCAGCAGCGCCAGATGTGGACTGACCCGCCACACCAGCCCGGCCCCGTTCCACATAAACAAGATCGCTCCCGCGAAGGTGACGTTGCTGCCAACCGTGACGCTGGAGGCGCAGTCGGAGCGAAAGCAGAAATCCACGACCGCCCCTGCCCGTCCCAGAAACACGAACCCGACGTCGCCTAGGCCGGTGAGTCCGGTCACCGAGGCCATCGCGGCGGCGCGCACGAGCGGGCCACGCAGAAACGCCGTCTTGAGAGAGAAGTCGAGCGGCATCGAGCCTTGTACCGGCGGCGTGAAGGTAAGCGTGAGTTGCGTCGAGTCGGTGATGGCGTAACCCGCCTGCAAGAGAACCACGTCGTAGCTCGAAAAGGTGAAGAGGCCCTTGGGCTGCGTCTTGGCCGTCGGCAAGAGCACCACGCGATCGCCGTTGGCGTCGGCCGCGTGAAAGCCCTCGCTGGCTTCGGCCGACGTCGAAGTCGGCGGCGGCGCGAACAGGCTGGCCGCCGCATCCTGCGCGCGCGCGGGCAACGACAGCGCGAGCACGAACAGCGGCGGCAGCAACCAGCGCGGGCTCACGCCTCCATGGTACAGGAGCCAGCGGCCCAGGGGGAAGAACGTGTTGGCGGACTTCCGTCGAGGTTTGTGTTTTTTCGCCGCCGCGGTGTCAGTACAATCATGGCCGTGATCCATGCCGTGCGATTTGCCGCCTTGTGCGCGTGCGCGCTCGTCGCGTGTGGCGGGAGTCGCACCGCACTTCTGCGCTTGTCCCCGAGCGACGGGGCGACTTCGGCGAACGAAGTGATGGCACCGCCGGACGCAATTCGAGGGAAAAACATCGACGGCCGACCCGACGTCTCTCCCGATCTCCTGCCCGACGCGGCCCCCGATATCCGGCCTAACTTGTCCGCGGACGCGGCCCCCGATCTCGCGTCGGAGCTGCCACGAGCAGGCGACGCTTCCCCGCCGTACATGACGCCGGGCTGCGCCCCGACCTCGGAAACCTGCAACGGCGTCGACGACGATTGCGACGGGGTGGTCGACAACGACATTCCGCCCATCCCCTGCCCGGGCGGCGGCTTCCGCTATTGTGTCGGCGGCCGCATGAGCGACTGCCCCACCCGCTGCGCCGTGTGCGTGCCGGGGGGCCAGCGCGTATGTTTCATCTCCTACTGCACCTACTGGGGCCTGCAGACCTGCGCCGCCGACGGGCAATCGTGGGGGTACTGCGTGGAGCGACGGCCGGTGCCCTCTGCCTGCGCGGGCGTGGCCAGCGACAAGAAGCATTCGCGCGAGACCGAGCAGTGCTGCCTCGACAACGGCTTCTGCTGCCTCGACGAATTCGATCTGAACGGCAACGGCGACACCAGCGAAATGCTCGGACGTTGCGGGGACGTGCTGTGCGTACAGTAGTCGCGGCCACCGTCGCCGCCTGTCTGCTGTCGGCGCCAGCCCGGGCACAGACCTGCGGCGCCCCTGACCTGCTCTCGGCGGTACCGCCCGACGGCGCGACGCTGGTCCCCACCGGCGCCCCTGTGCAGGCCTTCTACGCCGCCGCGGCGATCTACCAGAGCGAGCCCGTGCTTCTCGATCTACCCGACGGATCCGAACAAGCGCTGGTCGGGGAATTCGCCGCGGCCGAGGGCCGTCTGACGCTGACGCCCCCCGATCCGATCCTGCCGCTCGCCGTCTACACCGTTCACTGGCCGGAGCTCCGCGGCACCACCTCGGGCGGCAAGGGCCTGGGCAAGAAGGTCACGTTCACCACGGGCGCGGGGCCGGACGTGGCGCCACCCTCCTTCGCGGGCGCCACGGCGCTGGCCTGGGACTGGGTGCGCGAGAACGACGATTGCACGGACAAGATGGAGGATCGGCTGGCCTTCGACGTGTCGCTGGCCGAGGCGAGCGACGACGGCGGCCGGGATTCGCTGACCCTGGTGCTGTCTCAGACCCAGGGACCGCTCCTCGCGACCGGGCCGCGCCAGATCTACATCGGCAGCATGCCGTCGGCGGGCAAGCCGGCGCATGCAAGCCTCGCGGTGGACAGCGCCGTCGGCCGCATCTGCTTCGCGGCCCTGGTGCGCGATCTGACCGACAAGATCTCCGGTGGTGGCGACCGCGAGGCGTGCGCGCAGACGACGCGGCCGCCCTTCTTCAATGGCTGTGCCTTCGCGCCGGCCGGCCGCGGCGGCACGGGCCTTCTGCTGGGCGCACTCGGACTCCTGCTGGTATGTCGGCGGCGGAGACATGCGCGCTGAGGCAACTACCATGGTCCTCGCTCTCGCCATCGGCTGTAACCCATCGCCGCCTCCGCGCGCGATCACCACGGTGGTCCCCACGGCACGGGCCGCGTCGCCTCTCGGCTGGCGCTGTCCGCCAGGCGCGAAGGCGTGCGTGGATCGCGCCGCGGGGGCGCCGGATTTTCGCTGCGCGGGTGAGCGCTGCGTGCAACTGCACCCTATCATGCCGGATGACGGCGAATGGACCTGCGGGGAAACCGCCGGCGTCACCCTCTGCGCAGACGGCGAAGCCGCGGCAAGCGTGGCCCTGGTGGGGACCGCACCGGGCTGGATCTGCGGCAGCCGGCGTGGGGCCAGCACCCACCCCATCTGCGTCGATGACTCACCCGATTTCCCCGACGGGAAGGCCACGGGCTGGCGTTGCTTCTACGACGGCCCTGCTCTCCCCCATCGGGTGTGCGTGCGCGATGCTCGCAACCATTCAATCGGCGATGCCTGCGATGCGCGCCAGCCCTGTGTCGACGGCTCCCTCTGTCGCGCCGGGATCTGCGCGTTGCCGAGCCGCGTGCCTTCGTGCTGGGTCGATGCGGACTGCCCAACCGGCGCTTGCCGGTTCGGCAACTGCCCCGGCGATCCACCTTCCGCTCTGCTGCCGTCCCCCGTCCCGCCAACGGAGCAGCTCGAGATCGCGGCGCCTGCCCTGGACTTCGGGCCGCCGCTGCCACAGGTGGGCTTCGACTCCACGTTTACCGTCACGGTGAAGGTCGCGGCCGGCCCGCGGCCACGGCGCATTGCCTGGCGGCAGCGCGGCGGGCCGCCGCTGCCCGAGCTGCGCGCGGCCGAGGATGGGTTCCAGGTGAGCGGCCGTACCGTCTCGTGGCAGACCGCACTCGGCACGGGGCAACCGCCGTGGGGTGTCGTTCCCATCTCGCCGCGCACGCGCGGGGAAGCCGTGCTCGAGGCAAGCTGGAACGATCCCGAGGGGAAGCACCTGCACCGCGAGGTGCGCGTCGCGGCCGCGAGCCTGTCGCGAGGGCTGACCACGGTGCCGACCGGCGGGCGCGTATACCTGGGCGGCGAGGGTTGGCACGTGGTGCGCGCGGCCGATGGTAGTCACGCCACCCTCGACGATCGCGATGATCTCGCCAGCTTCACTCCCGACCTCCCCGGAGTGTGGCGCCTGCGCGATTGCGATGGCCGCACCCTCGACCTCATCGCCGGCCGCTACGAGGACGTGCCACTCGATTGCAGCCGCGCCCGCTGCCACGCCGAAATGCTGGCGAGCTCGCTCGTCAACCCGATGACGACCGTGATGGCGCGCCTGCTCGACGGTTTCCCCAAGCAAGCGCCGAACGCCGAGCACTGGGCGGAATACCCAGGGTGCGCGCTGTCTTGCCACGCGACGGGCGAGCCTGGGATTTCCGACGGAGGCTTCCACGACCTGGCGCTCTCGATGAACCGCACCGGGGAGGAACGCACCAAGTGGCCAGCCATGCCCCGCATGCTACGGCGACTGGGCGGAGCTGGCTGCCTGTCCTGCCATGGCCCGGGCGCGGTGCCCGATCCACGCGCGAGCTGGACCACCTTGCGCAGCGAGGTGTGCGCCATCTGCCACGACGCTCCGCCGGTCTACCGGCACGTTGTCGCCTGGCGTTCGTCGGCGAACTCGCGCGCCGACCGCGATCCGGACGCCGCCAGCAAGCCCCAGTGCGTGCGCTGTCACACGACATGGGGATTCCTCCTCGCCGAGAAGCCCAAAGCGTTTCCCGCCGGCGCGGCGCCCGCGAATCAGGACCACCTGACGTTCATGGCCAGCCTGCGGCCACCCGAGCAAGCTGGCGCCATCGGGATCGCCTGCTCTGCCTGCCACGATTCGCACCCGGCACCGGACGCTAAGGGAAAGACACCGCACGCGCTCTTGCGGAAGATTGCGTGGCCGCCTCTTCTGCCCCCGCTGTCCGACGAAACCGCCCGGCGCAGCGCGATCTGCCTGCCCTGCCACACGCCGGATCCGTCCCGAGCCAGCGCACCGTTGGCTTCGGCCGCCGCGCTCTGGCTCGGCCGCGGCGGGCTCGACCCAGCGACCGGAGCCGCGCTCGAGGGCCCGGCGCCGCTGGCCACTCTCGACGGCGGCTGCTTGCATTGCCACAAGGGCGATGGCCTCCCATCTACGACAGTTGGCGGAAACCACACCTTCGTCGCTCGTTGGCAAGACTGCGTCGAGTGTCCCAAGGAGGATCCCAAGCGGCCCGGCGGCATCCAGCAGCGCGCCCGCCAGCTCTATCTGGACGCGCGCCTTTTCCGCGTGCTCGGCGACGTTCGCCCCTTGCACGCCTCGACTGTGGAGATCCGGCGCAACACCCCAGCCGGTCGAGCGTTGTGGAACCTCCTGCTCCTGCTCGAGGACAAGGCCGCCGAGGTCCACAACCCACCCTACGCCAAGACGCTGCTCGAGAGCGCGGAGCCCATCTTGCGTTCGTGGGCCGCCACGCGCGAACCACGGAGATCACTACGATGATTCGCGTTCCCGTCGTCTTCACCGTCTGGCTCGCGGCCGGGCCCGCGATGGCGCAGGAGCCGCCCCCCGTCCAGCCCGCGGCGCAACCGCCCGCAGAGCCCGCGCCCACGCCACCGCCCCCTGCCCTCCCCGCGCCGACACCGCCAGCCACGTGGTACCCACCGCCGCCGCCCGCCCAGTATCCGTGGTACCCACCCCCGTACCCGCCATATTCGTGGTACCCGCCGCCGTCTCCGCCACCCACGCCCCCGCCTGGCCCGACGCCGCCTACTCCCGCTTCGACGCTGGCGGCGCAGCCCGAGACCGCGCCAAGCCCCGGGGCCTCTCCCTCGCGGGCCAGTTGGTCGCTCCAGCTCGAGAGCGCGCAGGGCGTGACGCCGGGCAAGTTCGCCAACACCCTGCTCGCGGGGCACCTCGACTACGCCTTCGCCTCGCGCGTGAGCCTGGGCGGCTATCTCGCTCTCGCCAACTTGAAGGGGAAAGACCGGCGCGTGAACGCGCTCCTGCCGTGCGCCCTCGTGACCTACGAGAAGCCACCGGGAGCCGATCATTCCATTTCGTTCCCGATCCAGTTCGCCACGGGTTACCTGGCCCGCAACGGTCCCGTGGCGCATCTGGCGGCGGGGCTGGCCTGGGCGGTCGGCCGGCGCACGGACATCATCTTCGACCTGGCGACGATGGCCTGGGTCACGCGTAACGAGATGCTCCTCTCCGTCGACGTCGCGGTCGAGCTCCGGTTCCGGACTGGCGATTGAAAAAGGTGGGGGCCCCAACCACAAGAATTCACGCACTCTCCGCCCTTCCCGAATCGAGGTATCATCGCATGCATGCTAGCGACCATCGTGTGGACATTGTTCGTGGCGGGCGATCCGGCGGCCAAGCTGCCGGCGGCGACCGCGAAGGAAATGACCGAGGTAATCATCGCGGTCAACAAGGCACTGGGGCTCGAGAACTGGGAGACGGCGGGCGAGAAGCCGTGCGTGGATCGCGGCGGCCTCGAGGCGACCATCAAGGAGGTCAGCGCCGAGGACACCCGGCAGTGCGCCTCGACCGCCATCGCGCACGGGTTCTCCGGGCTGGGCAAGGACTACGCGCTCGGCATCCCCATGGCCCACATCGGGCCCGTGACGGTGTTCGCCATCGGCATCGGCGAGGCCGAGGGCTGGGGCGCCTACTCCTGCGATCCCAAACGCCGCTGCGCCCCGACCAAGTTGAGCGCCGGCTCGAAGCAGGCCAAGCGCCTGACTGAGCGCCGTGCGAAGGCCTGCGCGGACGCCCAGACGGTGTGGTTCCCCAACCGCGACCAGGTGTGCGCCGGCATCTCCATGTCCGCTGCCGTCGCGCCGCCGCCGGCGGCCAAGGCCGCCGGCCCCGGGCCCAAGCCCGCGCCCGACGGCACTCCCGCGCGCACACCCTGGCCCGTGAAGCAGTAGCAGGGAGCGCGCGTCACCGCGTTCCCGACCGGCGCCAGCGGCGCGGCGCCCTACCCCTGCCCGCCGCCCGCAAATTGCAGTAGTCATCCCCGCTTCACGCGACTATTGTGTCCGCCCGAACGGTTCCCCAAGGAACTACCGAGACGGAGAAACACGGAGAAACCCATGGCGAAGTTGACCGGAAAAGCACTTGTCGCGCAGGGCGGTGGCCCGACCGCGGTCATCAACCAAAGCGTCGTTGGCGTCGTGCTCGAAGCCCGCCGATTCCCCCAGATCACCCACGTGTACGGCGCCCGACATGGCGTCAGCGGCGTGCTCAAGGAGGACTTCCTCGACCTCGGCCAGACCACCACGCAGAACCTGGAGGACGTGGCCGTCACCCCGGCCTCGGGCCTCGGTTCGACGCGCGACAAGCCCGACGGTGAGTACTGCCTGAAAATGTTCAAGGTCATGCAGGCGCACGACATCCGCTACTTCTTCTACGTCGGCGGCAACGATTCCTCCGACACCTGCCGCATCGTCAACGAGCAGGCGCGCGCCACCAAGTACGACCTGTGCTGCGTGCACGTGCCCAAGACCATCGACAACGATCTGGTCGGCACCGACCACTGCCCCGGCTTCGGCTCGGCCGCCAAATTCGTGGGCCAGGCCTTCGCCGGCGCCAACATGGACAACCGCGCCCTGCCCGGCGTGTACATCGGCGTGGTCATGGGCCGCCACGCCGGCTTCCTCACGGCGGCCTCGGCGCTCGGCCGCAAGTTCGAGGACGACGGGCCGCACCTCGTGTACGTACCCGAGCGCGTTTTCGACGCCGACAAATTCGTCGCCGACGTGCAGAAGGTCTACGACAAGCACGGCCGCTGCATTATCGCGGTTTCGGAAGGCGTCAGCGACAAGACGGGCGCGCCCATCATTACCTCGCTTAAGGGCGCGGAAAAGGACTCGCACGGCAACCTCCAGCTCTCCGGCACCGGCGCCCTGGGCGACCTCCTGGCCGACCTCATCAAGGCCAAGACCAAGATCAAGCGCATCCGCGCCGACACCCTCGGCTACCTGCAGCGCTCGTTTCTCGGCTGCATCAGCCAGACCGACGCCGAAGAGGCGCGCGCGGTCGGTCAGAAGGCGGTGCAGTTCGCGGCCATGCACGGCGCGGACGGCTCGGTGGCCATCAAGCGCGTGGGTGACTACGCGGTGAACTACGAGTTGATCCCACTTGATGCCGTGGCCGCCAAGACCCGCCACATGGACGACGCCTTCATCAACGCCGAGGGCAACAACGTCACCGAGGCGTTCCTCAAGTACTGCCGCCCGCTCGCGGGCGAGCTGCCGACCCAGGACCGCATCCAGGCCCCGCACGTCGTCAAGATTATGCCCAACAAGTAACGCACGATAGAAGGAGCGAAAGGCAATGTCAGAGAAGGCTCTCTACAAGGAAATCGGTCTCGTCAACACCCGCGCGATGTTCAAGGCGGCGATGGCGGGCAAGTTCGCCATCCCGGCCTACAACTTCAACAACATGGAGCAACTGCAAGCCATCGTACTCGGCTGCGTCGAGTCCGATTCGCCCTTCATCCTCCAGGTCAGCTCGGGCGCCCGCAAGTACGCCGACCAGACGCTCTTGCGCTGGATGGCCCAGGGCGCACTGGAAATGATCAAAGCCAAGGGCAGCCCCTTGCGGTTCACTCTGCACCTCGATCACGGCGACACCTTCGAGCTGTGCAAGTCGTGCATCGAGACCGGCTTCTCGTCGGTCATGATCGACGGCTCGCACCACCCGTACGACAAGAACGTCGAGGAGACCCGCAAGGTCGTCGAGTATGCCCACCAGTACGACGTCACCGTCGAAGGCGAGCTGGGCGTGCTGGCCGGCATCGAGGACGACGTGGTCGCGGCCAAGTCGGTCTACACCCCGCCCGAGCAGGTCGAGGACTTCGTCAAGAAGACCGGCGTGGATTCGCTGGCCATCTCCATCGGCACCTCGCACGGCGCCTACAAGTTCAAGCCGGCGCAGTGCAAGCGCAACGCCCAAGGCATCCTCGAGCCGCCTCCCCTGCGCTTCGACATCCTGGAAGAGTGCGAGAAGCGCATTCCTGGCTTCCCTATCGTGCTCCACGGCGCCTCGTCGGTCGTGCTCAAGTACGTCGAGATGATCAACAAGTACGGCGGCAAGATGGAAGACGCGGTCGGCATCCCCGAGGCGCAGTTGCGCAAGGCAGCCACCTCCGCGGTGTGCAAGATCAACATCGACTCCGACGGCCGCCTGGCCATGACCGCCGCCATCCGCAAGGCCTTCGCCGAGAACCCCAAGGAGTTCGACCCGCGCAAGTACCTCGGCCCCGCCCGCGACGAGCTCAAGAGCCTCATCATCGAGAAGAACAAGACCGTCCTCGGCTCAGCTGGGCACGGGAAAGAGATTTTCGCCAACTAGCGATGGTTTCCAAGAGGGGCACGGCGGGGCGACCTGGCCGTGCCCTTCGTGTATTCAGGTGATGTGCCGGTCAACTCGGCGACCCGCTGGCTTCGGCGTGGCGGGTCCTGTCAGCTCGGGCCGTCCTCCCCGTCGTGTGATTTGGCCGATTCAATTCGCACATTGCACACGCCGATCATCCCGTAGTGTGCCCGCAGCGCGGGCGGCACGCGACCAAATCGCACGACGGGTCCCCTCCCTCACTGCCACCCGGCCCCGCCTGCGCCCGCTGGACATCGGAGTAGGAGGACTGAGTAAGAAGGGCGGCCTAGTCAACCGCCAATCGGCGGAGTGCTGGCAGGGGTCAAATCTCCTTCACCGCGCAATGAAGGCGGGCCTGCGCGGCGGCGTCTCGTCGTAATATAGCTGTCAACCGCGTACCCTCCTGGCGAGCAAGCCATGTCGAACACAAAGACTCGTCCCAGCACCGCCAACCGATACGAGGACCGCGTCGTCGCCCTCGTGGACATACTGGGTTGGAGGGGCCTACTCTGCCAAGACCACGAACGACCTCCTGAAGTCGCCTGCAGAGCGATCGACCGGTTGCAGCTGGAAATATCGTCTCAAGCCGCGGCTGAGCAATCAGGCCACCGCCCTCCCGGCGCTGACTTCACGGTATTTCAGCTCAACCTCAAGGACCAATACACCGACTACGGAATCTCGTCAGATTCTCCCAACGAGGGGAACTTCCAGCTGAACCAGTTCTCGGATCATCTGCTACTGAGTTGCCGCACAGAAGGAATCACCCCCCGAATCATGATCGAGCGGATGTCCAACCTCCTGTGGACCATGCTCGCCAGCGGACTCTTCCTCCGTGGCGCGGTGGTCGTCGGGAAACTAGTTCATTCCTCCACGACGGCGCTTGGGCCAGCATTGATACGTGCGCACTTCCTTGAGTCTAGGGTCGCCATCTATCCCCGAGTCATCGTGGATGACGCTCTCGAGGACGTCATCAACCACTCCGCCCCGACTGGTGTTAGGCTAGACAGGCTAATGGGCCAACCCCTTTGTCGCGATCCGGATGGATTGCTGTTCATCGATTTCATCCGCAGCAGATTTCTTCGTGCCAGAGTGGTCGACGGAATGGAGACCTGGCGGAGCATCCATGATTCACTTTTGGAACGCCGTCGGCAACATGCCGAGAAGCCAGACGTACTGGCGAAGGACAACTGGATGATTGCCTATTTCAATGATGTGGTCCGGCAGGCTCCAGAGTTGGCTTCACTTGAGATCAAGTGACCTTTGAGAACCAAGCTGATTCGGTCTTGGCGACCGCAGCAAGCTCGGCGCGCGGGCGACCGGGGGCGCGGCCGAGGCAGGGTCCGCCCGTGTGGAACTCGCACACCGAGCGCCCGCGCTCGGTTGCCAGCGAATCGAGACCGGGACCACGTCGACCGGTCTTTCGGTCGACTGAGGCCCCAGATGCCGAGCGTGCGATGGACGCGCGCAGCGCGGCCGTTCTCTATGCGGCCGCTTCATGCGTGGGGCTTGGCGGGCTTTGCCCGACAAGCTCCTTCGCGGGAGGTTTGGAACCCCTTTGGGGTTCCATCACAATCGATCCGCTCCCGGGCAAGCCCGCGGAAGCCGAGCACCGCGCTCCCGGATGGCCGCCCCGGTAGGGACGGCCCTTG
>PNBO01000161.1 GCA_003136095.1 Myxococcales bacterium
CCGCGTCCCGACGCCGGCGCGGTATCGTGCGGGGCTTGGGCGCTCACCGAAGGCGTGTGCTGCGCCCAGTATTGCAGCGACGACGACAAGTCCGAGAGCTGCGACAAGTGCGGTGGCCCGGGTTCGGCCAAGTGCCAGGTGGTCAACGCCAAGGCATGCACGTCGGGACAGTGGCCCGAGGTGCACCAGGTCACCGACAGCGAGGACTGGCACTATTCGCGCTCGACCCACTTCGGGACCGCTCCCACGGGCGCGTGCGCTTTTGGGCTCTATGGTCTCTGCACGTCGGCCACGAAACTGGCGGACACGTCCCTGCAAGCGAAGTGCGACGTCTTCTGCAAGGCCTATCCCGACCTGTGCAAGGATCCGGCTGGGGTTACCCTGCGCGGCAACTTCACGGCGCCCCAGGGCAACTACTACACCCAGTTCTGGTCCAGCCTNNTCCAAGTGGTGCTGCGGCTCGGGCCGGGATCACTGTGGTGAGATCAAAGGTGTCTTCAAGTACGGTTGCCAGCTGCCACCGTCGCCGCCCGACCCGCCGCTCGATCGCGACCCGCTGCCCAACGAGAGCATGCACTTCGATCTCGACGACATCGCCATGGCACGCCTGCAGACCGGCGATGCCAACGGCACCATCACCGACGGCGTGATCCCGACGAAGTACAAACGCGTGCCTTGTCCCGTGGTGGGCAACATCCACATATGGTTGCGCTCCCAAGGCAGTGAGTACTACTTCGCGCTCACCGTGGTGAACGTGGCCGGGCTGGGCGCGGCGGCCCGGGTCGAGGCGCAGCTGCCCTCGGGAGACTGGCTGGCGCTCATGCGCAACGACAGCTACACCCTGGCGCGCCCGCAGGAACGCTACGGCACCTGGGCCACCCCGCAAGGCGCGGGGCCCTTCGCGCTGCCCATCACCCTGCGCATCTCCGACGGGTCCGGCCGCTCGCTGGTCGCCCAGAACATCATCACGGCCTGGGCGCCCTCCGACAGCAGCATGGCCGACAACTGGTTCATCGATACCGGCGTGCAGTTTTGATTCTAATGGGAACCCTGGGCGGGTTCCCAAGCCCTCCCGCGCTCTGGCTACGGCAGGCAAAGCCCGCCACCGCCAACGCGATTAAGCCATCGCGCTTCCACCCCGAAACGAAGGTGCGGTAGATTGCACCGCGTGAAGCAGTCTGACATCACGTGCTTGTTCGGCGTGCTGGCCGTGGCGCTGCTCGGCGTCGTGGGGAATGCGCGCGCCCAGCCGGCGCAGCCCGAGGCAGCCACCGGCGTGGGCGCGGCGGGAACCGACTTCTCCGCCGAGGCGCGAATGCTGCTCAAGCTGGTCGCTTGCGCCGGCGATGCCGAGTTGCCCGAGGCCTGGCCGAGGCCCCTGCTCAAGCAGCACTGCGTGACCCTGGCCGACAAGGTCGGCAAGTACCACGCGCGCTGGGTGGATCGCGTGCGGCCCTATCTGGCGCGCCTGGTGCCGGCCGACCTGCCGAGGCGCGTGGTCTATCCCTTCGGCGGCGGCGATCTGGTGTCCGCGCTGGCGACCTTCCCGGCCGCCGAGGAATTCACCACCATCTCCCTCGAGACCGCCGGCGATATTCGCGGCTTGGCCTCGCTCACACGCAAGCAGCTCAAGGCAAGCCTCGAATCCACGCGCGAGCACCTGCGCTGCTTGTTCGCGGTCAGCCATTCCAAGACCACGAACCTGAAGGCCGGCTCGCACTCGTCGCTGCCTGGGGAAATCTCGTTTGCCCTGGTCGCCTTTTCCGTCTTCGACTTCGAACCGCTGTCCTTGCGCTATTTCCGCCTGGATGCCCAGGGTAATCTGGTCTACCTGCAGGCGAGCGATCTGCCGCCGCCGGGCCAGCCCCGGGACAAGGACAGCCCCAACCCCTTCGCCAACGTCGAGATCACCTTCCGGCCGCGCCAGGATGCCAAGGCGCCCGTGCAGGTGTACCGCCATGTCGCCGCGAATCTCGACGACAACCACTTTCACGCCAACGGGCCCCTGGCCTTGCACCTCGGGGCCAAGGGCAAGGTGGCCGCGCTCATCAAGGCCGCGAGCTATCTCTTGTGGTTCGACGGCTTCTCGCACATTCGCGCCTACCTGCTCGACCACGCGACGTGGATGCTCTCCGACTCGACCGGTATTCCGCCCTCGATCGCGCACGCCGCCGGCTTCGAGCAGGAGAGCTACGGGCTCTTCCACGGGCCCATGCTGGCCCAGTATTCGCACTACCGGACCGAGCTCCTGGCCCTCTGGCAAGCCAGCCCCAAGCGCATGCTGCCCTTCTACTTCGGCTATCCCGACAGCGATGGACACGGACACATGATGGTCACCCGGCGCACGGGCAAGGCGGCCCCTTTGGAAACCTCCGAACCCGCCACGGATCAGGTTTCGGGCGGCAGCCACTGGCGGCTGCTCACGGAAAAGGGGCCGGTGCACGTCTGGCAGCCACGCGGCTACGACCCGGCAACCGCAGGCACCGTGCTCTACGTGCACGGCTACTACACCAATGTCGACGGCGCCTGGGTCCAGCACGCCCTCGCCGAACAGTTCGCGGCGAGCAAGACCAACGCGCTCTTCATCGTTCCCGAGGCGCCGAGAGGCAGCGACGAGGAGGTTTCCTGGCCCGTGCTCGGCGACCTGCTCAAGGAAGTGGAAAGGCAGCTCGTGGGCATCAAGGCGCGGTCGCCCATCGTGGTGGCCGGTCACAGCGGCGCCTGGCGGACCCTGGGCGGCTGGGCGGAGGACAAACGCGTGGAGAATTTCATTCTTCTCGATGCGCTCTATGGGATGGACGACAAGTTCCAGACCTGGCTTATTCGCCATCCGGGGAGCGACGAGCCGCGCCTGACCTTGATTACGAAAGACACCGCCAGCCGGGTGGCCCCCTTTCTCGAGAAGATCCCGACGGCCAAGCGGCGCGCCAGCCTGCCCGAAACCTATCGCGATCTCACCCCGGCGGAGAGAAATGCGCCGGTGCTCGAGATCGGGTCCGACCTCTCGCACATGGAGATCGTCACCACGGGCAAGGTGCTGCCGGTGCTGCTCCACCGGTCGCCGCTCAAAGCAGTGAAGGCACCGCCCCGGTTCGTCAAGCGGAAGAAGAGCGAGGCGGCGGCGGAATGAGCGCGTTGTCCTGGCTCAAGTCACCCGTCGTGGTCGTGGTGGGCACGCAGTTGCTCTTCACCATCGGCGACCTCATGGCGCGCGCGAACATGCGCAAGCACGGCTTCACGGCCGCCGCGTTCTTGAACTTTTCGTTCCTCATCTACATCGTGAGCCGCCAGGTTGCCACCGTGGGGCAACTCTACGTGCTCGCCACCGTGCCCATCGGCAAGACCGTGGCCCTCTACGGCGCCGGATCTATCATCATGGGCAACATCCTAGGTGTGCTGCTGCTCGGCGATCTCCTTTCGATGCGCTCCTACGCCGGCATCGCGTTGGCCATCCTCGCCTTCACCGTGATGAGCCTGGGGAAGTAGAGGGCTTTCGCCCCCGTTTCTTTCCTTGAAGCAAGGCCGTGGTGCCTGCTAGCACTTGAGGCCAGATGTCCCCTTTCAGGTTGCCCGCGGCCGTGGTTCGAGCGGCCATCCTCGGTGGCGTCGTGGTCGGGCTCGCCGACGGGATTCGCGCCGCCGCGCTCGCGCGGGCGCCGCTGCTGGCCTTCCTGGCTTGCGTCGTCCTGACCTTGGGTTTCGATCTGGTCGTCGCCGCGGCTGGCGGAGGGGCTTTGGCGCTTTTGCTCTGGCTTGAGGCCTGGGGCAACGGGCGGAGCCGCGGGACGTCGGCCGTGACCCTGGGTTGGATCGTCGCCGCGGCGGCGCCGGCGGCCGCCACCATCGCGGCCGTCACGGGCACCGCGGCCCGCAACAACCGGTTTCTCGCCGCTGGCGTGGTGGGGCTGGCGTCGCTGGTGACGGCGGTGGCCGCCGCCTCGATCGGGCCGGCCCTGGCACGGCTTCTCGGCCTTCTGCCGGGGCTGCGTAGGAAATCGGATTGGCCGAGCCCGCGACCCGGGCTGGGCGTGGCCGGTGTGCTGGTGCTGGCACCGCTCGTCGCCCTCGCTGTCGAGGCCGCCGTCTTCTTCTTGGTCTGGCGCACGCGCGCGCCCCTGCGCAAGGGCCTGCTTTTCGAACGGGCGGTCGCGACCGCGAGCCTGTCGGCGCTTCTGCCCTTCGCGCTGGCGGGGGCGAGCCGCCGGCTGGCCCGGATCCGCGGGTGGATCGCGGCTTTGCTCGCCCTGCTTCTCTTCGGGGTGCCCGCCGCCGTCCTCGTCAAGGTGCGCTGGGTGCAGGATTTCCAGTTCATGGCCTGGAACCAAGTCGCGGTGATCGCGGGCCTCGTGGTCGCTACCGCAGGTCTGGCTCTCCTGTTGCGCGGGCGCGCTCTCGCGCGCGCCTGGGATCGGGTCGTGACCATTGGTCTACCGGCCTGCGCGCTCGTGGCGATCTTCACGGTTTCGGAATACGAGCCGGCGCGCAAGGCGGCCTCGGCGCGCGCCAGTCTGGCCGGCGAGCTCATCGCGCAGGGCCAGCGCCTCTTCGACTTCGACCACGATGGCTACTCGCGTTTCTTCGGCGGCGGCGATTGCGACGACAGCGATCCCGAGCGCAACCCCGGCGCGCG
>PNBO01000306.1:0-2127 GCA_003136095.1 Myxococcales bacterium
AAGAAGCGCAACTTGAAGCTCCGGGAGCTCTCGCCCACGGTGAGCGCCAGCCGCGGCCGGGCAAACCAGGCGGCGCCGGTAAGCTCGGTGGGTGCGGCTTCGGCGGCGGGAAGCGCGGGAGCTGCCTCGGCAGGAGATGACGCGGAGGCGGGCGCGGACGGGACCACGGCCGCGGCTGGAGCTGGAATCGGTGCGACTTCGGGCGCCGCGTCCGCCGAGGCATCCTGGCTGGGACTGGTTGGCTCGTCCGCGTTGGCGAGACGGGCGCCCCCTGCGAGCACGAATACCGCTGCGAGGAGGGCGGGCGCCGCGTGGGCACCCAACTTCGATCGGTCCTTCATTGACAAAAAACCTTCCAGGGAAAGCTGCGCTGTGGCAACCAGGTGAGAATTACAGGCGCAGTGGGTCGTCCCGACAAGATCGGCTCAGCTTTTCGGGGGCGACGGCTGCCCCACAACGGTCGCCCTCATCGCGACCTGAGCCGTTGTCCGGGCGAGGGACCACTGCGTTGGTACAAGCTCACCCGAGTCTCTTCTTTCGCCATGCAGCCGCCACGCAGTGCCCCGGTAGCTATCGCCCCCGCGCGCAGGTCGCACGCGGCTCCACCCGCGCGCCTGGGGTCGGAGACCGACGACGCGACGCTGGCTGCCGAGGCGATGGCTGGCAAACCCTGGGCCCAGCGCGAGGTTTGGCACCGCCATGCCTCGATGGTGTATGGGCTCTTGCGCGGGGCGCTGAATGCGCGGCACGACCATGACGATCTCGCGCAGGAGGTCTTCCTGCGCGTCTTCCGCCGCCTGCACACGCTGGAAAACCATTCGGCCTTGCGCAGCTTCGTCTACTCGGTCGCCATACGCGTGCTCAGCGAGGAGATTCGGCACTTCTACGTCGTCCAACGTGCGCGTGACAAACTGGTCCTTATCACCGACACGCGGGAGTCGAGCGGGACGGATTTCGAGTCGCGCGATACCCTGCTCCGCATCCAGCGCATTCTCGACGGTTTGAAGGACAAGCATCGCGCGGTCTTCGTCTTGCGACACGTGGAGGGCATGGATCTAGGCGAGATCGCCACGGGCCTCGACATCTCGCTGGCCACGGTGAAGCGGTACTTGCTGAAGGCGATGCGTGCCATCGAGCGCGCGGCCGTGAGCGACGAGGGATTGCGTCTCAGTCTGGCTGGCTTCATGCAGTCCGAGCCCCACGGAGGTGGTCCGTGCGGAAACGCTTGAGCGACACGGAAAAGCAGCGCCTGGTCGACATGGTCGCCCAGGTCACCCGTGACGGTTTGTCCAAGGTTTCCTCCGCCGAGCTCGAGGCGGGCTGGCAGAAGCTCGATCAGGCTTTGTCGTCCGGCAAGTACCCCTCGGTGCCGATTGTGCGAGGGAACGTCACGCCTTGGTATTTTCGGGGCATCGTTTTCGTGTCGATGATCCTGGGGGTGGGCATCGTGGCCGATTGGATGCGGTACCAGCGCGAGATGACGCCGCTGGCGCCCCTGCATTTCGTGCTGGAAGGCACTTCGGTCGGGGCCGAGCAGAGCATCGAAGCTCCGGNNGCGCGCGTCGCCCTGGCGAGCGGCGATCTCGAGGTTTCGGTCAAACCTCGCGAAGGCAGCTCGTGGCGCTTCGATGCCGGGCCGTTCACGGTGGCGGTCAAGGGAACCGCGTTCCACCTCGGTTTCGAGGCCGCGCGGGGCCGCTTGGCGTTGCAGATGCACGCGGGCGTCGTCGAGGTCAGGGGGGCGTCGCAGGATCGCCGGTTCACTCTTCGCGCGGGCGAGTCGATCGAGCTCTTCGCGACCGCGCCAGCCGCCGAGCGCCAGGCGCCCGACGCCGTTTCCAGCAAGCTCGCCATGCTCGGGCAACCGCGGCCTGGTTCAGCGACCCCGGCCGGGGAGTCCGCCGCGGAGCCTCTGCCCGCGCCGACGGGAGCCCGCCCGTCGCTCCGTCGTGCGCGGTCCAGGGGAGGGGAGAGCTTCGCGGAGAGCCAACCCAACGAAGCGTGGTCGAGCCTGATTGCGCGCGGTGACTTCGCCGCCGTCGTCAAGGACGCGGAAGCTCGGGGCCTCGACGTCACGCTCGCCCGGGCATCGGCGGCCGAGCTCACCTCGCTCGCCGACGCCGCTCG
>PNBO01000306.1:2133-25403 GCA_003136095.1 Myxococcales bacterium
CCAAGGCGGCCCTGCCTTGGTACGAGACCTACCTGCGCGAGTCGGCGCAGGGACCCTATGCGGGTGAGGCGCTGGGCCGGGAGATCGCCCTGTTTTCCCAGGCGGATCGCGCGCGCGCGCGTGAGGCCGCACGGCAATACCTCGAACGTTTTCCGCGCGGGGCCCAAGCCGACTTGGCCAGGTCGCTGGTCGAGTCCCCTGCGTCGCCTGCCCCATGAAGCAAACCTACTGGCTCCTGACCTCGGTCGCCCTCGCCCTAGCCGCGTGCTCGAGCGGCGGTGGAACGACGATTGCGGACGCGAGCGTCCCGCCACCCCCACCCATCGACGGCTCCGCCGATGTCCCCATCTCTACCGACGCCGCAGACACTGCCACTGTTCCCATCGCCGACACCCGCACTGCCGAGGCCGGGGTGGACCTCGGGCCCGACGTCGGCGGCACGACCTGCCAGCTCAACTTCTCGATAGCTGCACCAGCCGTGGACGGCGGCGTGACGCCGGCCGTAACCGCGGGCGCCGGCTTGCCCGCCTCGATCACAGGCGTGTTCCCAGCTCCAGGAGCAACCGAAGTGTGCTCCGACGCGCAGCTGCGCATCGGCTTTTCTGCCACGGCCAAGGCGGGCAAGTCGGGCAAAATCCAGGTCTGGCAAACCATCGGCATGGATGGGGGCGCGCCGGTCGTGGTGGACAGCATCGACATGGCCGACGGTGGTTACAGCAAGAAGGTAGGTGGCAAGTCGTTCTTCTACTGGCCCGTGGTCTTCGAAGGCAATGTGGCCACCATCATCCTTCATGCGCCGCTGCCCTTGGGCGGCACGTACGCCGTCACCGTCGACAGCGGGGTCTTCATCGACACTGCCGGGACGGCGCTGCCGGGCATCACCGACAGCAGCGCGTGGACTTTCACCACCACCGCGCTGGCCCCCACCGCCAAACCCACACTCACCGTGGCCCTCGACGGCACGGGTGACACCTGCACGGTCCAGGGCGCCATCGATTTGGTTCCGGCGAGCAACACCACGCCCATCGTGATCACGCTCAAGAAGGGCACCTACCGCGAGCTCGTGTACGCCAGCACCAAGAGCTTCGTAACCCTGCGCGGTGAGGACCGCGAGCAAAGCATCATCGCCTACGCCAACAACGAAAACTGCAACAAGGGCACGGCCTCCCGAGCCTTGGTGACCTTGAACGGAGGCGCCAACTGGGTCATCGAGAATCTGACCATCGACAACCAAGCTCCCCAGATTGGTACCAATGCCCAGGCCGAGGCGTTGCACGTGGAGGCGGCGGGCAAGGTCATCGTGCGCAATGCGAACATCTACAGCAACCAGGATACCTTGCTGCTCAACGGCCAAGTCTACCTGGCCGAGAGTCTGATCAAGGGCAACGTCGACTACATTTGGGGCACTGGCGTGGCCTACTTCGATCGCTGCGAGATTCGTACCGTGTCCCGCGCGGGCTACAACGTGCAGGCGCGCAACACCGCCGCCACCTACGGCTACGTCTTCGTGGATTGCCAGCTCACCGCCGACTCGCCGGCCATCACCGGTCACCTCCTGGCGCGGACCAATTTCAGCGACCCTACCGGAGCCCCGGCTTGCCACGTCGCCTACGTGAATTGCCAGATGGGGAGCCACATCGACCCCAAGGGCTGGCTCGTGGCCACGACTGGCGTGGACAACAGCAAGGTGCGCTTCTGGGAGTACCAGAGCACGGACCCCACGGGCGCGCCCGTGGACGTCAGTCAGCGCAGCCCGGTTTCCCAGCAGATCGACGCTGCCACCGCGGCGCAGATGCGTGACGTGACCGTGGTCCTCGGCGGCTGGAATCCCAAGCAGTAGCGCACCATGAGTCCAATCCGCTCGTATCCATGCATGACCGCCCTGCTCGCGTGCGGCTGGTTATCCGCGTGCTCCGGCCTCGGCATGAGAGTGCCGGACGCTGCCCAGGAAGCTGTCGACGCGGCCGGTGGCACGGCCACGGTGGGCGATATCGCCGATACGCCCGCGCCTGGCTTGGACACCGCGGACGCACCCGTCCTGGGGGTGGACACGCGGATGATGGACACCGTGCAGGTTGACACCGGGGCGGTCGACGTCGTGGCCAAGGTCTATCCCACGTCGTGCGACGACATCGGGACCGAGCCGGTCATTCCACCAGCGTGTGCGACGGTGCTCGCCACCAAGCTGGTCGTGCCGGGGGACGCCACCACCGACAGCGACGAGAACGCGCTCGACACCCGCACCATCCAGGCGGCCATCGATAGCTGCCCGGCAGGCCAGTCGGTACAACTCGCCGTCGATGGCAGCAAGAACGCGTTTCTGGTCGGCACCGTGCAGCTCAAGTCCGGGGTGACCGTGTGGATCGATGCCGGGGTTACGGTGTACGCTTCGCGGAATCCTCGCAACTTCGATGCGAAGGCAGGCTCGGGTCTGTGTGGAACGGATACCAGCAACGGCGCGTGCTCGGGCGTATTCAACATCACCGGCAAGAACGACACCGGCCTCATGGGCGCGGGCGCCGTGGACGGACAGGGCGGCAAGCCCGTGCTTGGTGGAACCTCGACCTGGTGGCAGCTCAACACCGCGGCCAGCGGCGGATTGGCGGCGCCCCGCCTGGTCGCGGCCAACATGGGCAATGGCCTGACCATCCAGGGCTTGCGTTTCCAGAATTCGGGCAAGTTCCACATCGTGCCCTCGGGCATCCGCGGCTTCACCATCTGGGGCATCACCATCATCACCGATCCCAGCTCGCCCAACACCGATGGCGTCGATCCCGACGGCTCCGCCGACGGGGTGATCGCATACTGCACGATCTCGACGGGGGACGACAACATCGCCATCAAGGGTGACGGTCCCATGATCGTCGACAATCTGGTCATCGTCCACAACCACTTCGGCAAGGGCCACGGTATGTCGATCGGCAGCGAGACCAACGTGGGGGTGAGGAACGTCAAGGTGTGCGATCTGTCGCTGGACGGGACCAAGTACGGCATCCGCATCAAGTCCGACGTCAGCCGCGGCGGGCTGGTGCAAGGGATCAGCTACACCGACGTGTGCATGCGCGACGTCTCGCAACCGCTGGTCTTCAATCCCTACTACACGAGCGGCGCAACCGGCACTTTGATCCCCGACTTCCAGGACATCACCTTGACCAACGTGCACGTGCTCGGCGGCGGCAGCTTGCGACTCTCCGGCTACGACGCCAGTCATCCCCTTACGCTCGCCATGGACAATGTCGTGTTCGACACGCCACCCACCATCAATGCTTCCAGCGCGATGATCACCTTGGGCCCCAACCCGGTGAGCATTCTGCCTACCGGAACCGGGGTCACGGTGACCGACAACGTGACGGCGGCGGCGGCTCCACGCGACTGCAGTAGCGCCTGGGTCCCATTCAACTGAGGAGAGAGCGATGCGACGAGAACCTACCCTCGGCAAAATCCTTCGCACCACCTGGCTGCTGACCTTGGCCGTCGGCCTGGGCGCCTGCGGCAGCGACACGAAGAAGACACCGGACGCGGCGGCGCCGCCCGATACTGCCAAGACGCCGGATCTCGCGCAGAATCCTGACGTCCCCCCTCAGCCAGACACCAGGCCGGACCTCGCCGACAGTGGTCCGGACGCGGGTGTCGATTTGCCAGGCGCCCCGGACACCCCGGTAGCCGACAGCTTGCCCGATGCTGATACCGCGACGGCAGAGGCCGGCGACGCGCTCATCGTGTGCCCGGCGCTACCCACCGGCGTGGTTCCCAGCGGCACCGCGCCGATGCAGGACCCCGGCCCCGCCGCCGCATCGACCGCCACCCGGCCTCAGCTTTCCGCCGCGCTCGCCGACAGCGACTACACCATCGCCAAGGCACTGGCCCAAGGTGGCACCATGACCGGTCCATCCGCGCCGAGCGCGGTGGCGGTGGACGGCGGAACCGGCGACATCGATGCAGGTGCCATCGACGCTGGCAGCGCGGCCTTCGATGCTGGGAGCTCCACGGATGCCGGGTCGACCGTCACCTATGCCCTGAACGACAACTGGGATCCCGTCACCAACGGCATCGGCGACGTCAACACCTTCAACCCGCTCTTCACCGTGGCCAGCGATGGCAGCGGCACCCACACGACCATCAACCAGGCCATCACCGATGCCATTCCCCAGGTCCAGTGCGGCCGGGTCTACATCCGCATCAAGGCGGGGACCTACCGCGAAAAGGTGGTCGTTCCCAGCAAGACCACGGCCGCGATGCTCACCCTGTACAGCACCGAAGCCGATGCCGAAAAGACGGTCATCGTGAACGGGGTGGGGCTGGTTGGGCTGTCGGCCTCGGCGACGATGACCGTGAATGCCAAGACCGGTTTCCAGATGAAGAACATCACGGTGGCCAACGACTTCGCGGAAGATCCCGCCTCCACGGCCGATCAAAGCGCCGTCGCCCTGCTCAACCAATGCGACCGGGCCCAATTCGAGAACGTGCGCATTCTCGGCAACATCGCTCCGCTCTATCTGAAGTCCTTGGATACCTCGACGGCGTCGCGCTCGTACTTCCGCGACTGCACCATCGAAGGCGATCAGGACATCATCACCGGCCGCGGTGTCGCGGTCTTCGATCACACCGAGATCAGATACCTCACCAGCCGTCAACCCACGGGCGGAGTCATCGCCAATCCCAGCACCGTGCTCAATAATCGCTACGGCTTCCTTTTCGTCAGCTGCAACTTCACTGCGGACGACGGCGCCAGTGGGGTTGCCCTCGGCCACCAGTGGTGGGAGAGCAGCAATGTCTCCGCCATCGGCAAGGTGATCGTGCGCAACTCCACGTTGGGTGGCCACATTGCCGCCGCGCCTTGGGCGCCCTCCACCACTCGCACGACCACGCCCAAGGATCCCTCGGGAACCACGCCGGTCACGCTCTACACCTCCGACGACTTCTACCCCGACGGTACCGGCCCCTCGCCCGCCGAGATCTACCTCGGCGAGTACGGCAACCGCGGGCCGGGCGCTGTGCCGTAGCGGCACGTAGTCCTTTTAAGCGCCCTCTCCGCATCGCCGCATTGCATCTCGGAATGTCCGACAACGGATCGTACGTCAACTAGCGCGCTATGCCCGGGCAATCCCTTCCTCGATTGTCAGCAGAGTTGCAGCAGCGTCGAGCTTGGCTCGCATCCCGAGCGGAAATCTCCCACAATGGTCGGGAGGTTCGAACTCGGGTCTATGGGTTGGGGCGGCGGAGTCATGGTCGGGATCTGGAATGCGCTTTGCGCGTGCCGGGCTCCACCTGCGAGTTGACACCCAACCGGACTTCTAGCGGGACGGTGGCGCGGACGGTTTTGGGGACACCACCACGCCCGCGCAACCCCATTGTCGGCAAGACAGAAACGCGGAACTGGCGCCACTGCACACCATAAGATGTTGTTCCGCAGAGTTGGGGCGCGACCGTCCGCATCCATGGGCGACAAGAAACGTCCACGGAGATCGCTGCAGCGCCATGCCGAAGGAGGACTCGTCTTCTTGCCGCTCCTCGCGCGTCGGGCTCATCGGTTGTCCATGGGACGATCCATGACCGTCTCGGCGTCGGGCTCTGCCGAGGCTTCCGGCGGGAGCTCGGGCGTGCCGGCCGCGGTCTGCAGGTCGCCGGTGCCTTTCCTGGTCGCGCAGGTCATGGCCCTCGCCTTCTTCTCGACCTCTTTCTCGTGCAACGGCGGTGGGCGTGCAACTCGGGGTTCGGGCGGCGACAGCGCCACTGGCGGCTCTCTGGTCGGTGCCGAGGGAGTGTCAGGTGGCGGTGGTCAAGCCGGTCAACCGTCGCTGGGTGGCAGGTTGGGCGCTGGCGGAGGCTCCGCCGGTGGCGCCGGCGGCTCGGCTGCCGGCGGTGCGGCCGGCGCGGCGCGCACGGGCGGTGCAACCGGCAGTGGCGGCATAGCCCGCACTGGCGGGGCGCCCGGCGATGGCGGTGCCGCCACGGGTGGGGTGCTTGCGGGGGGCGCGACCGGGAGCGGCGGCATGGCCGCGCCCGACGGTGCGGCCGGCAAGGGTGGCTCAGGCTCCGGTGGCGTGGTCGCGACCGGAGGCAGCGCAGGCTCGAGCGGTACAGCCGATGGTAGCGGAGGAAGCGCCCCCACCGGGGGCAGCGGTGGCGCGGGCGGTGCCGGCGTCGCGGTCGCCTGCGGGGGAACTACCGGCACCGGCGGCACGGAAACCACGCTCTCCCTCGACGGCGCCAACATCAAGGCCGCGAACGTCAACGGCCTCACTTTCAAGGGCTTCGGCGTGCTCAGCGCCAACGGCACCAGCGAGGTGTTGATGGACTACAAGTCCGAGCATCCCGAGAAATACACGGAGCTTCTGCAGATACTGTTTGGCGGCACGAACCCAATCATGACCCAGGTCAAGATCGAGATGGGCAACGACCGCAACAACTCCACCGGCCCGGACGCGGCCACCATGCGATTGGCGAGCGAAGCCGCGAACGTCAAGCGCGATCCCGGCTTCCAGCTTGCGGCCGACGCCAAGAAGCTAAACCCCAACCTCAAGGTGAGCATCCTGCGCTGGAACGCCCCCGGCTGGGTGAAGACCAACGACGACGTCTATGCCTGGTACAAGAACACCATCTTGGCCGCGTATCGCAACTACGGCACCATGGTCGACTACGTCAACCCCGGCGTCAACGAGAGCACGCCCGACTTGACGTGGACCAAGCAATACGCGGACCGCATCAAGGCCGACACCACCGGCTTCAGCGATGGAACCGAGCAGGCACTGTACAACAATATCAAGGTCGTGATCTCGGACGAGGCCGGCCTCGGCTCTTTCGGCAACAGCATGGTGAGCGATGCGACCCTGCGCGCCGCCGTCTCGGTCGCCGGATACCACTACAACACCGACGACGACAGCGCCGGCAATTTCAAGACGCTGGCCGAACAATACGACAAGGAGGTGTGGAACAGCGAGGCGCAGGCGACCTTCAGCAACACCGCCTTCCGTCCCAACTCGGGCTCCGGCATCGGCGGTCTCAACGGTCCGCTGGAGATGGGCAACACCATCATCAAGGGCTTCGTCAATTCCCGCCGCACGCATTTCATCTACCAGCCGGCCATCGGTTCCTTCTACGAAGGTGGGCAGTACTCCTTCAAGGAACTGCTGAGCGCGCGGGACCCATGGTCGGGTTGGATTCACTACGACGCTGGTCTCCACGTCTTGAGGCACTTCAGCTGGTTCGCGCGGGCTGGCTGGGAGAACCAGGACAATACCGCCGGGATCTGGAGGGCCGTGCCGCAATCGAGCTATACCGGGGCGACCGGCACCAACCCGGTCGACGGACGCAATGGCACCCCCAGCTACATGACCCTTGCCGCTCCCGACAAGCGCAATTTCTCCACCGTCTTCATGAACGATAGCTCGCGGGTGCAAATCTACAAGCTCAAGACGGCCAACATGGCCACTGCGGGCAATCCTGCCCTGGAGCTATGGGAAACCCGCGCCGCCGACAGCGGAGCGGGTTTCAACAGCAACTACATGAAGTACGTCTGCAACCTGTCCACCGATGCCGGCGGCGTGTACACCATCGCCGTCAGACCGTGGTCCGTCGTCACCGCCACGACGACGGTCAACGTCGGGAATGCAGAATACCGGCTGCCGCTGCCGGTGGAGGGTGCGCGTGCCGTGCTCGACACGGACGCGACCGGCTCGGCACCGAACCCATCGGACAAGATTCTCTATGCCGACGGCTTCGACTACTCCGGCAAGACCGTCCCGGTCATCGGATCAGGCGGTCAGGTCGCGGGGAGCGAAAGCTACGTAGCGTCCCGCGGTGGCCCGCAAAGCGTGATCCCGCGCTATGCGTGCGATCGCAACGGCGCCTTCGAGGCCTATCTTCCCGCCGGCTCGACCGATTACGTCCTGCGCCAGCAAGTGGACCAAGCGGCCATGGGGCTCGGGGGCACCTGGAACAACGGCAATCCCATCACCGGCATCGGCGACAACCGCTGGCTCAACTACCGGGCCAGCGTCGACGTCTCCTTCGAGAACAACAGCACCCAAGGCGGCAACAACTACGCCGCCATCGGGGCCCGACAACAGGGCGGCGCCAACTCGCACTACATCAACGGGACGCCCTATTTCCTGAAGTTCCTGTTTGACGGCAGCTGGCAGTTGCTGGTCGACGGCACCTCCGCCGCCAGCGGGAACGTGGTCAGCGGCTCGGGCGGCGTGACCATTCCGGGATTCAAGGCCGCCTACGACCAATGGCACAACCTCGCCATGGAGGTGGTGGAGAAGAAGGTGACGGCCTATCTGGACGGCACCACGCTTGCGACCTACACGGACTCGGCTCCGAGACTATCCGGTCGCGTAGACCTGGCCAGCGGCTACTACTACACCCGTTTTGACAACCTGAAGGTGGAAGCGATCGACGGTCATCCTCCGTATTACTCCGAGTTGCTCGACGATCTCGAAACCTATGACCTGGCTTCGCCCCCCGCCGCCAAGCTGGTTTACGGCGGCTCGTGGTCGCACAAGAACGGCCAAGGCATGTACTACTATCAACGTTCGGTTTCCAGCGGCGGCAGCGGCGCCACCCTGAAGTACGCCTTCGTGGGAACGGGGCTGGACATTCTCGGGCCCAATGACGGTTCGGCGAAGCTCGAAGTCACGGTGGACGGACAAGTCACCGCGGCTTCGGCCAGTACGATGGCCTCCACCGAGCTCTACCAGACCTTCACCCTCGGCGGGCTCAGCAATGGTCCACACACCGTTGCGGTGAAGGTACTGAGCGGTACCTTGGTGGTGGACGCCGTGGCGGTGGTTGCGGCCCCGATCCCGTAGGGAGCGACTCGGGCGTGCGCTACGCGGCCTCGCTCTCCCCGCCGACGACAGGCGCCGGTGCGCCCAGGCGCGAGCTCTCGGCCTTGCGCAGGGCAATCAGCTTGTCGCGCAGCTCGGCGGCCAGCGCGGGGTGCTCGGCGAGGTACGGGCAGGCCTTGTCGCGGCCCTGGGCGATGCGCTCGCCGTTCCCGTCGAGGAACGCCATGACGTGCAGCTCGTAGATGACCGCGTCCTTGTACCAGAGGGGATCGCTGGGCTGTCGCTTCGCTTGGTCATACTGGCTGGGCTCCTCGCGGGCTGGGACAAGGAGTAAGAGCACCATGGGGGCGGCGGGGAAGGCGGAGCGGGGGAGGGCAGCGGCGTCAGTGGCGGCGGGGAGGACGGACAGCCTGTGCGGTTTCGGGATCACGATCCGTGGGGATTCATCAGGCCGGGGGGCGCAGGGACTGTCGCGAGACACCAGGCGCAGCCTGGCCGCCAGCGGTTCGCTCGCATGACCCAGCCGTTGCGGTATAGGATCCCAATTCGCCGCGCTGATGCGGGTGACACCATGATTGCCGCTCTCAAGGCACACCACCGATGGCAGGAAACCCTGCTCCTCGCCGCCTTGTGCGGGCTTGCTTTCGGCGTGTCGCTTGGCCGCGCGGCGCTCACGCACTCGAAGATGTTTCTCTTTCTCAACTGGAACCTCTTCCTCGCCTTCATCCCCTGGCTGATCAGCACCACGATCGTCATCAAGCCGTGGCTGCGAACATCGAAGATTCTGGTCCCGGTGCTCCTCGCGCTTTGGCTGCTGTTCTTCCCCAACGCTCCTTACATCCTCACCGACCTGTTCCACCTGAACGCAGGCAACAAGGCGCCTGTGTGGTTCGACCTGGTGCTGGTCATCCTCTTCGCTTGGACCGGGTTGCTCTTCGGTTTCCTCAGCCTGGCCGACATCGAGGGCATCTTCCTGCGCAAGCTGCCGCGCTGGCTGGTCGCGAGCATCTCCTCGTGCATGCTCTTCGTGGGCAGCTTCGGCATCTACCTCGGCCGCTACCTGCGCTGGAACAGCTGGGACATCCTGCGCGATCCCTTCAAGCTCCTCGACAACATCGGCGACCGCATCGTCAATCCTTCCGCCTATCCCCGCACCTGGGGAATGACCCTCATGATGGGCCTGCTGCTGAACGTGATGTACTGGTCGCTTCGGCTGGTCGCGCTGCGAGCGCCGCCTTCCGGCGAGCCGTCAGTGGGTGGGCGGTAGACCGGTGAGCGTCCATAGCGGCTCGTTCGAGCGCAGCTCGCCGAGACGCGGTTACACCTTGTAGGGGAAAGTGCCGCTCCCAGTGGCGGTACCCAGGGCCTGCTTGCGCTGCTTTGCCTGCTACCCAGGCGGCAACCATTGGCGAACGAAGGTCGAGACCTCGTCGTGGGTCGCGGCCAGGTTCGGACGACAAGCTCGCCCAAGAGCCCGGTTTCACCGAGAGCAGCAGACATCCGGGAACCATCGACGGCGAAGCCGTCACCTGGCGCCGCTGGTCGGACGAGAACCGCCGGTTCCGTCGCTGACGTCGCGCTTACTTCGGCGCTTGTTCCATGGCCACGGCGACCGCGACGGACGCTCCGGCCATGGGGTTGTGGCTGGACCGGCTACCGGAGCTGGATGTGGGATGGATCCAGGCGCGCCACGTGGCCAACGGGCCGGCCGCTCTCGGTCAGGAACGGCCCTGCCGCATGGATTCCGCCTGAGGCGTCGGTTGCCAGGACCTGGACATCGGCGTCGAAGATACCCAGCGGCACCCACGCGCCGTCCGTCCACCTTACGACCTGGCCCACGCGTCGGTCCGCCTCCGAGGGAATTCCCCCGCAGGTCAGTCTTCCCTCCACGCTCACGGCGGTTCCAGAGGCGTATAGGCTCCCCACCGCGTCGGTGGCCAGCGCGAGGATCTGCGGGGTCATCCCGGGTGCCATCGGGAACCACGCGTGGCCGTCCCAGGCGACTACCCTGGACCAGCCGTCACCGGCAAAGACCTGCCCGGTGCGGGCCACCGCGAAGGCGCGCACGGGAAATGCGGTTCCCTCCCCAAGCGCAGACCACGCGTGTCCGTCCCACCTTGCAATGTTGCGGGTAGGGGAGCCGCCGGCCGCCTCGAACTGGCCAGCGGCATAGAGGTTCCCTTTTGCGTCGACGGCCAGCGCGGATACCCGTCCCGGTCCAGCCCGGCCGTCGGAAACTCCCGCATCGAGCGCGAGCCATGCGTGGCCATCCCAGCGAGCGACGCTCATGGCCTTGGTGCCCGCCATGGCGTTGAACTCGCCTGCGACGTAGAGGTTGCCCGCGCCGTCCGTCGCGAGGGCCAGGATGCTACCGAGCTTCTGCTCGGCCAGATCTGACCAGGCTTTCCCGTTCCACCTGAACACGCCGATGGGCGGCCAGCCGTCCGATGCCTTGGGCAGTCTTCCCCCGGCGAGCAGATTGCCCGCGCCATCCGCGGCCAGGGCCTCCACCCTGTGCAACGGGCAGCGCAGGTCGGACCAGGCACCATTCTTCCACCTGGCCACGATGCTCTTCTTCATATCGTTGGATTCGGTTGCGATGAACAGGTCGTTCGCCCCGGCGATCGCCACGGTGGATGCCGGTTCGTCCATGCCGCTACCCAACCTTGTCCAGTCGTGCCCGTCCCAGCGGCGGAGCGTGGCGAAGGCGAGCTTGCCGTAGCTCCTGCTCTCATTGTAGATGGCCCCGGTACTGTCGATGGCAATCGGAAAGGCCGGCGGCACCGACCATGTCGAGCCATTCCATCGCGCCCTGCTGGTGAAACCCGGGCCAAGGCCCTCGAGCCGCCCAGCCACGTAGAGACCTCCTTGGGGATCCACCAGCAGACTATCCACCACGCCGTCGGGCCCGAGATCCCCCATGTCCCCGGACCGCCAGGCGCCATCCGTCCAGATCGCGAGGCTGTGGGCGGTCTGTCCGTCCGCGTGCTGGAACGTGCCCCCCACATACAGCTTGCCCGTGCGGTCCACGGCCAGCGAAGACACGAAGTTGTCCGTGCCGCCCCCAACCCCCGACCATCGGCTGCCGTCCCATACGGCGAGGTTGCTGCTCCGGTTCTTGCCCGCCCATCCTCCCGCATACAATCGCCCGGCACCGTCGACGGCCAGGGTCCGCACGAGGCGCCCCTCCCATCCGTTCGCGAGCGCCGACCAGGCGCTGCCGTTCCACGTCGAGACCTGGTTCTGGCTTGCTCGATAGACCACGCCAGCGCCATCGACCACCAAGGCGATCAGCTCCTCGTGCGTGCGGTCACCCAACGCCGTCCACGCGCCGCCGTTCCACATGCTCACGCGATCGGTGGATGCCACGTACAGCTTCCCGCTTCGGTCGACGGTCAGCGCTTTGACCCCTTTTTCTATGCCCGCGCCCAGCGCGGACCAGGCGTGGCCGTTCCATACGGCGATGTTCCGCGCGGGCACGTCGCCAGCGAATTCGAACGCTCCGCCCACGTACAGCTCGCCCCGCAATCCGATGGCAGCTTGACTGGCTCCCCCGCCGACGCCCGGCATGACCCCAAGCCCCTGCCATGGAGGCAACGGCTTTTGCCCCGGATGCGCGAACGTGCGCGGTGGGGCGAATCGGTGCGCTGGGCGGTTGGGCGGGTCGCTGTTCACCGTGCCCATGAGCTCCGGATCTTCGGTGACGTACCAGCCCGGGCTGTCGACGCCGGTCACGGGCGGGCCTTCGTCGTGCTGCGGCGCCACGGGTACCTGCCAGGTCCAGCGCTGCTTCTTCGCACGCTTCCCCACTAGCACTACCTCGATCACGGGCGGGGCGGCGGTCTTGGAGTGTCCGCCCTGCAAGCGAACCACGGCATTCGTTTCTTCGACCGCGTGATCGCGCGTGCCGTCCTCGTGCCAATCGCCACCGAAGTTGCCGAAGAAGGCAACCTGCGCGTCGAACACCTTGGTCAGCTTGCCTTCCAGCGCAACGAACAACAGCAGGTTGGTCGCCGAACAGATGCTACCCCCGGCGCCACAGCCGTGCGTGAGGGTGCGCAGCCCGAAGGCGCGGCCGAGGTTGCCGAGCGGGAAGGCGCAGAAGTCGAAGGTGAGCGGCACCTCGTCTTGGGCCAACTCCATGTCGCGGATGGGCGCGGAGAGCCACTGCCCAACCTCCACCTTCTCGCGCGCCTCGCCTTTCAGCAGCCCGATGAAAAGGCGCGGAGCGCGGTTCTTGAAATCGAAGGGAATGTAGGCCCACACGACGTGGACACCCGGCAGCGCCGGATGAGCCACGGCGCCCACGCGCACGTCCTTCACAATCCGCGCCGCGGGCTGCTCGAGCAGAGCGGAGAGCAGGGCATCGCGCGCAAGCCCGTCCGGAAGCTGCTCGCCCAGCTCCTCCGGGGACTTCTTCGTGTTTCCCATCTCGTAGTCGAAGAACTTCCGGTTGCCGGCGTCTCGGATGTGCTCGCGCGATTTGGCCAGATTCGGCGCGGTCCTGGCTGCGGCGAAGCTGGTCCCGGTCTGCAACAGGGCAACCCCCAGGGAGGCGACGATGATTCTGATGCTCGTGCTTTTCATGGGTCCAGACCTGTGCTCATAACAAAATGGGCAATATCCTACGCCCTTGCGCACATTCGACGCAGGCCCACCCCACCATATTCACCCCCAGACCGGAAACACAAAGCCGGCGGCCCTCTTTCGAGAACCGCCGGTCTTGTCGCTGACGTCGCTCTTACTTCTGCGCCTGTTCCATGGCCACGGCGACCGCGACGGAGGTGCCGACCATGGGGTTGTTGCCCATGTTCAGGAAGCCCCTCATCTCGACGTGCGCGGGCACCGAGCTTGAGCGCGCGAACTGGGCGTCGGAGTGCCTGCGGCCCATGGTGTCGGTCATGCCGTACGACACCGGTCCCGCGGCCATGTTATCCGGATGCAACGTGCGGCCGGTGCCGGCACGTAGTCCTCTTAGGCGCCCTCTTCGCATCCCCGCATCGCATCTCAGATCGTCCGATAACGGACTTCACGTCAACTAGCCCGCACTGCCCGGGCCGCCCAAGAAGGCGCCGGGAGCCGGTGCTCCGAATGGCTGACGCACGCGCGAGAAAGAGCCGAAGCTCCGTTGTCCATCGCCAAAGTCCCAACCGCGGCCAGTGAAGTGAAGGCGACGCCGGTCGTGCGCCAGAAGCAGGTGTCTATCGGTCGCCTCGTGCAGCTCGGACAGGCATCGACCAGCAGATCATGACTTTCGGTAAGACCCGTGGCCGGATCCCGACCACGGGCGCCTCGCGCAAACTGGAGAACAGCGTGTCCGGCCGTATCTGCCGCCGTTGCCGCGGAAGGTGATCCCGATGGGGTTTTGGCGAGCCACATGAGGCGGGCGAAGAGCGAGCCCGAGCGATCAAGGTGACGCAGCGGAGACGTGTCGGAGTAAACTGGTCCCCGTGGTTGAGCCCGCGCCCCCGACCAGCAACCGCGACCGCAAGCATCGCCTCTCGGGCTCGACCTTGGGCGCGCGCGCCGGTGTCTTGCTCGCCACGGTCCTGCCTGTCTGGGCGGCGCCGGCGCGGGGACAGACCTGCGACGACCGCAACGTGCTTGAGGGAAGAACGCCGCATTTCTGGGCCGCGGCCCACCGGCCCGAGCTGGCCACGGATCGCGTGCTCGCCCAAGAAGGCGATCCTCCGAACGCCAGTCTGTCGACCATGCTGGGGGAAGGGGCGTCTCTGGTATGGGATCTGGGGTCGGCGTCGCGCATCAGCGCGCTCCTGGTGCAGGCCAGCGCCGAGTCGCGCCTGCTGGTTGAATTGTCCGACGATGGCACCCGCTTCCGCGCGCTGTGGCGGTCGGATGGGGTTGGCCAACCCGCGGCGGGGCTGCGCGCGCGCATGGCCTCGGGACTCGACGGACGCGGACGTTTCTTGCGGCTGAGCCCGCTGCCCGGCCAGGGGCCGGTCGCCATCTCGGAAGTCGAGGCCTTCTGTCACAAGCCATCCATACTGAACGTGCAGATCCGTCCGGCCGTCGAGGCGCCCGCGCCTGGCGAGCTGGTGAAGTGGCAGGCTTGGAGAAAGATCGGGCTCGGCATCCTGGCCATCTTTGCCCTGGCGCTGGTCTGGCCGGCACGCCAGCGGCGGTGGCCGGGGAGCGCGTGCGGGATGCTAGCGGGCGGTCTGGCCGCGTACTTCACGTTCGGCATCCCCGGAATCCTGGAGTTCGGCGCTCTGGTGGTGGCCCTGGCCGCTCTCGGTTTGCGCCAGGTTCGCAAGCAAAGGCTCGCGCCTGGGACGCTGGCGGCAGCTTTGGCGCTGTTCCCATTGCTGCTCGCCGCGCCACTGGCCTACACGAATTTTGGGCGCTGGGGCGGCTATCGCTCGGTCCACTACCACGATGCCGCCCACTATTTCCTTGGGGCCAAGTACGCGCCCGAGCTGGGATACACGCGGCTCTACGCCTGCTTGGCCGAGGCGGCGCGGGAGGAAAACCGCTGGCCCGGCGTGCTCGTGCCGACGGTGCGCGATCTGCGCAGCAATGCCGTGGTGCCGCTTGCGGCCGCGCTCGAACAGGGCCGAGACTGCGCCGCTCGTTTTGGACCCGCCCGCTGGGCGGATTTTCGCCGCGATACGGTTTTCTTCCAGTCCCAGCTCCATCCTGCGGCCTGGGCGGCGCTGCTCATGGACCACGGGTTCAACGCCACGCCATCGTGGACTTTCATTCTGCACACGCTGATCCTGGGCGACCGGCCAGCCTCGACCTCCTGGCTCGAAACCCTGAGTCGCCTCGATGACGTGGGCTTCGGATTGCTGCTCCTCATCCTGGTGTGGGGCTTCGGAGCGCGGGCCGGGACACTCGCGGCGCTGGTGATCGGGCTGGGGTTTCCGTGGATCAGCCTGTGGACCGGCGGCGGGGTAGGGCGTTCACTGTGGCTGCTGTGCGCGCTCGCCGGCCTGGCCGCATACGAGCGTGGACGGGAGGCCGCCGCCGGCGCGCTCGTCGGGGTGTCGGCGGCCCTGCAGATCTTTCCCGCCCTTTTCCTCTCCGGATCGCTCCTGGCGCTCGTCGCGGACTGGCGCGGGGGCCGCGCCCCGGATGCTCGGCGGCGGCGCTTCCTGCTCGCCTTCGCCATCGCCGGCTTGGGTCTGACTCTGCTCTCCTTGCTGGTCGCGGGCCCGAGCCTGTGGCTGGATTTCGCGCGCAATGGTCTCAAGCACATGGCCAGCATGTCCAGCAATCGCATCGGCATTGGCCAGATCCTGGCGGTGCTCCACTGGCCGGCCTGGCTGGCCTGGCTGGGAGCGCTGGGCATGCTCGTTCTCTGGCTGAAGGCTGCCTCCCGGCAAGCCAGCGACGGCCATCGTGCCTCTCTGGCCGTGTGCCTGCCGTTGTTCGTGTTCAACCTTTCGAGCTACTACCTCGCCGTACTGGCCGGGGCCGCGCCGCGCCTTGTCTCGCCAGCGCGCATGGCCCTGGCCATGTTGATCCTCGTGGTGATTCCGCAGGGCATGGCCGGCCTGACCGCCGACCTTCCCGGTCCGGCCTACTACGCCGGGGTTTCCCTGCTCTTCGTCGCCGCGGCCGCGGTCTGGTTGGCCGACGAGCTGCGCAGCGCCCCTCGCCTTCCACCTGAAAACCGCAGGTCCTGATACATGGAAGCGCGGTGGAACCAGCGAGGCCGCACGTGAATGGCAAAGGCCCATGCGCCTGCGACGGGGCGCGATGGGTGACACGGATTTCGCTGGTCCTGTTGGGTTTGGCGTTGGTGCGAGCGTGGCTTGCGCGCTGGACCTGCGACGATGCTTTCATCTCGTTCCGCTACGCCCAAAATCTGGCGGAAGGCGCGGGATTGGTCTGGAACCGAGGCGAGCGGGTCGAAGGCATCACCAATCTGCTGTGGACGCTATTGCTCGCACCCGCGGCGGCCGTGAAAGCCGATCTCTCGCTCGTCGCACAGGCCCTTGGCGTGCTCAGCCTGGGGGCGCTGGGCATGGTGCTCCTACGCTGGTCCGAAAATGGTCGAACGAGGACGCCCGTCCCGCTCGCATTGTGGATGGCCATGCTCTCGCCAGACCTGCTCACCTGGGCGACCGGCGGCCTCGAGACCATGACGTTTGCGGCGGTGGCGGCGGCCCTGGCACTCTTGCTGGACCCCGCGCGGGAGCATTCGCCCCGCCGCCAGGTGGCCGCAGGTCTGTTGGCGGCGCTGCTCTTCCTTCTACGTCCAGATGGCGCCTTGATTGCGGGTGTCTTTGCGGTATGGGCAAGCGTTCGTTCATGGCAGCGGAGCGGGAAACGCGCCGCTTTCGCCGTGGTCGCACGCGTGGCGGTTCCGTTGGCGCTCACCATCGTGGGCGCCACGCTCTTCCGAAGACTGTACTTTGGCGATTTTATGCCCAACACCTTCCACACCAAGAGCGCGGGCAGTGCTTACTGGTATCCCGGCCTGCGTTACGTCGGCCTGCTCCTGCTTCGCGAGTATGGTCTCGCGGTGGCACTGTTGATTGGTGTTGGCGTCACGGCGTTCACTTGGCGCCGTGGGCGCTTGGTCGAGGGAGCCGGAGCGCCGGCGGCCGCGGCCCTGGTGTTCGCGCTCTACGTCGCCCGCTCGGGCGGAGATTTCATGTTCGCGCGGCGTTTGGTTCCTGTCGTCCCGTTGGCGTTGATGGCAGTAGAACGTGCCCTCATTCCCCGCCTCCCGCACACAGCCCGAACTGCCGTGGCAATCACCCTCGTGATTGGCGCCGCACTACCGACGCCCATCTACCGATGGTGGGGTGACCGTGGGCGTATCGGATTTGTCGCCGACGAGCCAGCGTTCTATCCGCAGGCGACGCTCGATCTCCGGCGCGCCCAGGCCGAGGCGCTGACTCGCACCTTCGAAGGGATCGATGCGACGTTCATGATGGAAGGCGGTTTGTGCATGCTCGCCTACTACAGCCAGTTGCCGCACATCATCGACGTGAACGGGCTGACCGATCGTCGCATCGGGCACATGGAAGTCGTTGCGCGCGGTCGGCCCGGGCACGAGAAGCAGGCGTCCGATGCCTATGTGGAAGAGAGGCGCATCCACTTCCTGATTCGCAACACCCCGCCGCCAGGGTCACCCGTTCCACGCGCCGTCGCCGTGGCTGAAGGTCTGGTCCCCTTGCAGTGGCTGCTGTACGACGATGCGGTCATGCGGCCTTTGGCAGCGCGACCGGGCGTGATCTTCTTGCCTATCGAGGAGCATCTGCGCCGCGAACGAGGTGCCATCGCACAGGACAGTTGCGACGAAGCCAGAACCCGCCTGGCCCGTCTGCGGCGATACTATTTTCGCTGGAATCCCGAAGCGAGCGGGATCGAGCAGGAAGTGGCCGCCGAGACCGCCGCGCGCTGCCGTTGAGGCCCGACGCTCCGACGTGCGTCCGCGTGCCCCGCTCGCACGATCCCGCCGTCGCGTCGGTTACGCGTGTGCACGAGGAAGCGCGTACCGAAGGAATCGGCAATGACGTGGCGTCCATCTTCCAGGCGACGAATGTGATCCTCCTTGTCCACGACGAAACTGCGCGCCCCGCGGTCCATGACGACGTGCCATTCCGATCACGTCGCCTCGTGCAACACGCGTTCGATGCGGGTGACCTGCGGCAGGAATTCGGCATGCGCGAGCGCCGCCAAGAGCGCTTGCCCCGAAGCCTCGGCCAGCGCGCGCGACGCTCGCGCCTTCCGCAGTCCAGAGATTGCCGTCGCCATCGCGTTCGAGTGCAAGCTTGCCCAGCATTGGGGGGCTAGGCGGCTTCGTCCTCATCTCGCTGCCCATTCCCTGGTGCCACTTCGCCCGGACGCACCACGTGACCGGCCGGCTGGATACCTACGGCCTCGTGCAGCCCGTTGCCGACGCGTTCCCGCCCGGTCCGCGCGCCCTGGTCGCGCAGTGGGACAGCTGGGAGGCGTGGCTGATCCATCGCTCGATCGGCATCCGTCACCAGGAGCACAAGATGTTCTACCAGTACCTGGTGCAGACCTTGCCCCCGCGTTCCGAGGGCGCGCGCATCGGCTGGGAGGAGCGGCCCGTTACCAGTGCCGGCCCGGTGGGTGTGCTGGGCTGGGTGCTGCCCAACGTGGCAATCATCGACAGCTGGGGCCTGAACGACCGCATCGTCGCTCGCTTTCCGGCGCGACCGTCGGCGCACCGGCTGCGCCAGATGGCGCATGAACGCCAGGCGCCAGACGGGTACGTCGAGTGCTTCCGGACCAACCTGCTGCTCGAGCCGCCGCACGTGCGCGTAGTGCCACGTCCGGCCCCCTTGCGCGACGACGATATTCGCGCCTGCGAGAAGCGCCATTGGAATTGAGGGGGCCGAGCCATCGATGTTCCAGCTCCGGAGCATGTTCTTCTGCATGCGATATGATCCATTCAGCGCTCGGCATTGAAATTCCACTTGTCATGCGTCACGATGATTTGCGCAATCTCGTCTTCCGTGAATGGGATGTCCTTGCGCCCACGTATCTCGCAGATTCGACCTTCAACAACGCCGACCCGATCAAATCTCCTTCCGTCAACAAGAACAATGCTAACCACTTGATAACCCATTCCCGTTTCGGGCTTCGAAGCCAGCTCTAAAGCCCATTTCTTTGATCGTGTGATCATCATCAGTATCCTATTGGGAAGAGGACCTCGATTCCGGTTCCCCCCACAACCGGCTGGGGGCCAATAATCACCGTGCCGGGTGCACGGCACGTAGTCCTCTTAAGCGCCCTCTTCGCATCGCCGCATCGTATCCCGAGATGTCCGGTACCTGATCTTGCGTCAACTAGCCCCCCCCAAGCTCGGCGCGCCCTAGAACGCCAACGTCTGTCCACCTATGTCGATGGCAGCCCATCCCGGCTGTGGATCGGGCACCCAATAGGATGCGCCCCCGATCGAGGTTCGGGCCCGATACACGGTAACCTGCAGGATGGTTGTTCCTTGGGCGTCGAGCACCGATGCCGCGGTCGCCGCGCCTTCGGCGGGAATCGCCGTGGTGACGGGGATACCCCAGCGGAGCTTCCCCCGGTTCTCCAATACCACTCGCCAAGTGCTGGCGGTCCCGAAGACCATCCGCGCGCCATTGAGAGCGATGATCCGATCCGCCAGCTCCTTGTAGACGTAGTCACTCACCCATGACGGGCTACAGTAGGCCATGATGTCGGTGTACTTGGTCGGATCGAAGAACTTGATTGGCGACTGTTGTTTGTCCCAGCCCACCCAGCCTATGTACGCTTTGCCATTCGTGACGTAGGGGAAGTTGGGATCGGGCTGGGCAGCACCACAGCCGGGCGAGTGCTCGAGCCCGTGAGCGTGCCCGATTTCGTGGGGAGCGGTGATTTGGGCATCGGGCAAGTAGCCATCGATGAGAGAAACCCGATAGCTCGGCATGTTCACGTCCGCGACCGTGCTGATCCCGGTGATACACCCACTGCCGCAGAAGTCCGAGAAGCTCGCCGTGGGCTTGAGCACGGCGACGTAGTACACATCGTTGGCCGGCTTGTCGCTGCGGCGACGCGCAAGCAAGAGATCGAGGCAATCGGACCAGGCCACGTCGTCCGACGCGGTCGACGCGGTGACATCGCACCCCGTAAGCGCGGTGGTGCTGAGCGTGAGCTGCGCCCCGGTGGTTGGGTACATGGAGTCCATCGCCTTCTGGATCGCGTCGGTGAAGGTCGAATCGAGCGTGGGCGTGGTGCCGCCCGAGGTGGCGGGCAGCATCGTGATCTTCACGGGCCCGGTCTTGCGCGTGGCTAGGCTGGCCGCGCCGCTGGCGGGAAAGACGGGCGCGTGATCCGTACCCGATCCGGTCCCACATTCGACGACTCGCACCTGGTAGTCCAAGCTGGCGGTGATCGCGCTGGCGGGAACTTGGATGTTGAACGAATTCGCCGTGGTCAGCTCGGTGGTCGACGCCGAGACAGTTGTCTTCGCGTAGTAGCCTGCGGTTTGCCCGTTCAGCAGAAGTCGCGCGGACAGATCACGCGACTGGAAGCCGCTGTCCACGGTGACATACACCCGGAACAGGGCGTCCTTGCCCTGGACGATCTCGGCACCCTTGGCAGACGTGGGCGTCGCCGCGGTCCCGCTCTTCATCACCGAGATCTTGCCTGCCTGGAAGACCGCGATCTCGCTGATGGTCACGCCCTTGGCCAAATCGTCCTTGCAGCCATCGTTGATGGTGGCCCCGGTGGTTCCGCCGGTAGACGAAGTCGTGCTGCCCCCCGTCGCCCGGCCTCCCGTAGCGCCAGTCGTGTCTGCTGGACGATCAGGGCCGGCATCTCGTCCACTGCCACCCGTGGATTGGGTTCCTCCCGAATTGGTCACGCCGCCGGCGCCCGTCGCGCCGCCCGAGCCTGCGCCCCCACCGGAGCCAGACACGCCGCCCGAGCTGGTCCTCCCGCCCGAGCCTGCCCCGCCACCGGAGGTTGCCGAGCCACCGCCCCCCGCCGTGCCGCCGGAGCCGGAGGTGCTTCCTCCAGAGCCAGCGGCACCGCCACTGCCCGAAGCTCCGCCGCTGGCAGAGGACCCGCCCGTGGATGACGATCCCCCATTAACGCCTTTTCCTGTGGAAGAATTGCCGCCCGAGCCCGCGTTTCCGCCCGTGGCAGAAGTGGTGTCGGCTTTCTTCCCCCCTGTCCCGTCCGCGGTCGTTGATGGGTTGAGACAGGCGCTCAGCGCCCAGAAGCAGCCACTTAGGATGAAGACACCATGATGGGTCGGTACGCAGGCTTTGTATCGTCTCATCGCCATCTCCCGCAGGTTGGAGTCTACCATCACTAGGGCCGGGTCGTGGTGGGAGAGATAGTGCTACCCCTCACAAATGCGCGCCTGGTCGCTGAGTTGCTCTTGGGCGTCGAAGCCCTTGTTCGAAATGTCTTCGCCGCCCCCTTTGGCTTGCCCCGCCCGTGCCGCCGCCTGGGCCACCGTCGTGGAAATCCGCGGACTTGTTGCAGCGGGCCCATGCGGTCGCCTTCCCAGCCGAGACAGGCAGGTGCCAGCTACAAGGAGTTGATGTCCGGTAGCGACCCGTCGGCATTTCGCTGGGCCGCGATCATCTTGGCGGCGGTGGCGCTGCCCGGAGCCGTGGTGCCCACACCGGAGATGCCCTTGACATTCGTCCCATTGCTCCAGGCGGCGCACGTGCCGGTGCAGGTCATGGAAGCCGGATTGCTGTTGTTGGTGAAGCCACAGTTGCTGCTGGCATAGTTGTTGTCCGTGGCGTAGAGGTTCTTGAGGATGTGCGCGGCCGAGACGTCATTGCCCCCCAACTTGAAGCCGTTGCCGTCGCTGCTGCTGCCTTTCGTGGTTTTGGCCTGCGAGATGGCCCAGCAATTGTCCACGGTGATCGGAGAGTCCCAGCCGTAGAAGTCGAAGCCGTCATCTGCGTTGTCCCAGGCGCGGCAGCCACGGAAGATGTTCCCGGTGCCGCCGCTGCTCTTCTTCGCGCCGAAGCCATCCGCATTTTCCCCGTTCGTGGCCGTGTCGTTGTTCGAGTACGAGTCGCAGTTGAGGAAGAGATTGTTCTTTCCCGATCCCGATCGGTCGGAGTTGACTCCGACCACGATGCCCGCGTCCTTGTTGTGGTGGGCGATGCACTGCTCGATGGTGTTGTTGTTGCCCATGACGAAGATGCCGGTGTCTCCGGCATTCGTGACGGTCAGCCCCTTGATGTGCCAGTAGTCGCCCGAGATCTGGATGCCGCGGCTCGTATCATCGACCGGCAGTGCGCTGAAGTCCAGCACCGGCTTCGCTCCCGCCACGGCATTGACGTTGAACGGAGCGCTGGCGGTTCCGAGCTTGCTGGTGCCGAACTTTTGTGTCGACGTGTACTTGTAGGTACCGTCCATCACCCAGATGGTGCCGCCCGAGGTGCCGCAACCGGTGCCGACCGGACACAGCTTGTAGCATGCGCCTTTCTTAATGGAATTGTCGCTGTCGTCCCAGCAGATGCTGAACAGAGGAGAGTCTTTCGTGCCGGTGCCGGTATCATCGTTGCCGGTCGGCGATACCCAGACCTCGAGAGCGCCGCTGGTGCTTCCACCCGTCGCGGTGGTGCCGCCGGTGCCGGTCGTACCGCCGCTCACCGTCTGACCGCCGCCGCCTGTCGCCCCGCCCGTGCGCGCGCCGCCGGTGCCGGCCGTTGTCCCCCCCGTCGCCGCGCCACCCGACCCCGTGGTGGCTCCACCGCTTGCGGTGGTCGTCCCACCCGACGCCGTGGTCGCGCCGCCGCTTGCGGTCGTCGTACCGCCCGAACCGGTCGTCGCACCGCCGCTTCCAGTCGCCCCACCGGTTCGCGCTCCACCCGAGCCGGTCGTGCTCCCGCCCGTTCCGGTCGTCGCACCGCCCGAACCGGTCGTGGCGCCGCCCGAACCGGTCGTCGCACCGCCCGAGCCGGTCGTCGCACCACCCGAGCCCGTGGTGGCCCCGCCGGTTCCGGAGGTCGTTCCGCCCGACGCCGTCGTCGTCCC
>PNBO01000306.1:25419-31424 GCA_003136095.1 Myxococcales bacterium
GTGGCGGTGGCGAGACCGCACGAATATGGCTCAAAGATTCGCGGCTGGCGCGCCGCGACGCGAGGATCGGGCTGCCGGGCGTGTGAGCCGAAATGAGCCTGGCCATCCACTGCCGCCAACAACAAGTCCCACCAAGCAACGCAGCAATCGCCGCTCTGGAGCCGAAAATGAAGAAGACCCGGATTCTGCTTTCTCTCCTCTTCCCAATCACACTGGCCATCGGGGCTTGTTCCAGCGGAGGCACAGCTGGGGGGAGCGCGACCGGCGGCAAGTCGTCGAGCAGCGGTGGCAGCCAGAGCAGTGGCGGAACCACCGCTGGCAATGGCGGCGCTGCGAGCAGCGGCGGCGCCACCAGCTCGGGTACGCCAGGAACTGGCGGTGTGACGAGCAGCGGCGGGGTGACGAGCACCGCCGGTGCGAAGGGGAGCGGCGGCGCGATTGGATCCGGAGGCGCTTCGGCTAGCGGGGGAGCAGCGAGCACCGGTGGCATGACGAGCGGCAGCGGCGGCGCGACGAGCAGCGGCGGGGCACGTACCGGTGGCGCGACGGGGACCGGCGGCGGGTCGAGCAGTGGCGGCGCAACTGGCACGGGCGGGGCGACCGCCACCGGCGGGGTGCGCACGGGCGGCGCAACCGGGACCGGCGACTCGACGAGCACCGGCGGCGCAACGAGCACNNGGCGCAACGAGCACCGGCGGCGCAACCGGGACGGGCGGCGCAACCTCGACCGGCGGCAGCACGGGGACCAGCGTGACCGTGTCCCCCACGTGCAAGATCCCGACCTGGCCTAGCCCCACGGGCTCCACGGTCACCATCAGCGGCACCAAGTCCGTGACGGACTACGACGGTAAGGGCGCCTTGCACGAGGGCGACCTCAACGACTGTACGATCGGAGACCAGGGCAGCACTTCTGCGATCATCGAGGTTGCCAACGGCGGCTCGGTCAAGAACGTGATCTTCGGCAAGAAGGTCGGCGATGGTATCCACTGCCTGGGCAGCTGCACCATCGACAACGTCTGGTTCCAGTACATCTGCGACGACGCGATCACGATCAACAAGGACGGCACTGCCTCGGCGGCCTCGACCATCTCGAACAGCGGCTTCAAGGGAGCACGCGACAAGACCATTCAGCACAACGGTGGCGACAGCACGCTCAACATTAGCAACGTCTACGTCGAGGTGGCCGGCAAGCTCTATCGTTCGTGCGGCAAGGGCGGCGGGTGCACGACCAGCGCGAAACACACGGTCAACATCTCGAACGTCATCGCCATCGGGGTCGGTCAGGTAGCTGGTGTCAGCGAGAACGACCAGGTGACCCTGTCGAACATCTGCACCTTCCGCAGCCCGACTCTCTGCAATGCCTACCAGGTGAACAGCGACACGGATTCCACCAAGGGCGCCAATGGCACCGGCGAAGGGCCCGGTTCCAATTGCACCTACAAGCCATCCGACACCCATGCCCTCGTGGACCGGGTGGGCGGCGCCACGCTCACCACCGACGTTCTGTGCACAGGGCCCAATTCGGCCAAGTCGGGCAGCACGGCTACCGCCTGTGTCACGGGCTTCGAGAATTGCCTCAAGATGTGTGCTCCCGGCATGTACGGATTCCTGCAGCTTTCGTGCAGCGGCGGCACGTACACGGCGCCGGCCACCGGCGGTTGTGCCTTGGTGACAGCGGCGGCCGACAGTGCGGCGGCCACGAATCTCGCGGGCAGCCGCGCCGCCACGGCCAGCACGAGCGTGACCAAGAACAATTCCTGCACGACCCAGTGGGCGTTGGGCGTGGACGACTCGAAATCGACGAACACCTGTGAGTGCGTCGAGAAGCCCGGCTACTACCAGCAATCGAGCGGGTACGCGCAACCCTTGAGCTGGATGGTTTGGGACTGCCAGGGTCAGTGGTGGTAGCTCACGAACATCACCCCATGACCTTGCGCCGGTCGTAGGCTGAGCCGGATCTGGCCCGGGTGGCCACTGCGTCTTTCGGGATGATGGCTCTCTCGAAATACTCCATGGGCATCGGTGACCGCTTCGGGCTGGAAGGTGTAGCGCAACTACGCGCCTTCACGGCCGCGAGGGATCGTGGCATCACCATCACGCCGGTCTGGAACAAATCCAACCGGGAACACTCCCTGATCGGCACACGGCCAGGGGATGTACGGATTGAGGCGGATGCGGCCACCGCGGCCTGCCGCTGGAGCCAGCCCTACTTCGTGGACGCGGACCACATCGCCCTTGCCACTGTCGACAAGTTCCTCACGGCGAGCGACTTTTTCACCATCGACGTGGCCGACGCGATCGGTCGACCAGCCTCGGAGGCGTCGATTGCGAAGTATGCGGCTGACATGGGCCGCTTCCTGGGTCCTCTCCGAATTCCAGGGGTGGAGGCTCCGGTGACCGTCAGCGCGGCCGTGCTGACGGAATTCGCCAGGAAGTACCTCGCCGCCGTCGAGGAAGCCGGACGCGTCTATCGCTACATCGCCGAGCACAAAGGTGAAGGTAGCTTCGTGACCGAGGTTTCGTTCGACGAGACGGAAACGCCCCAATCGCCCGGCGAATTGTTCTTGATTCTCGCCGCCGCGGCTCGCGAACAGATACCGGTGGCCACGGTCGCCCCCAAGTTCACCGGCGACTTTCTCAAGGGAATCGACTACGTCGGCGATAGCGAGCGCTTCGCCAAGGAATTCGAGGAGGACTTGGCGGTCCTGTCCTTCGCGAAGAGGACCTTTGCCCTTCCCGCCGCGCTCAAGCTCAGCATTCATTCGGGCAGCGACAAGTTCTCGCTGTACCCCATCATGCATCGGGCGCTCAAGCGGGCCGACGCCGGTGTCCATCTCAAGACCGCCGGAACCACTTGGCTGGAGGAGGCCCTCGGGCTCGCGGAAGCAGGAGGCGATGGCCTTGCCTTTGCGAAGGCGCTCTATCGCGAGGCCTGCGCCCGCTATGACGAAATGGCCAAGCCCTACGCCACGGTCATCGCCATCGATCGGCGGGCGCTTCCCACCCCGACCCAAGTGGATGGGTGGAGCAGCCAAGAGTTCGTGGAGGCGCTCGAGCACAACCAGCGGTGTCCCCGATTCAGCGTTCACTTTCGCCAGCTGATTCACATCAGCTTTCGCATCGCCGCCGAACGACGGGAGCAGCTGCTCGAATTGCTACGGGCCAACCGCGAGAAGGTCGAAGCTCGCGTGAGCCACAACCTCCTGAAGCGCCACATCGAACCGCTCTTTCTCGGGGTTTCCGCCTAGCGGGTAAGGTACTGGATATGGCAGGGCTGTGCTTTGGCATCGTCGGGCTTGGCGTGATGGGCGAGAACCTCGCCCTCAACGTCGAGGGCCGGGGACTTTGGTCATCGGCTTCGATCTCGACCCCAAGAAGGACAAACACTTCATTTCACACCCAGTGGGCAGCGCAGTAAGGTGAATCGGTGACGGCAGCGATGAAGGTTTTCGGACACGGCTCGATGGAGCGGCGGCTCGGCGCCCAGGATGTGAAAGACATCTGCGCGGCGACCCTGGCCGAGCTTCCGCTCGACGGAAAGCGCGTGTTGGTGCTCATTCCCGATCACACGCGACACGCGCCCATCGACCTGTTCTTCCACGTCTTGAGCGACCTCTTGCTGACGCGCGTGAAGGCGCTCGACTACCTGGTGGCGACGGGAACCCACGCGGTCATGGAGTCCGAGCGCATCTACCGCCATGTCGGCCTGACGGCGTCGGAGCATCGGCAGAAGTACGCGAAAATCCACTTCTTCAACCACCAGCACCACAAGCTCGACGAGCTGGTTTCCCTGGGGACGCTGCCGGGCGATGAAGTCGCGCAGCTCACGCAGGGGCTATTCTCTCAGGACATCCCGGTGACCATCAACCGGAAGGCGACCGAGTACGATCACATCCTCATCGTCTCGCCGGTGGTGCCGCACGAGGCCATGGGATTCGCCGGGGGCAACAAGTATTTCTTTCCCGGCATCGCCGGCCTCGACGTGGTCGAGAAGTTCCACTGGCTGGCCGCGGTGATCACCAACCCGGTCATCAACGGTGTCAAGAACACACCGACCCGCCGGGTCATCGATCGGGTTGTCGAATTTCTGCCCACCCCGCGCACGTGCTTCGCCTTCGCCATCGACGGCCGACACCAGTTGGCCTGTCTTTTCGCGGGCGCGCCCGAGGCGGCCTGGTCGCAGGCGGCGGACTACTCCGCGCGGCTCCATATCAAGTATCTCGATAAGCCCTACCACCGTGTCCTGGGGCTCACGCCGGCCATCTACGAGGATGTGTGGGTGGCGGGCAAGGCCATGTACAAGCTGGAGCCCATCGTGGCCGACGGCGGGGAGCTCGTCATCCACGGCCCCCACGTCAAGGCGGTGTCGTTCATGCACGGCGCGGAGATCGAGCGCGTCGGCTACCACGTGCGCGACTACTTCGTGAAGCAGTGGGAGCGCTTCGCCGACGAATCGAAGTTAATTTTGGCCCACTCGACGAACGTGAAGGGCGTGGGGACATTTGCCGGCGGCGTGGAAAGGCCACGCGTCACCGTCACCTTGGCCACGTCCATTGCCAAGCGAACCTGCGACGCCATCAACCTTTCCTATCGCGACGTGCATGCGATCGACCTCGAGAGCTGGAAGGCGGACAAGGATACGTTGGTGGTGGAAGAGGCTGGACAAGATCTCTACCGACTCAAGGACGGGGCGAGCTGACAGTGTCACGGGCCACCCTTCGCGAGAGAACAACCAAGGAGCGAGAATTCGACATGCGTGACGGTTTGAGTATTCCACCTTCCGGCGGCCTGGACTTCGTTTCCGTGGGCGCCCTCGTCAACCGATTGGATCCCGGCATCGTGCCNNGTCAGCGGCGGGGAATTCAACGTCGCGGCCAACCTGGCCGACTGCTTCCGCCTGAACGCCGGCGTGGCCACGGCCATGGTCGACTATCCCATCGGCGAGATGATCCACGAGCGAGTGCGCGCCATGGGCGTCACCCCATTCTACAAGCGCTTCCCCCACAACGGCGTCAACGGCCCCAACATGGCCACGGTGTACAGCGACCGTGGCCAGGGCGTGCGCGCGCCCGTGGTCTTCTACAATCGCAGCAACGAGGCCGCCGCCCAGCTCAAGCCCGGCGACTTCGACTGGGCCGCCATGTTCAAGCACGGCATTCGCTGGTTCCACAGCGGTGGCATCTTCGCCGCCCTATCCGAAACCACCGGCGAGGTCATCATCGAAGGCATGCGGGCGGCGAAGCAGGCGGGTGCCGTGTGCAGCTTCGACCTCAATTTCCGCGAGAAGCTGTGGAACATCTGGGGCGGGCAAGCCAAGGCCGCCCAGGTCATCGCGCGCATCGTGGCCAACGCCGATGTGCTGGTGGGCAACGAGGAGGATCTGCAGAGGGGCCTGGGCATCACGGGCCAGGACGTGGAGAAGAAATCCAAACTCGACGCCAGCGCCTTCTTCGCCATGATCGACCAGGTGACGGCCAGGTTTCCGCAGGTCAAGGTCGTGGCCACCACCTTGCGCGAGGTCAGCTCGACGAATCGCCACACCTGGGGGGCGGTGGCCTGGGTCACGGGCAAGACCTATGCCTCGCCCACCTGCGAGCTCGATGTTCTGGATCGCGTGGGCGGCGGCGACGGCTTCGCCAGCGGTTTCTTCTACGGACTGCTCTCGGGCGAGGCGCCCGAGGCGGCGCTGAGACTTGGTTGGGCGCACGGCGCGTTGCTCACGACCACCCCCGGCGACACCACCATGGTCACGCTGGAGCAGGTCAAGGCATACGCCCAGGGCGGATCCGCGAGAATTCAGCGCTGACACCCGTGCCGGTAGCCTAAAATTCCGGCATCAACCGTCAGGCCGAATCCATACCCATGAAAAGCTTGAATCAGATCAACGAAAAGCTCGGAAAGTACCGATGGACGATCTGTGCTCTGCTCTTCTTCGCCACGACGGTCAATTACCTGGACCGACAGGTTCTCAGCCTGCTCAAGGCCGACCTGGAGATCGAATTCAA
>PNBO01000176.1:0-1070 GCA_003136095.1 Myxococcales bacterium
ACCGCTCTGTCCGCGTGCTTCGGAGAGAGCCTCGCCCATCGGCGTCCGCGGGACGCGAGTGCTGGCGACGACGCGACCGAGGCCGGTGGAGCGCCAGGCTTTGCATTCCAACCTGGGCCAGGACAAGGCCCGATCTACGGTGGCTGGTACGAAAACACGGTGGACCCCCAGAGCTCGGCGGACATCCTCGCGAGCTGGACGCTGACCGTGGATGGGATGGTGGGCAATCCGCTCGTCCTAAGCTTTGCCGACATTCTGGCCTTGGACCGGCAGGACCAGGTGACCGACTTTCACTGCGTCGAAGGGTGGTCGGTTCTGGACGTGCCCTGGAACGGGGTGCTGCTGGCGCACGTGCTTGACCTGGCGGGCACCGACGCGGCGGCCACCTACGTCACCTTCCATTGCGTGGGCGATGCGTACAGCGAATCGCTACCCGTCAGCGTTACCCGTGAGCCACGGACCCTCCTCGGCTATGGCGTCGACGGTTCCACGCTGCCGCTCGCACATGGGTTTCCACTCCGGCTGGTGGTTCCTCGCCTGCTCGGATACAAGAATGCGAAGTATCTTTCCCGCATCGAGGTCACCGACCAGGCGGTGGTCGGGTACTGGGAATCCTACGGGTACTCCTACGACGGTGAGGTCCCTCCCGAACGACTACGCCCCGGGAAGTACTGAGCTCCCTGCCGAGCCGGAGCCCAAAGGAATCCATGGGGATCATTCCGATCCGAGAGCCCTGTTGGCCAGGCGCTGCCCCAGGCTCGCGCGGGCCTGGGTGGGCCTGGGCGGACCTGTCCATCGCCCCAACCCCATCTGCGGCCACTGACGTGATGGTGACGCTCGGGAGCTCGGTGATGTTGAAATGGAGAACGCGGCGGCAATCGTGCGCGAGGCCAAAGAAGACGTACAGGGCGCGGCAAATCGCCGGTGCCCAAGTTAATCGAAGGAGTTCTCTTCGTCGGAGAATCCTTGCCACACATCGCGTCGCTCCTCGCATGACCGCCGTTCTGGCGGCGCCCGGGCTCCTCCGGAATCCGCCGACATGTCCTGAGCGAGCATGTACCAGTGGATAG
>PNBO01000176.1:1190-2923 GCA_003136095.1 Myxococcales bacterium
TTGTCGGTAGCGCCGTCGGCCTGGATGGTGCTGCCTTGCAACGAGGTGAGGCGGTAATAGCGGAAGTCGGCGCCCGCTCGCGCCTCCAGCATCGAGCCCAAGCCCAACCCGAGGTAGCCTCCTCCGTCCGCCGCGTAGCTGACCTTGCCATTGGGGAAGTAGTCGGACGACTGGACCTGGCCGCTCGCCGAGCCCGGGCTGGTGACCAAACGATAGCCGGCATCGAGCGCCAGCACGAAGGACCAGCCAAGGTTGATCCGCGCCCCGGCGCCGATGCGCGCCCCCACGTACACGGTATTGGGCCACGAGAGCGTGACACGCGCCGGGTCGCTCGAATTGCTGCTGTCCAGGGCGATGTAGGCGTGGCGGAAGAACGAGGCGTTGAGGCTGACCTGTCCGGCGGAAAATGGCAAGCGCACCTGCGGGCCAATCACGAGATCACTCGTGCCCGTCGAATATGCCGAAGCGGTCTTGAGCCAGGTGCCGTACTCGAAGCTCGCGCGCAACCCCAGGTTAGCCAGCCAGCCGCGGCCGGTGTGGGCGGCTGGATACCAGTTCGCGGCCGCGCCCGCCAGGGGAACGAAATTCGCCTGATACCCGTCGGCGGCCGTCGAGGGTAGATAACTGAAATTGCGCTGCAGGAGGCGCANNCCGGCTCCTTGGCCGCCTGCTTTTCGCCGCCACCTGCGGGCGCCGGGGCTTCCTCGGGCTTGGGTGCGGCAGCTTCCGGCTCGGAGCTCGGCGGAAGCGCACGGGCTGGTATGCCGCCGCTCTCCGCCTCCTTCTTGGGCGCAGAGGTCTTCGCCATGGCGCCGGCGATCTTCTTCCACAGGGATGCGCCCACCACCGCGGCCAGGGCCTTGGGGGCTCCCTTGGCCGTGAAGCTTGGCTGCTCCAGCACGGCGCCATCCGCGCCGTTGCGAACCGCGACGTCGAGACTGCGCTTGGCTCCGCTCGTCGAGAAGGTGAGCTGNNCTTTGTGCGTGGCCTTGCTGACCTGGGCGGGAGCAACCACCTGAACCTTGTGTTGCTTGAGGACCTTGGTGACCTTGGCGGTTACCAGCGCATCGCCTTTGCCCGCTCCGTCGGGAGGAGGAAGGGCCACGCGCTTGGCCAGCGCGATGCCTGGCCACATCAGATTGACAAGGACGATGGCGAGGAGCGCTCGCCGAAATCTCGAACTGCCACCGCCGATGGACAAGGGACGCCGCCGCATGTGGTCCTCCTAGAAGGGGCTGTTGGGCTCCAATCTTGCGTATCACCATACGCCGGTCTGCCGCGCTTGCCCAGGTGGAGTCACTCTAGGTTCAAGTCGCACGAGCCGGTGGCGAATGGCGCAAATCGGCCGAAGATCCGACGAAGGCTGCTAGACTAGGCGCGTGGTTTGCAGGCTCGTCTCGAAGCTCGCTCTACTCACCTTGAGTCTCCTGGCGCTTTGCGGATTCTCCTCGAAGGCGGCGGCCAACGGGCGGTTTCCGCGCGCGGAGCGGCTCATCGAACATCGCGATGATCCCAACCGCCTGGTTCTCTCCGCGACGTATGGACTGCTGGTCACCAGCGATCGCGGCCGTAACTGGTACTACATCTGCGAGAAGGCATTCTCGATGCAGGACAATTACGTGGGGGATCCGCTCTTCGCCTGGACGGCCGACGACACCATGCTGACCGGGGTGCAGGCCAGTCTCGACCTCTCGCACGACCAGGGCTGCAGTTGGTCCATGGCGTTCGGCGGA
>PNBO01000124.1:0-190 GCA_003136095.1 Myxococcales bacterium
AGCGCGCCGGGTCGCGGCCGCAGGCCTTCCCACGCGTCGTCCGCGGAGCCGTGCTATGACAGGCGGCCTGTCCGCGGAAGGCCCGGGCAGAAGGAAAGTGGAAAGCGATGCTGCACAGAAAACACGTGGACGCCAAAGGCAACTGGGTCGGCTACCGCCCGGACATCAAGATTCTCGATTGCACCATCCG
>PNBO01000124.1:238-9759 GCA_003136095.1 Myxococcales bacterium
CACCGACTACCACACCGACATCCTGCTCAAGGACAAGAGCGTCATCGACTGCGTGCGGGTCGCCTGCTACATCCATCAGATTCCAGGCGCGCTCGACATGGTCAGGGACGCCCATGACAAGGGCTACGAGACCGCGCTCAACATTATGGCCATCTCGACGGTGCAGGATCGCGAGATCGAGGAGGTCCTGGCGGCGGCCGCGACGAGCCCCGCCGACACCATCTACGTAGTGGATTCGAACGGCGCTCTCTACTCCGAGCAGGTGCACGACATCGTGATGGGCTTCCTCGCTGGTCTCGAGGGTTCCGGCAAGCACGTCGGCATCCACGCTCACAACAACATGCAGCTCGCGTACGCCAACACCATCGAGGCGCTCATCGTTGGCGCCGATCGCCTGGACGCCACCATCGCCGGCCTCGGCCGCGGCGCGGGCAACTGCTCGCTCGAGCTGCTGCTTGCATTCCTCAAGAACCCGAAGTTTCACTTGCGCCCGGTCATCGAGTGCATCGAGACGCACTTCTTGCCGCTGCGTCAGAAGATGGACTGGGGCTACAGCATTCCCTACATGATCACCGGCATGCTCAACGAGCACCCCCGCTCCGCCATCGCGGTACGCGATAGCAAAAAGCCTGACGACTACCTCGCCTTCTACGACCAAATGATCGAGAAAGCGTAGCTTCCGTTCGGAGCGCCGTGCGGGCTGGTAGACTGGCAGCGAATGGTGCAGTGGCAGGTCGTTTATCTTCGTCGCGGGGGNNGGACTGGCCGCGCCCGAGGATGTGGGCGCGATGCTGGGGATGGTCGGCGACGCGGATCTGGTACTCATGAACGATCCGCAGGCCGCTCGCCCGGTGCGCGTGTTGCTGGCCACGCGGGTCGCCGCGCGCCCGGAACAGGTCCGGCAGGCGCTCGTCCTGNNTGCGGCCGCAGGCCGACGGCGTCGACCTGGTACTCGAGGAGGGCGACTTTGCGCCCGGGCTGTTCCACCTCACAGCACGCGGGGAGAAGACGGGGAAGTCGGATCGCTGCATCCTGGTGGTCGAGGGGTACGCGAACGTGGCCGAGGCCAACGTGGCCGCCCGGCAACTCGTTCGCCGCTCGCCGCTGGCCGAGCCGGCGATGACGGTCGCGGCGGCCTACGTCATGCTCAAGTCGCTGGCCCGCCTGGCCGAGGACGTATCGGCCGGCCGCCCGAGCGCCGCCCTGGCCCCGCCCGAGTCTTCCAGCTTCGCCGGGGAACGAACCGGGACCGCGGCCCTCGCTTTCCCGCGCGCGCGCGGGTTGCTGGCGGCGGTGCGTAGCCGGCCGGACGGCCGTCTCGCGGGCGTCGAGGTTGCCGTGCCCGCGTCGGCCCGGGCCGGGCAAAGAGCCAAAGGCGGTCTGCGGCCGGAGCTGTTTTCTGCCCTGCCGGGCTGGAAGAAGATCGAGCTGGTGAGCGAAACACCCGACACGTGCCAGGACCCCGGCGCCTCGTGCTGGGCCGTGCAGACCAACCTGCCGCTCTTCTCGCTCGATGGGACCTGGAAGATCCGGCCGCGTCCGTGGCGCGCGCGCATGGTGGCCGGTGATCGCGAGGGCGCGCTCATGGGTATCGATGTCGTGTCGGCGAAGAAGCCGGCGGGGCTGGCCGTCGTCCTTTCGGAGCAGCCGCGCCTGGACCGGGCTGGGTTCGTCGCGCGCAAGCTCGTAGCCGCAGAGCCGTATCTCGAGCACGGCCTCGCGCTGGCGCTGACCCTGGCCGACGCCGCCTCGCTGGTGCCGGCGCTGGAGAGGGAGTAGCGAACCCTAGGGCGTGTTGCAGGCGCCCACGTTGGTCGTCTTGGCGAATCCGGCCAGCGACTGGCAGACTTGGCCGGCTGAGCAAGTGGCGGCCGTGGGGTCGGTCGTGTCGCAGATGTGCTGACAATAGCCGAAGGCAAACCCAGCGGACTGGGGGACACAGACCAACCCTCCGTCGCAGTCCGTGTCGAGACTGCAAGTCCCGGAGGCTCCGGTACCGCCGACGCCTTCACAACGCCCAGCGCCACTCACGGGGTAGCAAGCGGAGCCGGGACCGAGACCCAGACTCGAGCAGTTCTGCTTGAGCAAGTCGCACGTGATTCCGCTGGCGTCTGCGGGGACAACGGGCGCAGTGTCCTCGGCGTCGCTTGGGGTCAGGGCGTCGATCTCCCCCGTCGTACCGCCGCCGCCCGCGGTCAGGCCGCCGTGACCACCGCTTGGCGGCAGCACCGGGTTCGCCTGGTCCGCGCAAGCGGGCGCGCCGAACGCGCAGGCCAGGCCGGCGAGCACGAGGAGTAGCGGCGGAGAAGGCGCGAAGGCTGGTTTCATGGGGCGAGGCAAATCGCGAAAACGACCCTTGTGCTGCAAGTATACCCGGGCCGGGCGCCAGGCGCTGCAATTCCCGGTCCCGCCTCAGTTGGCGCGGCCCGGCTTGCCCACGCGGTCGATGAGCGCCACCACCTCGCTCGACAGTTGCTCGAGGCGCTGGAACACGTCCGTGGTTTCGAGCAGCCGCTGACGCGCTTTGGCGTCGGCGACCAGCGAGGCGGCCATGACGTTGGCGAGGGCGGCGGGGGTGTCCTGGGCCGCGGCCACGTGTTTGAGCAGCTCGCCGCCGTCGGGGATGGACTCGGCCAGTCCCGTCACCAGGGCCCGCAGGGCGGTGTCGGCCTCGTCGAGATCCGGTGACTTCTCCGGCAGATCGTCGGGGATCTCGTGGGCCGTGATCAGGCGGTAGGGTTCGTCGCTGGGCAGCTCCTCGTCGATGCCGATGCGCGCACGGCCGCGCACGACGAGGTTGAAACGGCCGTCGGGCAGTTCCTGGGCCAGGACCAGCTCGCCCACCGAAGCGACCGCCGCCACGCGTGGCCCGCCGTCCGCGGCCGGGTCTTCCTTTTCGAGTTGCAGGCTGATGGCGATGAGCCGGTTCGAGGCGAGCACGTCGCGCACCATCTTCCGGTAGCGCGCCTCGAAGACGTAGAGCGGGATCATCGAGTAGGGAAAGAGCACCACGTCCTCGAGCGGGAAAAGTGGCAGGCGGCGCAGGGCCCGCGCCAGGGTGCGCGAGGTTGGCCTACCCGAAGACATCGATGCACGCTCCGGTGAGGGCCAGGGGGGCTTCCGCGGCCAGGAAGAGGGCGACGCGCGCGACGTCGTCCGCGCTCATCTTGGGCGCGCCGTCCGGCATGCCCTGCTTGAGCATCTCGGTGTCGACCGAGCCCGGGCAGATGGCATTGACCGCGATACCGTCGGCGCGGAATTCCTCGGCCCATGCGCGCGTCAGTCCGACCACGCCGTGCTTGGCCGCGCAGTAGGCGGAGAGCATGGCCGTCCCAGTGCGGCCCGCGATGGACGCGAGGTTGATGATGCGGCCATGCTTGCGTGACTTCATCTCGCCGAGGAATGCCTGCGTGACGAGGAAGGTTCCGGTAAGGTTCGCGGCCAGCACGTCGTTCCACGTCTCCACCGCCAGGTCGAGCGCGGGGGCGCGGGTCACGATGCCGGCGTTGTTGACCACGATGTCGGGTGCGCCCAGGGCGGCCTCGACCTCGGCGCGAAAGCGCAGCACGTCCGCCTGCACGCGGACGTCGCAGGCCGCGTGCCGGCAGCGACTCTGCTCCTCGCTGGAGAGATCTTCGAGGAAACTACCCCCGCGGCCGCCTCGCGCGCAGCCGGCCACGGCCGCTCCCGCCTTCGCGAACGATGCCGCGATGGCCCGACCGATGCCGCGCGAGGTTCCCGTGACCACCGCAACCTGTCCCGCGAGCCCACCCACGCTAGAGGTCCTTTCCGGTGCCGCGGCAGGCCGCGAAAAGGCGCGCCTTGAGGTCGGGCCGCTCCGCCATGTCGCCGACGAAGGCGCTGGTCACGACGCAGGAGCTGTCGTGGCGCTCGCCCGGCAGGGCCAGGCAGAGCTGCTCGGCTTCCAGGACACAGCCCGCGCCGTGGGCGCCGAGGCCGCGCCAGAGGGCGTCGGCGATGGCGGATGTCGCGCGCTCTTGCAGGGTCAAGCGCTTGGTGAAACATTCGACCAGATCCGCGAGCCGCCCGAATCCGGCCAGCTTGCCCGCGGGGAGGTAGGCCAAGTGGGCCACTCCCCGGAAGGGGACCAGGTGGTGCGGGCACATGGAATGGAAGCGCAGGCCCGAGACCACGACCACGTCGGGATCGGCTTCGCCCACCACCGGCTCGCCGAGGATCTTGGCCGGATCCATGGCGTAGCCGGCCAGGAATTCCTCCATCCACAGCTTCGCCACGCGCTCGGGCGTCTGCCGCACGTCCGCCGCGCTCGACGGATCGTGGCCCGCGGCTCGCAAGAGAGCCGCGATGGCGGTCGCGATGGCGTTGGCATCGGGGGACATGCAGAATCGACCGGGTCGAATCTATACACCATGACTCGCACCCGCGCGTGAGACAATCGAAAGCTCGTCATGCGCACCGACCAGGGAACGCAGGTTCGTTGGGGAATCTTGGGCGTCGCCAAGATCGCCATGGAGAAAGTCATCCCCGCCATCGGCAAGGGCCAGACCGGCGTGGTGGCGGCCATCGCCTCGCGCGCGGCCGACAAAGCGCGGGCGGCGGCCCTGCGCTTCGCCATTCCGCGGGCCTACGGGTCGTACGAGGAGCTGCTTGCCGATCCCGAGATCGACGCCATCTACAATCCCCTGCCCAACCACCTGCACGTGCCGTGGTCGGTGCGCGCGCTCGCCGCCGGCAAGCACGTGCTGTGCGAGAAGCCCATCGCGCTCGACGCGGCGGAGTCGAGCCAGCTCATCGCGGCGCGGGAGCGCAGCGGCCGCCTGGTCATGGAGGCGGTCATGGTGCGCACCCACCCGCGCTGGCTGGGCGCGCGCGAGCTGGTGCGCTCTGGCCGCATCGGCGAGTTGCGCGCGATGGCTGGCTTCTTCTCCTACTTCAACGATTCACCCGACAACGTGCGCCACAAGCCCGGCATGGGCGGCGGCGGCCTGCTCGACATCGGCTTCTATCCCGTCACCATGTCGCGGTTCATCTTCGAGGCCGAACCCCGGCGTGTGATGGGGCTGCTCGAAATCGATCCCAGGTTCGGCGTGGATCGCCTGGCCTCGGCGATCCTCGAGTTTCCGCGCGGGCACGCCATCTTCACCTGCTCCACGCAGCTTTCGCCCTACCAGTCGCTCGACATCCTGGGAACGCGCGGCCGCATCGGCATCGAGATCCCGTGGAGCATGCCGGACGACCGCCCGAGTCGCCTGCTGGTCGACGGGGAGGCGCGCGCGGGTCAGAAAGGAATGGACGAGGTGTGGTTCCCAGCCTGCGACCAGTGGGGCGTGCAATGTGATCGCTTCTGCGAGGCCATCGCCAACGGGGGGCCGGCGCCCGTCCCCATCGAGGACGCGGTGGCCAACATGCGCGTGCTCGACGCGATCTCCCGTTCGGCGCAGTCCGGTCGTTGGGAGACTCCCTGAGGCGAAACGGGCCATGCGCCTCCCCTTGCAGGGATTCGGGAGAGCGGCGTTCGGCCTAGGCGCGCGGACGGCTGCAACGGGGGAAGGACGCTGTCCCGTCCGCCGGACGTCCGCCTTCGGGCGTGCTGCGCGCGCCCATGACGGACTCGGTCGTCGCTTGGCATTCGGCCGCGGACGGCCGAAGCAGCTCCTCACGCCGGCGGCCGTGACACGTCCTTCCCCCTGCGCGCCGTCCGATCCTGCCAAATGCCCGCGGGAAGCGCCCTGGCGCGAGCCCCGCAAGCGGTGCTTGGAGAGACAGTGACTGCTGCGCAGCTCTCCGCCGTGTAGCCAAGCACCGCTGCGCGGGGCTCGATCTCCGGTCCAGATCATCCCTAGCGGCGATGGGCTGAAAGCGCGTCTTCGGCAGAGGTAAGCTCGGCGCGCGGGCGACCGGGAGCGCTTCCGAGGCGGCGTAGATTCGCGCACCGAGCGTCCGCGCTCGGTTGCCAGCGAATCGGGACCGTGGCCAGCGAGCAGCCTCGCTGCTCGCGTAAGGCCCCAGAGGCCGAGCGCGCCCGGCCGCGTCTGCGCGGCCTATGGCGTGCGGCCGCCGAGGATCGCTCCCGGGAAAGCCCCAGCGAAGCCGAGCGCCGCTCTCCCGCATCTCGGTTCCTGCTCTCCGCGCGCCTAGGTGGAGCGCCGCGCGCCTATTCCCACGCGTCGAAGGTCTCGAACTGCATGGTGTAGTTGGCGCGGCCCTGCGTGGCCGAGCGCAGGTCGGTCGAGTAGCCGAACATGCGACGGAGCGGCACCTTGGCGATGATGAGGCGCAGGTTGCCGCGCAGGTTGACGTCCTCGATCTGGGCATGGCGGGCGTTGAGGTCGCCGAGCACGTCGCCGACGTTCGCTTCCGGCGCGGTGACCTCGACCTTCATGATGGGCTCGAGCAGGCGCGTGCCGGCCTCGCGCGAGGCCTGGCGCAGTGCCTCGCCCACGGCGGCTTTCTGTCCCGCCGGCGTCGAGGCGTCGGGCCGGTACTCGATGCCGGTGACCACGACCTCGATATCCTCGAAGGGATAGCCTTCCGGCCCCGAGCGCATGGCCTCGGTGGCGCCTTCCAGCGCGGCCTCCAGGATCGCGCGCGGCGGTTCCGGGATCTTCGCTGCGCCCGGCATTGGTTCGGGCGGCACGATGGCCAGCCTGACCACGTTGCCGCTGCCGCGCGGGCGGGCGGCCACGCGCACGCGGGCCTGGCCGAACAAGGTTTCGTCGTCGACCTGGCGCTCGAAACGCGCCTCGGCCTCGGCCGTGCCGGCCAGGGTTTCCCGGTGCACGACCTGCGGACGGCCGACGTTGGCCTCGACGCCGTACTCGCGNNTCGCCGAAGCGGAAGGTGGGATCTTCGTCGGCCAGCTTGGCCAACCCGAAGTCGAGTCTCTCCTTCTCGGCCTGGGTCTTGGGCTCGATGGCGCGCGTGATGACCGGCTCGTGCGCGTCGATGCGGCCGAGCAGGATGGGCGCCTTGGGTGCGTAGATGGTGTCGCCGGTACCCGCGTCCTTGAGTCCCATGGCGACCACGATGCTGCCCGCGCCGGCGCGCTCGATGCGCTCGCGGCGGTTGGCGTGCACGGAAAACAGGCGCGCGACTTTTTCGTTGCGCCGAGTGCGAGCGTTCTGCACTTCATCGCCGGGCTTGAGCACGCCGGAGTAGATGCGTAGGAAGACCGTCTTGCGGCCTTCGTCCATGGCGACCTTGAAGGCCAGGGCGCAGAAGGGCGCGCTGTCCTCGGGCGGCCGCGTGGTGGGTTGGCCTGTCGTTGGATCCACGCCGGTGATGGCGGCCACCTCGGTCGGCGCGGGCAGGAAGTCGCAGACCGCGTCGAGCAAGGGTTGGACGCCCTTGTTGCGCAGGGCCGAGCCCGCGAGCACGGGCACGATGGCGCATTGCATGGTGCCCTTGCGCAGAGCCGCGACCAGCGCGCCCGCCTCGATGGGCTTGCCCTCGAGGTAGGCGGCCGCGACGTCGTCGTCGAGATCGGCGGCGGCCTCGATGAGCTTTTCGCGCGCGGCCGCCACCTTGTCATGGAGCGCGGCCGGCACGCTGTCCTCGCGCGGCGGATCGTCCTCTGCGCCCGAGAAATACAGGGCGCGCTCGCGGATGAGATCCACGACGCCTGCGAAATGGTCCTCGGCGCCGATGGGCAACTGCACGGGCACGGGGTGCGCGCCGAGCCGCCCGCGGATCTCGTCGACCACAGCCTGGAAGTCGGCGCCCGGCCGATCCATCTTGTTGACGAAGGCGAGGCGCGGGACGTGGAAGTTGTCGGCCTGGTGCCACACGGTTTCGGACTGCGGCTCGACACCCGAGACGCCGCAGAACACCACCACCGCGCCATCGAGCACGCGCAGCGAGCGCTCNNCGCTCGACCTCGATCGTGAAGTCCACGTGTCCCGGGGTATCGATGAGGTGCAGGTCATGCCCGCGCCAGGCCAGCGAAGTGGCGGCGGCAGTGATGGTGATGCCGCGCTCGCGCTCCTGCGGCATCCAGTCCATCTGCGCCTCGCCGTCGTGGACCTCGCCGATCTTGTGAATGCGTCCGGCGTAGTAGAGGAAGCGCTCGGTGACCGTGGTCTTGCCGGCGTCAATGTGCGCGACGATGCCGATGTTGCGCACGCGGGTGAGCTTCGAAGGCTTCTTCGGCTTGGCGTCGGAACTTGGGCCTGGTTCGGGCATGGAAGGCGCGATTATAGGGAGCGAATGCAGGCCTGCAAGCACGACTCGCGGCGACGCCGCCGGACGCGTCTTCCGGTATAGTCCGGCCTCGATGAATCGTTCCGAGTTCGAGGCCGAGTACGCCCACCTGCTGCGCGACTTCGGCGCCAGCGAGAAGAATGTGGGCAGCTTCCGCAGCGAGGGCTGCACGGGCTCCATGCACTGCATGTTCTGCACGGGCTGCCGCAACTGCTACCGCTGCACCCACTGCCGGGACTGCGAGGCGACCACGGGCAGCGGCCACTGCGTGCGCTGCGCAGGCTGCCACGACTGCTCGCACTGCGAGGACGCCGTGGCGTGCACGCACTCCGCGTACCTCGTGCGCTGCTCGTTCTGCACCGACTGCAACTACTGTCTCGGCTGCGTGGGGCTGGCGATGAAGGAGTTCCACATCCTGAACCAGCCCTACACGCGTAGCGAGTACTTCGCCCTGGTCAAGGGCTTGGTTAATGATTGATGGGAACCCTGGGAGGGTTAGCTCTGCACTCGGCACCTGCCACCCACCCTGCCGCCCCCGCGCTGCGCGCGGCCTCGCCATACCCTCCCGCGATGGTTCGCACCGAGCGAAGCTCGGCGGCTCCCCACGCGCCCGGTGTTGACGCGCGCCCGTCGGCGCTGTGATAAACTGATGGAACCCATCCACGACGAAAGGCACCAACTCGTCCGACCATGAGAGTCCGTTTCTGGGGTGTTCGCGGCTCGCTTCCCGTTCCTGGCGCCAGCACCGAGCGCTACGGGGGGAACACCTCGTGTGTCGAGATAACCTCGGCGGCCGGCACGCGCATCATCATCGACGGCGGCACCGGGATCCGCCGGCTGGGCAAGGAGCTGATGCGCACCGAGTTCGAGTCCGGCCAGGGGCGGGCCCACATCCTGGTCAGCCACACCCACTGGGATCACATCCAGGGCTTGCCGTTCTTCGCTCCCTTCTACCGCGAAGGCAACCACCTCTTCGTCTACGCTCGCCAGCGCGACGACCAGAATCTGCGCAGCGTGTTCGCCGCGCAGGCCGACGCCCCCTTCTTCCCCGTTTCCTTCGATCGGACGCGCGCGGCCGTCGCCTTTCGCGAGTTGCACGACGGCGTCAAGTTCGAAATCGAGGACGTGCAGGTCGCCACGACGCGGCTCAACCACCCGCACGTCGCCACCGCCTACGCGATCGCCGCGGACGGCGCGCAGGTGGCCTACATCGCCGACACCGCGCCTTTCTCCGACATTCTCTTTGGCCAGGAATTCCTCTCGGGGCCGCCCTCGGCGCACACCAAGCTCGGCCGGACCGACAAGGCCAAGCTCAAGGCGATGGCCGCCGCGGTGGTGCG
>PNBO01000169.1:0-123 GCA_003136095.1 Myxococcales bacterium
GACGGCTGGTCCTGGCAGATGGGCCACAACGCCGTCGCGTACCAGGAGATCCGCGGCTTGGTGAAATCGCTGCAACCGAGCTGCCTGCTGACCGATCACGCGCACCTGGCCGACCCCTGGGAC
>PNBO01000169.1:165-6286 GCA_003136095.1 Myxococcales bacterium
CCCCCAACCGCGACGGCATCCTGGATGCCACTATCGTCACGCTGCTGCGAAGCGTGGGCGCGGCCTGGAGCCCGAATCGCGCGCGTCCGCCGCTGCCCGCCCAGGGCCCGCAGAACGAGCACCCGTACACCCCGGTTTCGGCCACGGCCAGCAGCGGGGACGCGAACGCCGCGATCGACGGCAAGAACGACACGGAGTTCATCAGCATGTGGGAGCCCAAAGCCGCGCTGCCGCAGTCGATCACCCTGGATCTCGGCCGGGTGCAGCCCGATGTCGGATGGCTCGGCTGTGTGCCGCGCTACCACCGTGAAAAGAGCGGCAAAGATGGCAACGTCACGTCATACCGGGTGCTCACCAGCACCGACGGCAACAACTTCGGCGAGGCCACCGCGGGCACCTGGGCCGCCGACGGCAGAATGAAGGTCGCCACCTTTGGCCCCACGCCCGCGCGCTACGTACGCTTCGAGATCCGCGCCGCCAACCGCAGCCCCGCCGTCACCGAGATTACGGTCGGCGGACGATTGTAGATGGGAACCCTGAGAGTGTTCCCATGCCCTCCCGCGCTCTGGCTCCGCCGGGCAAAGCCCGGCTACGCCAACGCGTCAGTAGGAAAGGACCACCATGGGTAGATCGCGTCGCGCACTATTTCTGACCACCCTCATCTGCGTCGTCTCGGCATCGGGCTGCCTCAGGCCGCCGCCTCGGCCGTCGGGCGGCCTGGCCTCGGCGGGTGATGGCTTCGGAAAAGCGACACCTCCCAGCCTGGAGAAAATGACGGAGATCGATGCCTGGGCCGCGGCTGCCCAGATGAGCCCCGGCATCAACATCGGCAACACCCTGGAGAACACCACCACCTGGGAAACCGGCTGGGGCAATCCCCCCATCACCAAGGGCTATGTCGAGAGCCTGGCTCGCCTCGGGTTCAAGACCGTCCGCCTGCCGGTGGCGTGGGACACCTATGCCGAGGACGGACGCATCCAGCCCGACAAGCTCCGCCGGGTCAGTGAGGTGGTCAACTGGATCACCGGAGCCGGCATGTTCTGTGTCCTCAACATCCACTGGGACGGGGGCTGGATCGACTCGGGGGCCAAGGACAAGTTCCCGACCACCTACGCCACCTTCAGCCCCGAGGCGGAGAAGAAGTTCCGCTCGTACTGGGAACAGATCGCGACCTTCTTCGCCGGCAAGAACGAAAAGCTCGTCTTCGAGGGGCTCAACGAGGAAACCAACTTCACCAATGCCGGCTCGACCCAAAAGGCCTACGCGACCCTCACCCGCGTCAACCAGCTCTTCATCGACACCGTACGCAAGGCCGGGGGCAACAACACGAAGCGCTTACTCATCGTCGTCGGGTACAGCACCGACATCACCAAGACCTGCAGCGCCGGATACCAGCTGCCCAAGGACACCATTCCCGGCCGGCTGTTCATCTCGGTGCACTACTACACGCCTTACCAGTTCTGCGGCCTGACCGAGGACGCGGATTGGGGCAAGATGATGAAGACCTGGGGCAGCGACGACGACGTCAAGCAACTCGATAAGCTCTTCGACATGATGAAGGACTTCTGCACCCGCAACGACATTCCGGCCTTCCTCGGAGAGTTCGGCGTGGTTGCCTCCAAGGAACCGGCATCCCGTGTCCGCTGGATGTCGGCCGTGGCCAATGCCTCCATTTCCAGGAAGCTGGTGCCGGTGCTCTGGGACACCGGCGGCGAGATCTCCCGCCACGATCCCTACGCCGCGACTCCCGATCTGCTGCAAACCCTGAAGAGCCTCGCGCGCTAGCCAGGCGCGAGCACGCGGGCGCCGGCGCTGGGTTCGAAGACGTGGATCTCCGCCACGCGGCCGGAACGCTGCCGATATCCCGACACGATGGTCTCGGAAAAAGGCTCGATGGCGTCGGCCTCCACCAGGTTCACGGTGCTGCCCCCGAAGCCCGCGCCGGTGAGCCGGGCGCCGTGGCAGTACGGCAAGGCCAAGGCCAGCTCCACCAGGATGTCGAGCTCCGGGCAGCTCACCTCGTAGTCGTCCCGCAGGCTCGCGTGGGATGCCGCCATGAGGGTCTTGAGCCGGTCGGTATCGCCCGAACGCATGGCTGTCACGGCTTGCCCCACTCTCGCATTCTCGGAAACGACATGACGGCATCGCCTTGCGACGACAGGTGGAAGCGCCGGGAGGAAGCGCGCGAGATCCTCCGGCATCACATCGCGCAGGGCATGCACGGTCGGCAGGGACGCGGACAAGATCCGCACGCCCTCCTCGCATTCCGCCCGGCGCTGGTTGTACTCCGAGGAGGCGAGGGAATGGCGTACCCCGCTGCCCGCCACCACGATCTTGAGTCCCAGGGGGAGAGCCACCGTTTCGCGCGCCAGGGACCGGCAGTCGAGGAGGAGGGCCCGGCCCTTCTCCCCGAACGTGGAGGCCATCTGGTCCATGATCCCGCACGCAACCCCCACGAACCCGTTCTCGGCCTGCCGTGCCAGCTGCGCGACCTCGAGGGACGACAATTCGAAGCCGTCCAGGGTGCGCAAGAGGAGGACGGTCGCCACCTCATAGGCCGCCGAGGAGCTCAATCCAGCACCCTGGGGGATGTCGCCGGTGATGGCGGCCTCGCACGCCGGGATGTTGATCCCGCGGTTGGAGAGAGCCCATACCACGCCTTTGAAGTAGTCCGCCCAGGGATGTTTGGGGTCCCGTTGCAGGGAACCACGGGGAAAGGTGCAGCTGTCCCCCAGGTCGACAGCGTGAAGGGTGAAGGTATCGCCGGCAACCCGGCGCGCGGCCAAGGCCACGCCCCGGTCGACAGCGGCGGGCAGGACGAAGCCCTCGTTGTAGTCGGTGTGCTCGCCGATGAGGTTCACGCGGCCGGGGGCATACACCGCGGCTTCGGGGGCCTGATTGGCGGTCTTCCGGAAGGCGGCAAAGACAGCTTCGCGGGCCATCGGCACTGCGGAAGTCATCTCAGCCACAACTCCAGATGGGGGAGGGGTATTCGCCGCGCTTCACCATTTCGCGGATGCTCTCGATCGCCCCGAGCCTGTCCTTCGCGTGCGTCACGCCGAACCAGGCATCGGAGGTCGGCAGGACGCGCACTCGCGCGGCTTTCTCCTCGAGGATCTCGTTGAGAGCCACGGGGATCACGCATTCGGAATTGTCCCGGGTCCGGGTTTGGACCTCGAGAAACCTGGTGAGATGGCGCTCGAGCTGGTCGAAGACCGCGGGAGAGAACCCCCACATGTTCATGGAAACCACCTCGTCCCCTTGCAGAACGCACACTTTCCCGGCCTCCGCCACGTACCTGCCGGTGTCTCCCGACCTTTCCACGTGCGTGCGCTCGACCAGGACCTTGAGAAACCCCTCCTCGTCAACCTCGCAGATGGCGCGAGCCACGGCCCCGTGCTCGGAGAGTGTCTGCAGGACCGGGTAGCCCACCATGCAATACTCCGGCAGGCGCTCGGGATTTTCAACCGCTGGCCGCATCAGGTGCTGGGCCACCGCCCCGAAGGCGCTCTTTCCGTAGTAGTCGTCGGCGTTGATCGAGACGAAGGGTTCCTGCACACACCGGCGGGCGCACCAGATGGCGTGGGCCGTGCCCCAGGGCTTGGTGCGCCCCGAGGGTACGGTGAACCCCGGGGGGAGATCGTCGAGCTCCTGGAATACGTAGTCGACGGACACGCGGTTCTCGTACTTGCCGCCCACCACCGCGCGGAAGTCGGATTCGAAATCGTGGCGGATGACGAACACGACCTTCGCGAACCCGGCGGCCAGGGCATCGTAGAGGGCGTAGTCCATGATGGTCTCGCCGCTCGGCCCGAAGCGATCGATCTGCTTTGGGCCCCCGTAGCGGCGGCCCATTCCCGCAGCCAGGATGAGAAGGGTGGGATTCATGGCTCTATCCGCGTCAGCTTAGTATGTTCCCACCCGAACGCGAAGGACCCGTGGCGCCGATGTGAAATTGAGTCCCCAATCCGTCTGGTCACCGTTCCAGATGCGCAGAGGCTTGACGGATTTGCCCCGCGGGTACGGCCGCGCAGGGCCAAGCCTAGGCTGCGGGCTCGCTACCAGGCGATCCCGTCGATGTACACGGTTCCGGTGTAGGTGTCCGCCGTGGAGGTGTTGCTCAGCTGCAATCCCATGGCTTGCAAGCCCAGGAAGTTGATGGTCGCGGGCAGCGTGAACTTGACCTCGGTCCAGGTGTTGGTGGTGGACAGCGTGGTGCTCGTGCCCGCGAACCACGCCCACCCATTCGCTGAAGCGTAGGGTTGGACGCTGAGTCCCGTGACGTTGTCGGCGTACACATAGTAGGTGACGGCCTGGCCGCAATACGCCTTGGGATTCGCGAGCTCGATGAGCCTGGATGTCCAGCTGCTCGACGACGCCGCAGGGGGAAGTGCGGTCATGACGACCTTGAGTGAACCGCTACCGGTGTCGCCGTAGTGCTGGTCGGTGGACTGGGAGACAACGGTATCCGTGACGGAGGAAGCGCCCTTGAAAGCCCAACCATCCGTCGAAGAAGCGGTCTCGAAGTCGAACGAGCCGGTGCCCGTGCCCGAGCAAGCCTGGGTTCCCCCGCAGACCGTGATGGAGTCGATGTAGATGTCACCACCCGCGAACGAGTCGCCACCGCTGACGCCGAACTGGACGCCGAACTGGTTGATGCCACCGGGGAAGATCGCCGTGGCCGCAGGCACGGTGAAGGTTAGCGTGGTCCAGTCTCCGGCGGTAGCACCCACGGACGTGGAGTTGTTCCAGCTGCCCCAGTTGTTGGACTGGATGAACAGCTGCAGCCAGGCCTTGGTGGTTCCGGCCGGAACCCATACGTGAGCCGTGATCGCCGCGCCCGGCCACATGGCGGAGGCGGTAGTGGGTGGGGTGATGGCAATCGTCTTGACCGTGGAGCCGGCATCGCCGGCTGTGCTCGTCATGGCGGGAAGCGTGGCTTTGAGTGACTGCGTGCCCGTGAACTTCTGGTCCGAGGATACCGCCAAGGTCACGTCGGTGTCTGTTGACGCCCAGGTGTCCACGGTACTGCCTTCCCAATCCCAGATGACCGGACAGCCGGTTCCCGTGCTCGTGGTGCCGCCAGTTCCGCCGGCACCGCCCGTGTCCGTGGAACCGCCTGAACCGCTGGCACCGCCCGTGTCCATGGAACCGCCTGAACCGCCGGAGCCACCGGAACCTGCTGAACCGCCGGAACCGCCAGAGCCGCCGAAACCTGCTGAACCGCCGGAGCCCGAACTGCCGGCGTTACCACCACTGCCGCCACTACCACCCTTGCCCCCAGCCCCGCCGCTGCCGCCGCTGCCGCCCTTTGAGCCGCCGCTGCCATTGTTGGATGTGGTGGTGGAGAGGCAGCCAGTGCCCATCCATGCCCCGGCGAGAAACCCGATCCCCACTACACAAGCGAGCGGCGTACGAAAGCGTGTCATCTTCCTATCTCCTCGTGAAATTGCCATCTACATCGTGGTGCTAAACTGCGGCGGCGGCTCGCGGAACCTAGGTATGTTGTCAAATGGCTATTGTTAACGTGTCGTCTTGGCGCACGCGGCCTGATCTCAGATTTAGTGGTTAGAGTGTGGAGCCACTCCGATTTGGTCAAAGTGATCCCGCTTGATTCGCCGCGCGTGTGGAAGCTCGGCTAGCCATCCACACCTCGGTCGTGGCAGTATCGCGCACCCTCGAGGAGGTATTATGCGTCGAATCGCGAAGTTCCTCATGTTGCTCGTCACTGGCGCCGGATGCGCCGCCCCACTCTGCCCGAGCCAGCCGGCTGCCGTTCCGGCTCCCGTTCCGGCGCCCGTGAACCTTCAGCGAGTGCCGGAAGGCGTTCTCGTCCGCGTAGGCGACGGCTTCCTCAAGCTCGAGATCTGCGCAGACGACGTCATCCGGGTCGCGTACGCCAAGAACCAGGCCTTCTTTGCTCGCAAGAGTCTGGCGGCGCAGCCGAAGCGCTGCGATGGCGCGCAGTTCGAGGTGACCGAGGGTGCGGGCACGGCGACTCTCGCCACGGCGAAGCTTCGGGTCCGCATCGACCTGGCCACGGGGCGGGTGGCGTTCTTCGATCCCTCCGGCGCTCCTGTGCTCGAGGAGAAGGATGGCGGCCGGACGCTCATGGCCGCGA
>PNBO01000169.1:6293-8686 GCA_003136095.1 Myxococcales bacterium
TCGACCTCTGGCAGCACAACGGCACCCTCGTGATTCCCTTCCTGGTTTCGAGCCGCGGCTGGGGCATCCTGTGGGACAACACGTCCTTCACGCGCTTTGGAGATCTGCGCGAGCTCGCACCCATCCCGCCCGAGCGCCTCATCGACGCCAGCGGCAAGCGCGGCGGCCTCACCGCCTCGTTCTACCAGGGCGCGGATTTCAAGCACCTGGTTGGCGAGCGCGTCGACCGCAGCATCGACATCGCGCTCTCGAGCAAAGAGAAGAAACCCAACCAGCTGATTCATCCCGGCTTGCCCGAAGGCCCCGCCAGCGTGCGCTGGGCGGGAGAGGTCGAGCCGGACGTCACCGGCGACTACACCTTCCAGACCTTCTCGAACAGCGGCATCAAGCTCTGGATCGATGATCGGCTGGTCATCCATCATTGGCGGCAAGGCTGGCTGCCCTGGAAGGACGTGGCGAAGGTAAGGCTCGAGGCCAAGCGTCGCACCAAGATCCGGCTCGAGTGGAGCAAGGATCAAAACATGGAGACGGTGCAGCTCTTGTGGAAGACGCCGGGTTCGACTGCCCAAAACACCTCACTCTGGTCCGAGGTCGGCGACGGCATCGACTACTATTTCGTTTATGGCCCCGAGCTGGACAAGGTCGTCGCGGGCTACCGGCGCATCACCGGGCCGGCGCCGATGATCCCGCGCTGGGCGTTGGGGCTGTGGCAAAGCCGGCAGCGCTACGAGACGGCGAAACAGAGCCTCGACGTCGTGGATGGTTTCCGCTCGCGGGGCATTCCCTTCGACAACATCGTCCAGGACTGGTTCTACTGGAAAGAAGACACCTGGGGCTCGCACGAGTTCGACGCGGCCCGCTTTCCCGATCCGGAGGGGTGGGTCCGCAAGATCCATGAAAAGCACGCCCATCTCATGATCTCGGTGTGGGGCAAGTTCTATCCGGGCACGAAGAACTTCGAAGCCATGCGCTCCCAAGGATTCCTCTACGGGCTCAACTTGACCGAAGGGTTGCGCGATTGGGTCGGCAAGGGCGGCTATCCGTACACGTTCTATGACGCGTTCAATCCCGAGGCGGGCAAGCTCTTCTGGTCGCAGATGGAACGGTCTCTATTTCGCAAGCAGATGGATGCCTGGTGGCTGGACGCGCCGGAGCCGGACCTCTTGCCGACGCCCACGCTCGACGGACAGCGAACCCACATGCACCCGACGGCGCTCGGCTCCGGTTCGCGCATGCTCAATGCGTACTCGCTGGTGAACAGCAAGACGGTCTACGAGGGGCAACGGTTCGTGGCGCCCGACCAGCGCGTCTTCATCTTGACCCGCTCGGCGTTCGCGGGACAGCAACACTACGCCGCGGCCGTCTGGTCGGGGGACATCACCTCGACCTGGACGGCGCTGCGGCTGCAGATTCCGGCTGGGCTTGGGTTGTCGGTCTCGGGCATCCCCTATTGGAGCATGGACATCGGCGGCTTCTCCGTCCCGGCGCGCTTCTCGGCGAAGCACCCCACCGCGGAGGACACCGAGGAATGGCGCGAGCTGAACGTCCGCTGGTTCCAGTTCGGCACCTTCGTCCCGTTGCTGCGCGTGCACGGCGAGGCGCCGAAGCGAGAAATGTGGGAGCTCGGCGGCGAAAAGCACCCCGCCTACCAGGCCGAGCTGAAGTTCGACCGGATTCGCTATCGTCTCCTTCCCTATGTCTACTCGCTCGCGGGCGCCGTCACGCACGCGGGCGGAACCATCATGCGGCCGCTCGTCATGGACTTCCGCGCCGACGCAAAGGCGCGGGACACGACCGATGAGTACCTCTTCGGGCCCGCGTTCCTCGTGAGCCCGGTAACCACGTACAAGGCTCGCGGTCGAGATGTCTACCTGCCGAGCGCAGCCAGTTGGTACGACTTCTGGACGGGTACGAACATCATGGGCGGACAGACCATTGAGGTGGCCGCGCCGTACGACTCCATGCCCATCCACGTGAAGGCCGGCTCCATCGTTCCGACCGGGCCCGAGATCGCGTACACGGACGAAAAGCCTGCCGACCCAATCGTGCTCTGGGTCTACGCGGGAGCGGATGGTGCGTTCACGCTGTACGAGGACGACGGCCTCACGTACGGCTACGAGAAGGGAGCCTCCGCGCGCATCCCGCTCCGCTGGAACGACGCCGCTTCCACGCTCACCATCGGCAAGCGGGAGGGCTCCTACCCAGGCATGCAGCAAGCGCGCACGTTCGAGGTCGTCCTGGTATCGAAGGCGAAGCCGGTCGGCTTCTCGTTTGCCCCCAAAGCGGACAAGCGCATCCGCTACGATGGCGCCGCCATTGAGCTGAAGCTGTAGGGGCTTGGGGCAGCCGAACGCGAGATTCGGGAGGGCGGCGCTCGGCTTCGGCGCGCGGAC
>PNBO01000384.1:0-131 GCA_003136095.1 Myxococcales bacterium
AATGCCCTGGCGCTGACCGGTATCGTGGGGCTGCCGACGGGAACCTACGATGAGAAGATTGGCACCACGCTGCTCAACCAAAGCCAACAGATCGGCTTCGGCCGGCCCACCGCCACCCTCAGCCTGGATCA
>PNBO01000384.1:283-4469 GCA_003136095.1 Myxococcales bacterium
TCAAGACGGACGAGAGCGGACTGCCGCGCTCTCCCTGGGGATTTTTTCCCTGGACGGTGTCCCTGGGGATTGCCGCGTCGCCGTTTTGACGGTGACGATTGGATTAGCCAAGAATTGACGAAATCGAGAGTGTCGCAGGCACAAACTTGATGCGGATGTCTATGCCGCATAGGACACGAAACATGAGGGACGTAATGATGGACTCACCAGTTTCGCGGCAAGGATTCGCCAGGCGTTCGACCTATGCGTGGGTGATTGCGTTTCCCCTGCTGCTCGTTGTCGCTTGCGGGTTGAAGGCGCATCCAGGCAGCCTCGGGAGCGGCGGCCGGCCGGCGGGGAGCGGTGGCCAGCCGGGGAGCGGCGGCCAGCCGACGGGGAGCGGCGGCCAGCCGACGGGCAGCGGCGGGCAAACGACGGACAGCGGCGGGCAAACGACGGGCAGCGGCGGGCAGACGATGGGCAGCGGCGGACGGACGGCGGGGGGTGGTGGGCAAACCACGAGCAGCGGCGGGCAGACGGCGGGCAGCGGCGGGCAGACNNCGGGGAGCGGCGGCACCGGCAGTGGCGGCTCGAATGGCGCGGGCGTCACCATCAATGGGAAGTTCGTGCCCAAGGAGAAGGCCGTCGTCTTCATTCACTTCGGGCATTCCAACATGCGCGGTCAGGCCACGGTGCCCACCAGTCTCAAGTCGTACTTCTACAATACCGAGGACGGACTGTGGAGCTACAAGGGTAGCTTTGCCCTCGCCAAGGAGCCGACGGCTCCGGAGGGCACGGACACCTATGCGGGGCCCGGTATGGCGATCCTCCACTCGGCCCGCGGCGCCGTCGCGTCGGGCAGCGACGTGCAATTCATCTCGATTGGCTACGGGATCGGCTCGAAGACCAGCGTGGACTACCAGAAGTCGGGCGTCTACTACCCCATCTTCATGGGCTGGGCCGGGCAGCTCAAGGGCAACGTGACCTTTGGGGCCATCGTCATCATGCTGGGCCTCACCGACGGCGAGCACCTGGCGTCCGACCAGGTTCCCGGCTTCCCCACGCGCATCGCGCAGATCGTTTCCGACATGCGTGCCGACCTGGGAGAGCCGAACCTGCCGGTCCTCTTCTGCGACTATGAGATGGGGGCGACAGGCACCTTCCTTCCGACCGGGACCATTGGGCAGACCATGATTCCGCTCATCCATCAGCTTCCGGGCCTGATCTCGAAACTGGTGCTCGTGCCGACGGACAGTCTCGAAATGCAGGACGACCACCACTTCGACATGCAAGGGCACAAGGATTGGGCGGCGCGCCTGATTTCGCTCATGCAGACCAACAACTGGTTCCCGTGGCAATAGGCGCGCTCGCCATCTGGTAGATTCCCTGCATGTCCGCCAGCCCGGCCCCCCTTGCTTGCGCGCGGGCGGCCGAGAGCGGGTGGTCATCGGCGCCGAGGTTGCTCGTCTTCGCGGCGGTGGCCGTGGCCGCTTTTGTCGTCTCGCTCGGCCCGATTTCCGACGGGGACATCTTCTGGCACCTGGCCGCCGGGCGTGAGATCGCGCACCGGGGGGCGCTACTGCATGCCGATCCGTTCACGGTGAGCGCCGCGGGCCGGCCCTGGATCGACGTGCACTGGCTCTTCCAGCTTGGCGCCTATGCCGTCTACGCGGCCTTCGGTTTGGTCGGGCTGGCCCTGGCGAAGGCCCTGCTCGTTGCGGGCGGGGCCATGATTCTGACGTGGGTGGCCGAGCGTTCGGGCGGCGCGAGCGGCCGCAGCTTCGTGGCGGTCGCGCTCGTGGGCGGGCTGCTCCTCGATCGGCACCTCGTGCCCATGCGCCCGGTGCTCCTCACGCTGGTCTTCCTCGCCCTCTTTCTCCTCATGCTGGAACGGGTTCGCACGGGCACGATCCGGACGCGGTGGCCGTGGGTGTTGCTGCCGCTCCTGCAAGCCGTGTGGTGCAACTGCCAGGGCCTCGCCCCGCTCGGACCCGCGCTGGTGGCCATGTATCTCGCGTCCGCGTGGCTGTCGTCGCGCGGCTTTCGCCGCTGGCCCTTCGCCCGCGAGGAGCCATCCTCGGTTCGTCCACTCGTGCTCCTGCTTGCCCTGTGCGGGCTGGCCTCGTTTGTCACACCCTACGGCTTCGATGCGGTTTTGCTGCCCTTGCGCCTGCTCGCCCGTATCACACCGGGGCGCGCCAACGTCTTCAGCACCGCGGTTGCGGAGAACATCCCTCCTTTCATTCTGGCGCGGACCTCGCCCGAATTGGTCTGGCACCTTCCGTGGGTGCTCCTCTCGCTGGCGGTCGCCATCGCGCTGCTACGCCCGCGTTTTTACCTCGCCCATCTACTGGCGCTCGTCGCTTTTCTCGCCCTGGCGCTGATGGCCAACCGAAACCTGCCCCTCTTCTACTGGGTGGGTGCGCCGCTCGTCGCCATCGCGCTGGCGCCCGGCCTGCAACGGCTGGCCGAGTTGTTGCACCGCGGCCAACGCAAGCACGCCTCGCTCGCCGTTCTGTTCGCGCTCCTGGGGGGCGAAGTGGCGCTTGCCGTGCTTCTCCAGACGCGTGAGCCGGCCCCGGGCAGCCCGACACCGTTCCATTTTCCGGTCGAGTCCGCGCGCCTCCTGGCCCGGCTGCGCGTGGCGGGTCCGGTGTTCGCCGCCGATCAGCACGGTGGATACCTCTCCTTCGCGGTTCCCTCCTTGCACCCGTACATCGATACGCGCCTCATCCTCCACACGGGGGAGGAATACGCCGACTACCTCGCGCTGTTCGACAATCCAGAGCGCTTCGACCTGCTCGACGGCAGCGCGAAGTTTCGCGCGGTCGTGCTGGCCACGACGTACCCGGATCGCTACCTCGGTCTCATCTGGCATCTCGACCGCGCTCCCGACTGGCACCTCGCGTACACCGACGGGTACGAGGTACTCTTTCTCCGCGAAGGTCCCAGCCTGGCTCTCGGCGAGCGCGCGACCGTCGACTCCATCCTGGGCGAGCTCGCCGCGCGTTTCGGCGCTGGTACGGGGCTTGCCGAGGCCGCGCGACTTCACCTCGCGCGCTTGCTCGTCGTGTTGGGGCATTCGCAGCAAGCCCAGTACGTGCTCGCCAGCCTCGATTCGCGGCCCGCGGCGCAGCTGCGCGCGCGGGCCCATTTCGCCGCCGGGGAACTGCGGGCCGCCGAGACCCTGGCGCGCATCCTCCTTGCGCAAGACCCGCGTGACGTGCGCAGCCTGGCCCTGCTGGCCGAAATCGCGGCCGGCCAGGGCCGGCCGGACCAGGCAGTGCAGCGGCTCCGTCAGGCCCTCACACTCGATCCCTACGATCCCGAGGCGCGCTCGCTTGCCGAGCGCATGGGGCCTTAGAGCACCGAACGGTTTGATTCCCCCGTGAAATCCCTGGCGCAGCAGAGATCCGAGGTCCGGAAAGGCAAAACCACAGAGGACACGAAGGACACAGAGTCCGGAGGGAAGGGGTTTCCGGATCCGAGCCCTTCTTCCTCCGATCCGTCTCTGTGTCCTCTGTGTTCTCTGTGGTGAAAGATCCGGAAACTGCCCGCGTTCAACCCGTTTGGTGCTCTAGCACCTATCTCACGCCGAGACGACGGAGCAACTGCACGATGGCGGTCACGCTGTCGAAGGCCTCGGCGCTGGCCTCGGCGTCGGGGATGCGCAGGCGGTAGGTCTGATCCAGAAACACCTTGAGCGACACCATCGACAGCGAATCGATGAGCCCAGAGGAAATGAGTGGCGTGTCCGCGTCGATGGGCGTGCCCTGCAAGGCATCCGCGTATTCGCGTGCGAGGTGGTCCAGGATCGTCCGTGCGAGCTGTTGGTCGTCCGCCATGGTCTCGGCCTTTCTAGCCTATTCTAGTCATCGAGCGACGAGAGATCGCCCACCGGCTCGCCCCATTCCTGGGCGCGCAACATGCGGCGCAGGATCTTGCCGCTGCGGGTCTTGGGCAGCTTGTCCACGAAATCGATGGCGTGCGGCATGGCCACCGGCGAAAGATGCTTGCGTACGAAATTCATGATGTCGAGCTTGAGCGCGTCGGTGCCCGCGTGGCCGGGACGCAAGACGATGAAGGACTTGACGACCTCGCCGTAGGTCGGATCGGGCTTGCTCACCGCCGCCGATTCCGCCACCGCCGGGTGCCGGAGCAGGGCGCTCTCGACCTCGAAGGGCCCCACCAGGTGGCCCGCGGTGTT
>PNBO01000278.1 GCA_003136095.1 Myxococcales bacterium
CGCCGCCCAGGCAGTGCGCGCGCTGCTCGCCCGGTGGGGCAACCGGGCAGGGCAGCCCTTCATTCTCGGGGGATTCTCGCAGGGGGCCATGGTCGCGGCCCAGGTCGCGTTCGTCTCGGACGAGCCGCTGCGTGCGCTGGTGCTGTTTTCGGGCACCGTTGTCGACGAGACGCTGTGGAAGGCCAACTACGCCCGGCGCAAAGGGTTGCACGTCTTCATCTCCCACGGCCGGGCTGATCCAACCCTGTCCTTCGAAACGGCGGACCACATGCGCAACGAGATGACGGCCGCCGGAATCGTGGTGACATGGTTTCCCTTCGACGGCGGACACGAAATTCCAGCCGAGGTCGTCACCGCGTTGAACGAATTCTTGTCACACTTGTAACCTGCCTGTGGCTGAAACCATCCCAATGGCTCCAACCAGAACCGCAGGCAAACCGGTGTCTTCGAATCCAAGCCAGGCCAAGCCCCCTGATATTGCTGCCGCTTCCGTTCCCGCTACGCTCGCGGCGCTCCACGTGAACCCAGCGGTTGGGCTCGCGCAGGCAGATGTCGACGTCCGTCGTAGGGAGCACGGCTACAACGAAGTAGCCGGCGAATCGAAGGACGCTGAGAAAGCGCCCGGCGACGTGCTCTCGTCGGGATCCGTCATTCGCCGCGGCGAAGGCAACGGCGTGGTCATGCTCATGCAGAGGGAAGGCAGGTAGGCCAACATGGCTCTTGACCCAACCATCATCGTGCTCTTCGGCGGTGCCGGCGATTTGGTCTGGCGCAAGCTCATTCCGTCTTTGTTCGATCTGCAGCTCGCGGGGCGAATGCCTAGGCGCTTCGCGATTCTCGCCGTCGATCGACTTCCCTTTCGCGATGACGACTTGCACGCGCGCTTCCTTGGCGGGGTCAAGCAGTTCGCGAGAAACCAGGAAGTGAGGAACACGGACTGGGATGCTTTCGCCCGGCGCGTGACCTATCTGCAGGGCGACTTCAAGGACCCAGCGACCTACGCGAAGCTGGAGGCGAGGTGCGCGCAGATGGACGCGGCGTGGAAGGTCAAGGCGGCGCGCATCTTCCACCTGGCAACGCCACCCGCGATGGTTCGGGTCATTCCCAAGCGGCTCGCCGATGCGGGCCTGAATCGCAATCGTGCGCGCGATCGCATCGTCGTCGAAAAGCCGCTCGGTCACGACCTGGATTCGGCCCGCGAGATGAATCGTACGCTCAGGCAAAGCTTCGACGAATCGCAGATCTTTCGCATCGACCACTACCTGGGCAAGGAGACGGTGCAGAACATCCTGGCCTTCCGCTTCGCCAATCCACTCTTCGAGCCGATTTGGAACCGACGCTACGTGGATTGCGTGACCATCACCGTGGCCGAGGAGGTCGGGGTTGGGCATCGTGGCAACTACTACGAGCGCGCAGGCGCCCTGCGCGACATGGCACAGAATCACCTGATGCAACTCCTTTGTCTCGTGGCCATGGAGCCCATGGTCTCCTTCGACGCCGACGAGATCCGCAACAAGAAGGTCGACGTACTCCACGCCCTACGGCCCATCGCGCCGACCGGCATCGAGCAATTCGCGGTCCGCGGACAATATGGTCGGGGCAAGCTGCATGGCAAGTCGGTGCGCGCGTACCGCCAGGAGGACGACGTATCACCTCACTCAACCACCGAGACCTTCGCGGCCCTGAAGCTCTTCGTGGACAACTGGCGCTGGCAAGGCGTCCCGTTCTACCTCCGCACGGGCAAACGACTGCCTCGGCAACTATCGGAAGTGATCATTCAATTTCGCACGGTGCCGCATCGGTCATTCCCAGCCGAGTCGAGCCGCGATTGGCATCCATCTCGACTCGTCCTCTCCATCCAGCCCGAGGAAGGCATCGTGATGAGCTTCCAAGCCAAGTACCCTGGCCCGAAGATGTTGTTGCGGCCGGTGGAGATGCGGTTCACGTATCAGGAGGGTTTTGCCATCCCGACGCCGGACGCCTACGAGACGCTGCTTTGGGATGTCATGAACAACGATGCCACCTTGTTCATGCGCGCCGACCAAATCGAGGCGGCGTGGCAGGTTTTGATGCCGGTCTTGGAGGCTTGGGCAGATTCTACGCCCCGCGGTTTTCCCAATTATGCCGCGGGCACGTGGGGACCCAAGGCGGCTGACGACCTACTCGCGCGCGCGGGGCACGCCTGGAGGGCGGGCGCATGAAAGTCCCGGGCAAGCCCGCGGGTCGGGTGAAGGTCGTCTTTCTTTCGACGTCGACAACACGTTGCTGGACAACGATCGCATCATCGCCGACCTGAATCTCTACCTCGAGCGCGAGGTCGATCCCAAGCGGGCGCACTGCCACCGGACCATCTTCGAAGAACTGCCCCCGGAATTGGGAATGGCACGCGCACCTCGAACCGTGTTGCGTAAGCAGGCCCGAAAGCCCGTGAGCTAGGCATTCGTGGGCCAACTGGGGACCGCGTGTTTCTTGCCGATCAAACCTAGCTCTTGAGCTCGCGGAAGCTACTTCATCTTGATGGAAGAAATCGGTGTTCCAAGCCAATCATGGATGTAAGGGATTGAATTCATGTGCGTTTTCCATGGCCCGAATGCTGCAATGCAACCGACGAGGCAACACAAAAAAAGGAGAACCCCATGGAAACGACAGGACAAGAGGTAGGAAGGATCGAAAAACGACTCCGACAGTTGGGCACGAAGCTCGATATGCTGGCGGCCAAGGTTGACGAAACCGGCGCCGAGGCCAAGATCGAGTATCGCAAGCAGATTGATCACATCAAGGAGAAGCATGCCGTGGTGCAGAGCAAGCTGAATGCCTTCAGGGCCGCCAACGGCCAAAAATGGGACCATTTCAAGGGTGGGGTCGAGACCGCCTGGCGCGACTTCGAGGATGCGTTCAAGTCCCTCAAGCAATAAGCGCAACAGGACGACACGTGGGTCAGCGCGGGACCGCGGGGTGTGCCTCTGGTTTCCGTCATTCAGCTCCAGCGCCGCGAGGATGTTCAGAAATCAGATGGAGAGAGTCTTCCCGCCCGAGGAGCAGAGGGTTGGTCTGGAAAAGCAGCCATCGGCGGCTGGCGCGGCTTGGAATCTCCGTGGGCAACTTGCTTGGAAAGATGTCGCACGGCCTTCCGAAGCGAAGGTTCCGTGGAGTCCATGACCGCCCGGTCTATCGGTTGCATCTCGTGGGCTAGCTTCGGCGCTAGTCGACCATTGGCTGGCGCACTTTCGCTGTCCAGGCTGGGTGTGCTTGGCAGTGGTGCCACCTGCGGCCGACGCGCCAGGGTCTCGATTGCGGATGAGCCCGAAGATTGCCCCTGCCCCACGCCGCTGTCGCTCGACGACGCGGGCGCAGCCACCCATCCCGTGACAATCAAGAAGACGACGAGTCCGGCGTCGATCGCGGCTCGCCGGTTGAGGCGGCTCCTGGAATCGGGAAAGGAAACACGTCTCCGTCGCATCCGCGAGATTGTGTTTGACGGCGGTAGCTGCGTTTTGCGGGCGAGGCCCGCCCCATCGGTTGCGTGTACGGGTTCGTTCGCCAGCGAATAGAGCACCCTCGTCTCAATGAGGTGGGCACGAGCCGATGGCTCCTTGTCGTTCCCCGCCCCTGCCATGGGGACCGCTGCGCCGAAATCTGACCGAGCAGACGGGATGACGGGCAGGCTTGAAATAGGGGGGAGAGCGCTTGCTGTCGACGGCGGCGTTTGCAGTTGGTCCTCTGTGGCGCGGATGAGGTGTTCCATGTCGGGAAAACGGTCGTTGGCATTCTTGGCCAAAGCACAATCGATCATCTGCACGACCTCGGACGACAGATCGGGCCGGTACAAAGTCACCTTGGGAGGTGGATCGGTCAGGATGTGCTTGAGAAGGTCTACTCCCGGTGGGCCAGGGAACGGTAGCTTGCCGGTTAGCGTCTCGAAGAAGAGGACGCCAAACCCATAGACGTCCGCGCGCCCGTCGATGTTGGGGGAAGACTCGATAGCTTCGGGCGCCATATAGGCTGGCGTGCCGAACATCGCCAGGGGCTCAATCGCGGTCGACGTCTCGCCGGCCCGTTTCATCATCACGGAGATGCCAAAGTCGAGAACCTTGGTGGTTAGCAGGCGTCCGTCGGGATCGCTGCAGAGAAAGATGTTGCCGGGCTTCAAATCCCGGTGGACCACGCCCTGGGCGTTGACGGCAGCCACACCGCGCATGGCCGGCAACAACAAAGCCACCGTCGCCTGCAGGCTAAGAGGGCCATTCCTTGCCAAGTAGCTGCCCAGGGTTTCCCCATCGAGCAATTCCATCACGATGCACGTGCTGCCTTCGTAGTCGATGACGTCGAAGATATCGACTACGTTGGGGTGATTGACCTTGCTCGCGGCCAATGCTTCACGGCGAAACAGCTCCGCGGCTCCGCCATTCGAAGCGAACGAATGAAGGATGACTTTTAGCGCAACGCGTTTTCCAGTGTGCTGGTTGACGCCTGCCCAAACCGCCGCCATCCCACCCTTCGCGATGAGCCCATCGACGCGATACTGGGCCCCCAGGATCTGGCCTGTCCTCAGGATCGTTTCTAGATTGGGTGGCCCGTGCATTTCTCTGCCCCTTGTCGCAAGAAGGGGGCCGGTGGGACCTTGCGGTGGCTGTGCGAGCATGACAACCCAGAAACGAGCGCGTTTTCGCGACAGATGACACGGCTTCGCCGCTGGTTGGCAGCGCGCGGCAGATGGTCGCTGTTTCCCTCAAAGTGAATGAGGCAACACGTCATCTTGATTGAGGTAACCGACCGCGAACGGAGGAAGGCGATAGCGTGCCCACTTTCGCCTGTGGACCACTTCTTGCCTATTGCCGGGATTGAATAGGAGACCAAACATGCATTGCAAAGAAATCATGAGTCATAACGTGCAGTGGATCCCCCCTGGCGAAACCGTCGCGGCTGCCGCCAAGCTGATGGCTTTCCACAACCTGGGATTGCTGCCGATCTGTAGCCCCGAGGGCAAACCGATCGGCGTGATCACCGATCGGGACATCGCCCTGCGCGTGATTGGAAAGGATCGTCTCGCGGCCCAGACCGTAGTGGAGGATGTGATGTCGGCTCCCGTGCAATCCGCAGGGCCTGATTGGGCAGTGGATCGCGTTGGCGAGCTCATGACCAAGGCGGGTGTATCCCGGCTGCTCGTGCTCGACGAGGGCGGTCATCTCGATGGCGTCGTCAGCGTGGCCGATTTGATTGTCCACGCGCCAGGGCGTAGGGCCTTGGAAACAGCTCGCGGCATCTACGCCCGGGAAACGAGCGATCGGTCGGTCGGCAAACCGCACCGCGCAGCCAAACCGAGGCCCGAGTATTTCCACGGCGCCCGCGACCGCGCCCTCGTCGCCGCCTCGCCCGCGGAGAACCCTGCCCGGAGCGAGGCCGAGAGCGTGGTCCACGGCGGCACCAACGACTTCAAGGAATTCCCTGCCTAAGGAACTAGGTAGACTGGCGCGCGGAAGGCAGGGTCTGGGCGCGGGTCTGGTGCTGGCGTGGCTGGTGCTCTTCTTTCCCGCCGCATCCCGGGGAGCGTCGGATGTTGAGGTGCAGAAGAGCGGCTCGCTCCCCGACGGTGGGGTGGTTGGCGGTGCGGCAAGAGCGGCGTCGGATGTTGAGGTGCAGAAGAGCGGCGCGCTTCCCGACGGCGGGGTGGTTGGCGATGCCGCAAAAGTAACGTCGATTGTTCATGTCCAGGTCACCGGATCGATCCTGCCCAGCGAGGTCGTGCACGAGGCAATGGGGCCAGCCCCGGCCGCTGACGCCAACCCGGCCAAATGGGCCGCGGCAGCCTGCCGCCGCATCGTGTATGCATACCAGGCGGTCGGCTACCACTACGCACGCGCGTGGTTCAGCCTGGAAGAGGAAGATCTGGTCTGGATCTACGTCGATCCGGGCCACATGCGCGTGTCGTTCTTCGGGGTCGGTGGCGTGGGCGCGGCGCTTTTTCGCTTGAGCCTGAATTTGCCGGGCAACGTGTTCCACAAGCCGACCGTGGAACACGCCCTGGAGGAGCTGAAAAAAAAGTACGGCCTGGTCAACATCTGGTACCGGGTCAGTGACCTTGGTGAATCTCAGATCACGCCCTTCGGTCCCATGGTCCCCGATCGACTCCTGCAGATCTACGTGGTGTCGCGCGAATTCCTGGGCTGGTCGCTCGACGTCTCGCTCAGCGCCACCTGGGGCGTCGTGCCCGCGGTGTCCTACCACTACGCGGGTTTGCTGCTCGACGACGACCGGCTGTTCACCAGGGTCGAGTTCGCCTTCCCCTATCGGCAATACCTGGCGGAAGAGGAGCCACGCCTACGATGGGTGCACGGCGGGTTCGACGCCGCGTACCGTCTGCCTCGCCGAATGCAAGGGCGGCTGGCGCTGCGACTCGAGACGTCGCTCTACCTGTCTCTCTACGACCGCGCGGACCTGGCCATCAAGACCTACGACCTCTTGCGCAGCACTACCCTGCCCGCGCTGGTATTCCTGCGACCGTTCCTGGAAGTATCGCTCGGCGCGGGTGCCGACGTGGTGAGCATCTTTCAGGTCGAGCGCGTGTCGGACGGTACGACGGCCAGCCCACCGCTGGGCGACCTGAAATCGACACGGGCTCTGATCCGCTTGGTGGCCAACCTGGACCCGCGCGCTGCGGTCCTGCAACGCGACCAACGGCCCTGGGTGCACCTGCAACTCGACGGCGCTACGTCGAACATACAGAAGTGGCTTCTCGTCACCACGCTTTCGGGCCAGGCGGTGATAAGGGTGGGAAGGCACCAGTTCATCCTCCGCGGCCGGGGTTTCGAGCTGGCGGGCGACGTGCGCTTCTGGGACGAGATGCAGCTTGGCGGCGACTACCAGCGCGTGTTTTTCGGCAACCGGTACTGGGTTCGCCAAGCGGGACAACTGGAAACCGCCTACCGCCTGCACCTGTGGCGCGATTGGTTCGCGGTAGGCGTATTCCACGATGCCTCGCTCTTCATGGATCGCAGCCTGCCGCTCCATCGGGCCGCGGTCGTCGACGCCTTTGGCCCCAGCGTGCACTTTCTGCTGTTCGAGACGTTCGCGCTGGATCTATTCGCCGGATTCGGCTTCTCACCCGTGGGCTTCGATCAGACGGTAAGCTTCGCGCTGCAGACCATCTTCTAGTGCCCGCGGGTTGATCCGCCCGGTAGACGAGCACGCGTGGAGGCCAGCCTTGCGCGTGCCCCCGGCGAGCACGCGGTGGCCTCTTCCGCGCGTGGGTCAGCTCGGAACTGCGCGCTTCTTGCCGATGAGACCGTAGCTCTTGAGCTTGCGGTACAGCGT
>PNBO01000410.1 GCA_003136095.1 Myxococcales bacterium
GCGGGCAAGGGACACGAGGACTATCAGATCATCGGTACGCAGAAGACGCACTTCGATGACCGCGAGGTCGCGGCCGCGGCCTTCGCGGCGAGGAGGGGAGTATGAGCCAGGCGGCCGAACGGACGCCCAAGCCGAGACCGCTCTCCTGGGCCTGCGCCGCCATGGGCGGCACGATGCTCGTCTTGCCGCCGCGCACGGGCGCGACCTTCACCGGCGCGGCGACTGACAGTCGCGAGGTGAAGCCCGGCCGCCTCTTCTTTGCCTTGCCCGGCGAGCGCGTGGACGGATTCGATTTCTGCGCAGGAGCGGCCCGGGCGGGCGCCGCCGCGCTGGTCGTGGCCGGCGAGCGGGGCTTGCCGCGCGACTGCGCCGGCGTTCCCGTGATCGCCGTCCCCGATCCCCGGCGCGCGCTCGGCGAGCTGGCGGCCGCGGTGCGGGCCCGCTTTTCCGGCCGCGTCGTCGGCGTCACTGGCTCCAACGGCAAGACCACGACCAAGGAGCTCATCGCCGCGGCGCTCTCGGCGTCGGGCCTGGTCCTGCGCACGCAGGGCAATCTCAACACCGACGTCGGCCTGCCACTCACCGTGCTGGGATCGACCGAGGAGGAAGATTTCTGGGTGCTCGAGATGGCCATGCGGGCGCGCGGCGAGATCGCGCACCTCGCCGCCATCGCCAAGCCCCACGTCGGCGTGGTGACCAACGTGGCTGGGGCGCACCTCGAGCGCCTGGGCTCCATCGACCAGGTGGCGTGCGCCAAAGGCGAAATCTTTCACGGCCTGGCCGCGCGCGGTGTGGCCGTGCTGCCGGCCGGCGACGCGCGCCTCGAACGAGAAGCCAGCCACCTGCCCGAGGCGCGCAAGCTACGCTTCGCGCTCTGCGGACAAGAGCCAGCGGGCCTGCGCGTGGCCGTGCGCGTGCTCGACTTCATCCCCTCGGGACCGAATGGATCGGTCATCCGGCTGGCCGTGGGTACGACGCCCATCGTGCTGCGCCTTCCGCTCGCGGGGGAGCACAACGCCTCCAACGCGGCCGCGGCCTTGGCGGTGGTGCGGGCTCTCTCCCTGCCGCTCGCAGAGGCCGCCAAGGCACTCGAAGGCGCTGTCCTGCCTCCGCACCGCTCGCGCGTGCATACCCTCGCCGGTCGCAAGGTGATGGACGACTGCTACAACGCCAACCCCACGTCGATGTTGGCCGCGTTGCGCGCGGTGGCGAGCTCGGCCGGCTCATCCTGCCGGGCCTTCGCCCTCCTGGGCGACATGCTCGAGCTCGGTCCCGAGGCGGCCGCGGCGCACGAGGCGATCGGCGCGGAGGTGGCGCGGCTGGGCTACGCGGGGCTGGCCGCGGTCGGCGAGCTGGCGGCAAAGCTGGCAAGTGGAGCGAGGGCGGCGGGGCTGCCGCGCAACCGCGTGCTGGCGAGCCTGGATCCGGAGCTCGCCGCCAGCGCGGTGGCCGAATGGTCGAAACCTGGGGACTGGGTGCTGGTGAAGGCGTCGCGCGGAATGCGACTGGAACGCGCCCTCGAGGCGCTTGGCAAGAAGCTTGGAACCTGACCCATGCTCTTTCACCTGTTTCAAATGCTGCGCGGCGAGGTGGGGGCCTTCAACGTCTTCCGCTACGTCTCGACCCGCGCCATGCTCGCGACGCTGACGTCGCTCTCCATCACCTTCCTGGTGGCGCCCTGGTTCATTCGCCGGGCGCGGGCGCGGCAGCTCGGCGAGGTCATCCGTGAGGACGGGCCGGCGGGCCATGCCAGCAAGCAGGGCACGCCGACCATGGGCGGCGCTCTCATCATCATGGCGCTGGTCACCGGCACCGTGCTGTGGTGCGACCTCACGAGTCCCTTGGTGTGGCCGGCGCTCTTCGTCACGGTCGGGTACGGCGCCCTGGGTTTCGTCGACGACTACCTCAAGATCGCCAAGAAGAACAAGCGCGGCGTGCCCGGCAAGCTCAAGCTGGTCGTGCAGTTCCTGGTCGGCGCGGTGGCCGTGGTCTGGCTCTTCTACGGCGGTGGTCTCCAGCCCGGGATCGCCGATCGCCTCGCCTTGCCCCTGCTCAACTTCGAGCATCACCCCATCCATGTCCCGCTGCTCATCTACTCCCTGGTCGGCCTGGTCGTCGTGGTGGTGGGCTGTTCCAATGCGGTCAATTTGACCGACGGGCTCGACGGCCTGGCCATCGGTCCGGTCATCGTCGCGGCCTTCACCTACATGCTGCTCTGCTACGCCGCCGGCCAGACCCTGGCCGGCTTCAACATCGCGCACTACCTCGGCATGGCGCACGTCGTGGGCGCGGGTGAGCTGGTCGTGTTCTGTGGCGCCATCGTCGGCGCGGGCATCGGCTTCCTCTGGTACAACACGCACCCGGCGCAGGTCTTCATGGGCGATGTCGGTGCGCTGGCCTTAGGCGGCGCCATCGGCTTCGTGGCGCTGGCCACCAAGACCGAGCTGTCGTTGCCCATCATCGGCGGCATCTTCGTCGTCGAGGCGCTGTCCGACATCATCCAGGTCGGGTACTACAAGGCGACCAAGCGGCGCATCTTCCTCATGGCGCCCATCCACCATCACTTCGAGAAGAAGGGCTGGCCGGAATCCCGCATTGTGGTGCGTTTCTGGATCGTTTCATTTTTCTGCGCCATCGTAGGGTTGCTTCTGACTTTGAAGGTTCGCTGATGCAGTTATCCCAGCGCAAATTGGCGGGCAAACGCGTCCTCGTCGTCGGCCTCGGGCGGTCCGGCATCGCGGCGGCGCGCTTGTGCGCAGGCAAAGGCGCGCGGGTGACGGTCAACGACGCGAAGCCGGCGGCTGCCCTCGAATCCGAGCTGGCCCTGCTGCCCCCTTCGATGCAACGCGAGCTGGGCGGCCACCCGGCCGCGCTTTTCGAGGGCCAGGACATGATCGTGGTCTCGCCGGGGGTGCCGCCTCTGCCGCCCATCGCAGCCGCGGCCGAACGGGGCGCGTTCGTGACGGGCGAGATCGAGCTGGCCTCGTGGTTCATCGAATCGACCGTGGTGGGCATCACCGGCACCAACGGCAAGTCGACGACCACCACGCTGTGCGGCGCCATCCTCGGCGCCAACGGCCGGCCGACCTTCGTGGGCGGCAACCTGGGCACGCCGCTGGCCGAGGCGGTGGGCACCCCGGCCGGCCGCGAGGGTGGGACGGCCGTGGTCGAGGTTTCGAGCTTCCAGCTCGAGACCGTGCGCACCTTCCGGCCGCAGGTCGCGGTGCTGCTCAACATCACGCCCGACCATTTCGACCGCTACCCCGATCTCGACAGCTACATCGATGCCAAGCAGCGCATCTTCGCCGCGCAAACGGCGTCGGACTTCGCGGTCATCAACATCGACGATCCCAACGTCGAAACTGCCGCGCGCAAGATCCACAGCCGGTGCGTTCTCATCTCCACGCACCAGGCGCTGGGCGTCGGTGGCTGGGTCGACGGCGATTCGCTGTGCGTGCGCCTGCCCGGGGGTCCCGTCGAGTACTACCCCGCGCAGTTGCCCGGCCTGGTCGGGCGCCACAACCATGAAAACGCCCTGGCCGCCCTCGTCGCGGCCCGCCTCCTCGGCGCCTTGCCTTCCGAGGCGCGCTCCGCCCTGGTCGCCTTCCGGCCGCTCCCGCACCGCATGGAGCTGGTCGGCGACTTCAACGACATCGAGTTCTACGACGATTCCAAGGGCACCAACGTGGGCGCCGTGGTTGCGGCGCTCGACGGCTTTCCGCGCAAGGTGGTGCTCATCGCCGGCGGCAAGCACAAGGGCGGCTCGTACGCGCCCCTGGCCGAGATCATGAAGCGGCAAGGGCGGTCCGCGGTGCTCATCGGCGAGGCCGCGGCCCAGATCCGCGAGGCGCTGGCCGGGGTGGTGCCCGTCGAAATGGCGGCCGATATGGACGAGGCCGTTCAGCTCGCCGCGGGCCTGGCCGAGAGCGGGGACGCGGTGGTGCTCTCGCCGGCCTGCTCCAGCTTCGACATGTACCGCGACTACGCGCACCGCGCCGAGGTCTTCCGCATTGCGGTCCAGACGCTCATCACCAGCACCTCGGACAAGATCCGCGTCGACCCGGAGATCGACGAGTGACTCTGCGCGAGCGTATCGCTGGCTGGCTACCCCTGCGCAAGCGCGACCTGCGCAAGGAGCTGGGCGAGTCCTCGCTGCTCGCGTCCGAGGGCCCGGACGTCGTGCTCGTCGC
>PNBO01000038.1 GCA_003136095.1 Myxococcales bacterium
CTCTACAGCCAAGGGCTCAGGCTGCCGGACAAGGCGGTCTTTCATTTCAAGAAGGCGCTCGCCATCAAGCCCGACCTCAAGCTGAGCAAGCAGCGGGCGACCCCCGAGACCGAGGCCAATTTCGCCCGCGCCAAGGCGGAAATTGCGGGCGGTGGCGCCGGTCCGGCCCCGAGCCCGGGCGCGCCCAAGGGCGCCGAGCTGCCCGTCGAAGCCGCGGCTGGCGGCGACTTCCGTTGCCCGACCGGGGGCGAGGTCGCCGCCGGCGACGAGATCACGCTCAAGTGCCTGACCTCCAGCAATCTGCAACCCGCGACCATCATGCTCTACTACAAGGCGAACGCCGCCCAGGAGTTCGAGGTGCAGCGATTGACGAAGGAGGGCGTTTCCGGCGGAATCACGACCTGGGTGACGAAGATCCCCGCGCCTCGCACGCAAGGAACTTCGCTGCTCTTCTACCTCGAGGCCAACGACCCGTCCGGCAACAGTCTGGCGCTTTCCGGCAGCGAGGAGAACCCGAGCGTGATCGCCGTCAAGGGCGGCGAAGCCGTGGCGGGGGCAGGGCCACCCCCGGTCGCAGAGGGCGAAGGCGAGGCGGGCGAGGAAGAAGAAGAGGAAGGCGAGGAGATCGACGACAACAACCCACTCGCTGGCCTCGAAAGGGAGCGCTGGCGGGAACACCAGGGGTCGAAGGGGACGTGGTGGTTTTCCCTGGGCGTCGGCAGCGGGCTTGGCTACGCCGCGGCACATTCCACCGAGGCGTTCGGCAAGCCTCCGTACTACTGCGCGGTCAATTCCGGCCTGGCCTGGGCAGCCACCGGCCAACTCGCGCCGGAGATCGGCTACTTCATCGGCCGGAAGACGGCCCTGTCGCTCGGCGGGCGGGACCAGGGCATCTTCGGCGGTGTTGCGGGAACGGCCACCGGGGCGCATGCCCTGCTGCTGCGCATGCTCTTCTTCACGGAAGGCGACGAGAAGATCCGCTGGTATTTCTCGCTCGTCGGAGGCTGGGGCGAGGGTTTCCGTCTCCAGGTCACGGCCGACATTCGCGACCAGGACGGGAATCCCACCGGGATGACGGTGAAGGATACCGTGCGCGGTGGCCCCTTCGTGGCCGGGATTGGGGCCGGCATGCTCTACAAACTGAGCCGGCACTTCCGCTGGTCGATCGAGACGCAATCGCTGGTGGGCTTCGGGCACATCTCGGCGGTCCTCGATCTAACGAGCGGAGTGCGCTACCAATTCTGAAACCCCGCGTTTCGGCAGGGAAAAATCGCGCGGGCGCCAGGGTCCTTGCCATTCCCAATATGGCGGCTCGGGTTGTTCTAGACTGGGGAGATGGAACGCAGGGTCTCGACAATTCGGTTCTGCGCGGTTGCGGCCTGCCTGGCCGGCGGCGCCGCTATCTCTTGCGGAAGCGGGATTCACGATGGCAAGGGCGAGGTCTTCGCGACCGGCATCATCGGCCCAAGCGGTGGACAGATCCTCCTGCGGGAGGCCACCTTGGACATCGCGGAGAATTCCGTGCAGGGCGAGGCGTCCATCACCCTGCGCCGCTACGACAGCATTGAGCACGCCGGCGCCGTAGGCCCCGTCTTCGAGATCCAGGTCCCGACTCCTGGCACCTTCACGCACGATCCCCGCATCGACATCGCGACTTCTCCCGTGGTGGCTGGTTCCGCGAGCTCCGTCATCGGCTCCCTGATTCCCGGCGTCGCCAACCCGCAATGGGTTCCGGATTCGTCCGCGACGGTTCCCATCTGTCCTCCCTCGGTTGTCTGTGGTCCGGTGCAGAGCGGCATCTTCAACCCTGGCGGCAGCATCGACGCTGGGCTCACCACCACCGTGCTTCGTCTGGCCATCGTCACCCAATGCGCGGGTAACGCAGATTGTCTCTCGAAGCAAGCTTGCACTTCGAGGGCTTGCCAGAAGTGTCCCCCGAGCTCCCCATGCAATCCCTAGCCTCCGCCATCGACTTGACCGCCCGTCCGGCCTTCGCCGTCGGCCCGGCCGTACCGTGCCTGGGCGAGGCGACGGCGTTTCCTTCGCCCGCGTCTGTCGGCTATGCTGCGTACGCCAGCGCCGTGGAAAAGGAACAGGCAACCAGCAAGGCAGAGGTAGCCAGCGAAACGGCGCTCGCGGCGCTCTACGCGAAATACGCCCCGGCCATCTACGCCCATTGCCGGCGTTTCCTGCAGTCGCCCGCGGCGGCGCGGGACGCTACGCAGGAGGCCTTCGTGCGCGTGCTCGCGCACGGTGTGGCGTTGCCGCGCGAAGAGGAAGCGCTGCGCTACCTGTACCGTGTCGCCACCAACGTCTGCCTCAACCTCTTGCGCGAGCACAACGTGCACACGCGGGCCGCGCCCACGCTCGTGGCGCGCGCGCCGCAGGTCGGCTCGGCGGAATCCGGGCTTGCCGACCGCGAGTTCGTCGAGCTCGTGCTCGAGCGCTGTGGGGAGGGCGGGGCGCGGGTGGCCGTCATGCACTACCTTGACGGCATGTCGCAGGTCGAGATCGCGCAGGTGCTCGGCATCACCCGCCGCACGGTCTTCAATCGCTTGCGCAAACTGGCGCGGGTCGCCGACGAGCTTCTGCGCGGCCGCTCCCGCGCACCAACCCCGAAGGAAGGAGAGTAGCCCCCGCGCATGTCCGNNCTGTCCTTCACGCATCGAGCTCTCGCGCTGGGAAGTCGAACCCGCACGCGAGCGTCCCGCCGACCTGACGGCGCACGTGGGGAGCTGTGTGCGCTGTGCGGCGGTGTTCGCGGATCTCGCCCGCGCCAGGTCGTTCTTGCTGGGAGACGATCCGGCCGCGGCCAGCCTGCGCGCGGCCCGGGCCATTCTCGATACCGCCCGGCAGCGCAAGCGCCGGCGGCGCTGGCTGCAACTCCTCGCCCCCGCGTTCCTGGTTCCGGCGGCGGCCGCGCTGCTCTTCGTCGTCAGGCCCATCCTGCCCACACCCGGCCACGGCATGCATGCCGCCAGCGCGGCCAAGGGCGGGCTTGTCGTCGAAACCTACTGCAAACGGGGGGACAAGGTGTTCCTCGCGGTCGACGGCCAGGACTTCCTGCCCGGTGACCGCCTGCGCTTCGCCTACACCAGCGCCCGCCCGGGATACCTGATGGTGTTCGGGGTCGACGACCGGGGGCGGATCTTCCCCTATTATCAGGAGGGGATACTGCTGGGCACCTATGCGGAGGCCGGCGCCAGGATTCTGCTGCCGGGCTCGGTCGAGCTGGACGACCACAAGGGCTGGGAGCGCATCTACGCCGTCTGGTCCGAGACCCAGCTCTCCGATGATGCCGTGCGTGCTGCGGTCGCGGTCGGGCTCTCCGCGGCAGGGAATGACATCCGCCGCGCAACAGCCCTTGACCTCCCCGTGGAACAGGTGTCAATGCTACTGAGGAGACCCTGACATGCGCTCCTTGGGTTTTGGCTTGCTTGCCNNGCGCAACCTGCGCTATGCCGAGGAAGAAGTGGGACGGCTCGCCGACCTGCTCAAGGCCGCCGGCGATTTCGACGACATCGTGACCTTGCGGGGGGCCAGCAAGGCCGAGATCGAAAAGGCCTTGGTGCAGTTCAGGCAACGCCTCGAGACGGCCAAGCACAATGGCCATCAGACGCTCTTCCTTTTCTATTACTCGGGCCACGGCGACAACGAAGCGCTGGAGATTGGCTCGGAGAGGCTGCTCTTGCGCGATCTGCGCGGCTATCTCGAACAACTCGTGGCGGCCGACGTCCGCATCGCCTTCGTCGACGCCTGTCAGTCCGGCGCCCTGACCGGCGTGAAGGGCGGCAAGCGCGCGCCCGGCTACGAGGTCCGGCTGGCCGATCCCGGCCAGGTCAAGGGCATGGCCATCGTGACGTCTTCCACGGCCAACGAGCTGTCGCAGGAGTCCGATGATCTCAAGGGCTCCTTCTTCAGTCAGAGCATCATGGCCGGTCTGCGCGGGGCCGCGGACACCTCGCGCGACGGGCAGGTGACGTTGGGCGAGGTGTACCAGTTCGCCTTCAAGCGCACCCTGTCCAGCACCGCCGCGAGCCTGACGGGCGGCCAGCACCCGACCTACGACTACCGCATGGCGGGCGCCGGCGAGATCGTGCTCACGCGGACGCTGCCGCGGGATGCGCGTCTGGCCTTCGTGCGCGAGGCCGGCGCGACGTACTCGGTGGTCAGCCGCAGCAGCGGTGACGTGCTCGCCGAGTTCGTCTCCAGCCCCAGCGAGGATCTCTACCTGGCCGTGCCCGCCGGTGAATACCGCTTCGT
>PNBO01000319.1:0-3146 GCA_003136095.1 Myxococcales bacterium
CGGCTTGCTTTCCCTCGCCCAGGCCGCCGCTGCCCGGCCGACCTACGTGAATCCCGTGCTTGGCGGAGATCACCCGGATGCCGGCGCCATCCGGGTGGGTGACGATTTCTATCTCACGCACTCCTCGTTCGACTACGCTCCCGGCCTGCCCATCTGGCACTCGAATGACCTGGTGAACTGGACGCAGGTGGGCGCGGCGCTCCGGAAATACTACGGCTCGGTCTGGGCTCCCTATCTGTGCGAGCATGACGGGCGCTTCTTCATCTACTTCCCCTGCAACAACCGCTTGCACGTCGTGCACGCTCAGCATCCACGCGGACCCTGGAGCGAGCCGGTCGACCTGCATATCGATGCCATCGATCCAGCGCACATCGCCGCCAATGCCCGGCGCTATCTCCACTACAATGGCGGTTACGTGGTGGAGCTGGCCCCCGACGGGCTGTCGGTCAAGGGCTCCGCGCGCAAGGTGTTCGAGGCCTGGCCTATTCCCAGCAACCTTCGGATCGAATGCGAATGCCTGGAAGCCCCGAAGCTCTTCCGGCGCGGAGAGTACTTCTACCTGACGGTTGCCGAAGGCGGGACAGGGGGACCAGCGACGAGTCACATGGTGGTTTCGGCCCGCAGCAAGCATCCAGACGGGCCGTGGGAGTATTCGCCCCACAATCCCATCGCTCACACCGCATCGAACAAGGATCGGTGGATGTCGCTGGGGCACGGACGCCCGGTGGAAGCGCCGGACGGCAGCTGGTGGATGACCGCCCACAGCTACGAGAACGGATTCCGTGGCCTCGGACGTCAGATGATCCTCTTGCCCCTGGAGTGGACCAAGGACGGCTGGTTCCGCCTTCCCGCCGGCGTCTCTTCGGAAAAACCGATCGCCATGATGAAGTCCGGCAGGAAACAGACGCGGTCGCCGGATCTCTCGGACGCTTTCACCTCGCCGGAGCTCGGCCTGCAGTGGCAGTTCTGGCGTGAGCTCGATCCGTTGCGCTGCCAAACCGGGGCTGGCCGCCTAGTGCTCGCGGCCAAGGGCAGCGGAGTGGACGATAGTCCGGTCCTCACTTGCATCACCGGCGATCATTCCTACACCGTCGAAGTGGACATCGAGTGCACGCCCGGTTGCGAAGCCGGACTGCTCCTTTACTACGGCCCGGGCCACGCTTGCGGAATTCGCATCGGAGCGGCAGGTCTCGCGGTTCGTTTGGCCAACGGCTATGCGCCGGACATTGGCGTCAAGACCACGCGGGCAACGCTCCGAATCATCAACGACCGGCAGGAAGTCGACTTCTACTACCGGCTGCCGGGCGAAGCCTGGAAGCGCACCCAGGAGTCGGCGGAGGTCGCCGGTCTCAATCACAATGTGCTCGGCGGTTTCCTCGACCTTCGCCCCGCCCTGTACGCCTGCGGCTCCGGCCACGCGACCTTCCGCTCCTTCCGGCACGTCGCGCAGTCCATCCACGGAGCATCTTCAGGCGAATCGCCCTAGGCTCAACCCGAGACCGTCACGGTCGGGTGGCGACGCTGCATGGGGGATGGACCACGGACCAAGNNCCTCTGCCCCCCACCATGATATGCACCACTGGAAGCGCCTGGTCGGGTTGGCGATGTGCCACACCATTGCCGACTGCCCGCAAGGCCAGTTCTGCTGTCCCGCCGTCTTTTGGGGCCATCAGTACAGCTCCTGCCAGACCAGTACCTGTAACTGAGAATCACGCCCTGGCATGCGCCATGCACGACCTGGGGGCATGAAGCCGGTCAAATGCGTGCGCCACCTCGGTCATCGCCGAATTCGCTTGATTCTCGGCAATTTGCTCCCGGCTCTCGCGTTGACCTGGGCGGGCCGCGCGGTTGCCGGTGATGAATCTTCGACACTCTCCGCGGCCAAAGGTGGTGGACCCTACACGAACGCATATCTCTCGGTGGGGGTTGGTGGCGCATCCAATGTCGGGCCGATGGCGATGCTGACTCTCTCCGTGGATTTCGCTTCCTACCTCTTTTTGGCGCGTGGCAGCTCCGCTTCCGACTTCGCGATCCTGTCGCCGCCAAAATCCGCGATTCAGGACTATTCGGCACTGGTCGGCAAGGTCTGGCGCAGTGAAAACACACGCGCGTACGCCGCGGTTGGGCTTGGGCTGGCGTCCATCACCCGCCGCGGGAACGAAATCAATCCAGGCGAAACCTTGTTCCCTAGTTACGAGATGCTGTACGACGATGTCATCAATGTTCCCGTCCAAGTCGGCGTGAGCGCCGACTGTGGTTTCGCTGGCATCGGCCTCGCCCTCGTCGGCAACGTGAACAGCGTTCTCTCCGACCTCGGCCTGGTTCTCACGGTCAGCCTGGGCAAGATGCACGAGTGATTGCCCCGACCGAGGGTAGTTGAGAAGCCAGCACGGGGTCTATTCACCGGCCCGGATATGTGGCAGTGTCCCCGGCATGTCAGTGTGGAGTCCACGGGGCCGGCTGGTCTGCGGCCGCAATTTCGTGCTGGTCATCCTGTTGTTCGCGGTGCTCCTGTTCTCGGCGTGGAGCGAAGGCTATCTGCAACGGTTCTCTCTCCCCTTCGGGCTTCTGTTGGGTGGCGGGCTGCTGCTCTCGGTGTGGATGGCTATGCGCGCTTCGACGGCGCGGTTCGTGGTCTTGCTCTTGACGATCTTCCTCGTCGAGTACGTCAAGGAAACTCTCGGCATTCGCGCCGGGCTATGGGCGTACACCGGGCCTGGCGGCCAATACCTTTTCGGTGTCCTGGCCTGGGTGCTGGGCGGTACCTCGGCATTCGTCGTTGCCTTCGGCGTGATCATCCCGCTCCTCCTGAAGATTCGTCGGGAGCTGCCGCGGTGGTTGAACCAGGCGTTCTTGCTCCTGCTCTTCGTCTTGATTCCCCTGACGGTCGACCCGTACCCATCTGGCGCGGAAGTCCCGTACTGGTCCTTCTACGGGGCGTTGTTCGTCCTCGGCCTGGTCGCGGCGCGACGGATGCCATGGCAGGTCTTGGCGGGCCTGGTGCTCTCCGCCTGGATCGTGGGCAATCCCAGCGAGTATCTCGGCTCAGCCGTCAGTGGCTTCTGGATCTTCACGAAGCATCCCCACTACCCGCCGTTCTACCTGCTCGCCGGCTGCTGGCCTCTCGAGATCCTCGTCCAGTATTC
>PNBO01000319.1:3188-13472 GCA_003136095.1 Myxococcales bacterium
TGCCGCCGGCCGGGCCGCTGCGTGAGCGCTTCTGGGTCGCTCTGGCCTTCTCGATGATGATGACCATCGCGGCCCTGTGCTTCTTCGCGTCGCTCAACATTCGGCGCAACAAGGGCTACGTGGTGCTGCTGCTCATCGCGAAGGCGGCCTCGACCCTGTCGGCCTTGGCGTACTTCGCCTCTCCCACCCACCGCCAGTTCGCGAGCCTGGTCATCGTGCTGGTGGATGGCTCGCTGTTTTGCCTCACTCTCTACTTCTTCGTACGCGCCCAGCGGGCCTTCTTTCTGGCCCAGACCGGCTATCTGTACGACCAGGCTCCGCCGCCGCCGCCCGACCCCGTCCCGGCTACCGTGGTGGTCAGCCACGGCGAGGACAAGTTCGCTTGTCTCGACGAGGTTCTCGCCAAGACGAAGTTCTTCGAGATTCTCGCGCGAGAGCGGGCGCGCAAGCAGAAGTCCCTCGACGAGTTCCGTGTCGTCATCAAGCCGAATTTCATGTTCACGCACGCGCAGGCCGACCCCTCGACCTACACCGATCCCGAGCTCGTGGAGGCACTCATCGACCGCATTGCGGCGAAGGGATTCAAACGCATCGCCGTGGTCGAGGCGCAGAGCGCCTACGGCAACTACTACCTCAATCGCGACGTGGCCACGGTCGCCGATCACGTCCGCTACCACCGCGATCGCAACTACGAGATCGTCGATCTGACCAAGGAGATGGAGGATTTCGACTACGGCGGTCGCCTCGGCCGGCACGTCGTCGGCCCCACCTGGAAGCACGCCGATTTCCGCATCTCCTTCGCCAAGAACAAGACGCACGTGTTCTGCTACTACACGCTCACGTTGAAGAACGTCTATGGCACGCTTCCCATGCAGGACAAGCTCAAGGAGTACCACACGGAACGGGAATACGATTGGCCCACCATCGAATCCCTGCGGCACTTCAAGGTACACTTCGGCCTCATCGACGCGTTCGTCAGCGCCGACGGGCAGTTCGGGGTGATTGCCGACCCCAAGCCGAATCCGACCAAGACCATCATCGGGGGCGAGAACCTCATGGCCGTGGACTGGGTCGGGGCCAAGAAGATGGGTCTCGACCCCGACAATCCCCTGGTCGGTCGCTTCTACCCGCTGGCCGTGCAGGCCTTCGGCAAGCCGAACGTGCAGTTGATGGGCGACGATTCGATCTATCCGGACTGGCACAACGTGAGCCCCTTCTTCATTTACGCGCTCGATCTGATCGAGGAAGCGTACAGTTTCAGCAACTGGTGGTTCTCGGTCCTCACCGCGATGGACAAGCAGTTCCCCTTCGGCAAGAAGGACTGGCCGACCCTCGCGATGCGGAAGCTCCTGGCCCCCGTCAAGCGGCTTCTCTACCCCCATGACCAGCTCTAGCCGAGACTAGCCGCGCCGGCCCGCTCCCGGGCCTCGGCCGTTTTCGTGATACCGTGCCAGGGGCACTCCCTGCGGCTGCCTCATGTCCTTCTCGGGAACATCGCGTTTCAAACCGATCCGCCTCCTCGGGACTGGCGGCATGGGTAGCGTCTACCTCGTCGATGACCTGCAGCTCGGCAGCCGGGTTGCGCTCAAGACCCTCAACCTCTCGACCGGCCAGGATCTCTACCAGCTCAAGCGCGAATTCCGCTCCATGGCGGATCTCAAGCACGAGAATCTGGTCAGGCTGCACGAGCTCATCTCCGAGGGCGACCTCTGGTTCTTCACCATGGAATACGTGGAAGGGGAGCTCTTCGACTGCTACCTCTTGGCGCCGCAGGCACCCTCGGGCACAATCGGGGCGGAGCCGCAACCCGCGCCGGCCGGGCTCTCCGCCGAGCGGAGCCGCCAGCGCCGGCTGCAAACCATTCGGCAACTGTGCGCGGGCGTGCATGCCATCCATGAGGCCGGCTTCATTCACCGCGATCTCAAGCCCACCAATGTCCTGGTGACCAGCGCGGGCCGGGTGGTCATCTTGGATTTCGGCCTGACCAGGCAAGCCGGCAGCGACTCCCTGTCCGGCGGAGGCATCTCCGGCACCCCGGCATACATGGCGCCCGAGCAGGCGCTCGAGAAGCCCTGCCTGCCGGCCACCGACTGGTACGCGGTGGGCGCCATGATCTACGAGGTGCTCACGGGGCGTTGTCCGTTCGAAGGCACGATGCTCGACATTTTGCTGCGCAAGCAGACGGAGGATCCCATCCCGCCGAACCGGATCACCTCGCCGGTGGACGAGGATCTGAGCGATCTTTGCCTGCGGCTCCTTGGGCGCGATCCGGGCCTGCGTCCCAGCGGCGAGGAAGTGCTGGCGCAACTGGGGGGCGTTCCCGGCCAGAGCCCTCTGCCCCAGCCTGGCCGCTCGGCCACGCCGATTGGGCTGCCGGCGCTCAACGTGCTCGGCCGCGAAACGGAGGTACAGGCCCTGTGCAGCGCCTACGCCCGGGTTCGCACGGGCGAGTTCGCCGGGGTCATCGTGGAGGGGACCTCGGGCATCGGCAAGACCAGCCTGGTCGAGAGCTTCGTGCGCGATATCCTGGGTGAGGGGGACAGTGCCGCGCCGCCGCTGGTGCTGCGCGGACGCTGCCACGAACGCGAGACCTTGCCGTTCAAGGCCTTCGACAGCGTAATCGATACCCTGAGCCATCGCCTGGCCAATCTCGCCGGTGACGAGCAGAGCTACGTGCTGCCCGACGGGATCTTCTACCTGTGCGAGATCTTCCCAGTCTTGCGTCGGCTCAAGCTGATGGATCAAGCGCGCTACTTCTTGCCCGCCCTGCCCGACGTGAAGGAGCTGCGCAACCAAGCGTTCCTGGCCTTCTGCGACCTGCTGGTGCACCTGGCGCGCCTCGATCCCGTCGTCATCTTCCTCGACGATATGCAGTGGGCGGACCGCGACAGCTGCGCCCTGCTGCGCGCCCTGTTGCAGGGCCCCCGTGTGCCGGCCCTGCTCCTCGTCGTCAACAGCCGGCCCATCGCCGAGGGCGACCCAGGCGCCGTCGGGGCGCTGCTGTGCGAGCTCAGGGAGCAGCCGGGCGTGACCACCGTGGCCCTGGGTCCTCTGTCGGCCGAGGCCACCTCGGCTCTGGCGGACGCCCTCATCGCCGGCAATCCCATGGGACCTTCGGATCGGCAGCGCATCGCCGCCACGGTGGCCCGCGAGGCAGGCGGCAACCCCTTCTTCGCGGTCGAGCTCGTGCAGCACTTCGTCGGTCTGCTCGCGCCCGGAGGCGACGCAGCCAGCGAGACGGACGACAGCGAGTTCCGTCTGGACGGCATGATCCTCAAACGCGTGGGCGGCTTGCCCGGCGCAAGTCAGCGCATGCTCGAGGCCATCGCCGTGGCCAGCGATCCCTTGCCCCAGCGGGCCCTCGCGGGCGCCATCGGGATATCGTTCGGTTCTCCCGAGTGGGAGGGTGGGATCTCCGCGCTGGTGGAGGAACGCCTGATTACCCGCCGGGGGCGCCAGGGCACGGACGTGGTGGAGCTTTATCACGATCGCATCGGTGAAGCGGTGACGGGCCACCTCGACCAAGCGGCGCTGAAGCGCGTGCACCAGCAGTTGGCCCAGGCGGTCGAACAGTGGGACGGTGAGCGGACCGACCGACTGGCGCGCTACTGGCTTTCCGCCCAGGATAACGAGCGGGCCAAGCGCTACGCTTGCGAAGCCGCTGGCGAGGCGCTCACCAAGCTGGCGTTCGATCGCGCCGCCGAGCTCTACGAGACGGCCATTGCCCTCGAATCCGACCGGACGCAAAGCACCACGCTGCTGCGCGCCCTGGGCGACTGCCGGGCCAGCAACGGGCACACCCGCCTGGCGGCGGAGGCCTACGAGCGAGCCGCCAAGCTGAGCGATTCCGTGCAATCGGTGCAGTTCCGGCATCTCGCCGCCGAGCAGTTGCTCCGTGGCGGTCAGATCGCCCAAGGGCTCGATGTGCTCAAGGACGTGCTCAAACCGGCGGGCCTGCGTCTGGCGCGGGGCCCGCGCCATGCATTGCTCTCGATCCTTTGGCGCCTGGCCTGGCTGCGGCTGCGCGGCGTGCGGTTCGTGGAACAGCCCGCCGCCAGCATTTCGCCCGAGGACGAGCGCCTGCTGGACGTCCTGTGGTCCGTCAACACCGGGCTCGGCGTCGTCGATATTCTGCGCGCGGATGATTTCCTGCTGCGCTTCGTCATACTCGCCCTCAAGGTCGGTGATATGCGGCGCGTGGCCCAGGGACTGGCCATGCTGGCCTCGCAGCTGGCGGCGCTCGGTACCTCCCATTGCGGCTGGGCCATGCGCCTGGTGTCCGAGGCCGATGTGCTGGCGCGACGTTCAGGCAATCACGCCACGATCGGCATCGCGGCGATCAGCAGGGGGGTCATCCGCTACTTCATGGGGGAATGGGACGCCGCCGCAAACCTGCTCATCGCCGCCGAGCAGTACCTCTTGAGTCATTGCCACGGGGTGAATTGGGAGCTGGCGACCACTCGTTCCTTCACCTGCTTCGCTTTGCGTCTGGCGGGCCGTCTGCGCGAGCTGTGCGAACGCTTCGATCGCTACACCGCCGATGCCGACCGCACCGGCGATCACTACTTGGCCGCGAACCTGCGCACNNTCCACCTCTACGCCCGCTGCGAGCACGCGCTCTACGAGGGGCGGCCGGAGGTGGCGTATCGGGCCATCGGCGAAGACAGCCCCAAGATCCGGCGCTCGGGCTTGCTTCGCATCCGCGCCGTCGGCGTCGAGCACGCCTGGATCCGGGGCCGTGTCGCCGTGGCCATGGCCGCGAGCGTTCCCGAGCGCGAGCGTCCCCCTATTCTCCGCCAGGCGCGCGAAAGCGTGCGGTTCCTGCGCAAGGGTGAGCATCAAACTGGCGTGGCCATGGGCGCCACGATCGAGGCGGGCATGCACTGGCTCGCGCCGGGGACCGATCGCCGCGCCGCCCTCAACGCCCTCCAGCGCGCCGTCGCGACCGCCGAGGCCGCCGGCTCGCCGTTGCTGGCGGAGGCTGCCCGACGGTGGCTGGGCGAGATTACCGGTGGGCGCCGCGGTGAAGATCTTCTCGCCCGCTCGACCGGCTGGATGGTCGAGCAAGGCGTGCGCAATCCGATGCGCCTCGCCTACCTGATTGTCCCTGGCTTCCCGTCGCGCTCCGTCCTGGCAGAGCAGCCAGCTGCGAAGCAGGAAGTTCGGCACTTTTCCTGATGCATTTGCCTCGGCTGCGAACTATCTCGGTCGGCTGGTCCGGGAGTACGGGGGCACTTCAACGCTGAAGGCGCGGACCAACCGAGTCGATCGATCTACCGACCTCCTTCTTCTCGCTTCCGGCGGTCGGTTGCCTCGCCACGAATCCGGTCTTTGCAGGCATCACAGATGACATCGTTTGCTGGAGTGCCGCAGAGCGTGCACCGGCGCGCGGCCGCAACCTTCGGCGAGGGTGGCAACTTCACCGTGAGCACTGGGATGCTGAGGCCGCGAATCACCTTCTCGGCTACGCTGCCCACCCTTACTCTCTCGTCCCACTCTGTGTCCTCCGTCCTCTCTGTGCTCTCTTCAGTGAATTCCGATTCACTACAGATTCTTGTACAGCGGCCCTCCGCCACCCTCGGGCGGAACCCAGTTGATGGCGCCGTAGGGATCCTCGATGTCGCAGGTCTTGCAGTGGACGCAATTCGAGAAGTCGATGCGCAGCTTCTGGAATTTGCCGGTGGCCTCGTCGCGTTCGACCACGTAGACGTTTGCGGGGCAGAATTTTTCGCAGGGGTTGCCGTACTCCTCGGCGCAGCGTTCGCAGTAAGACGTGTCGACCTGTAAATGGCAGGGCTGCCTTTCCTCGTGGCGAGTCCCCGAGTTGTAGACGTCGGTCAGCTTGTCGAAAGCAATCCCCTGGTTGTCGTATTTGAAGATGGTCGCCGGCGCCCCGCTCGGGTACACGTCGAGCAGTTTCCGCATGTCCTTGTGGTCCTCGTCGATGACGATCTTGTCGAGCGGATAGCGCCCGCCGGTGATGGTCATCAGTCCCGCGTGGAGCATGCCGCCGTAGAGACCGGATTTCATGAGCGCGCGGAAGTTGCGCGGGGGGTACAGGTCCTTGACGATGTACGAGCTTTCGACCGCGGTTTCGTACTTGGCGAGCTGGGTTGGTGAGAAATCGCTCTTGGACAGGGACTCGAACAGCGTCTCCGCGGCCAGGATGCCGGACTTGATGGCGTAGTGGACGCCCTTGAGCTTGGGCATGGAATAGTAGCCGCCCTCGGGAATGGTCTTGGCGCCATAAGAAACCACCTTGCCCCCTTCGAGCAGCTTGCGCACGAAGGGGTGCTGCTTGAACTTGCAGAACAGCACGTGCGGATCGATGAGCGGATCGTGGTAGTCGAGCCCGGTGATCACCCCGAGGGCGATCTGGTTGCCGGACAGGGCATAGACGAAGCTGCCGCCGAAGGTGTGGCTGTCCATGGGGTAGCCCATGGTGTGGATGATGCGGCCATTGGGCAGTGGCGATTTCTCGAACTCCCAGACTTCCTTGACGCCGGTGGCGTAGGCCTGCGGGTTGCGTCCGTCGTCGAGTCCGAGCTTCTTGACGAGTTGCTTGGTGCAGGAACCGCGCGGGCCCTCGCAGAACACAGTGCATTTCGCGAGCAAATTGGGGCCGGCCTCGAAGATCCCCTTGGGCGTACCATCGGGGTTTCTGCCCTTGTCGCCGAGTTGTACGCCGATGACTCGATTGCCTTCATAGAGCACTTCTTGCGCCGCGAAGGTGGTGAGGGCGTCGACGCCGGCGGCGGCGAGCTGTCTGCCCAGCCACTTCACCAGCTTGCCCAGGGAGACGATGAGGTTGCCGTGGTTGTTCATCTGCGGCGGAACCATGGGGAACCTGAAGGCGCGCTTCCGCGTGAAAAAGTATACGCCCTCGCTTTTCACCTCGCCCTCGATGGGCGCGCCCTTGTCCTTGTAGTCCGGGATCAGCTCGGCCAGGGCCTTGGGCTCGATGACCGCGCCCGAACACGAGTGGTCGCCGAGGTTCGCGGCCTTCTCGATGACCGCGACCACCATGTCGACGCCCAGGGTTTGCTCGGTGATCGGCTGACCCGGATTCTCACCCTTGGCCACGGCCGTGTTGTGCCTGGCGATGAGGTTGGTCAGGTGCAGGGCGCCGGACAGCCCGGCCGGGCCGCCGCCGACGAAGACGACGCCCGCTTTCATGGTGTCTCGCTCAATCATGGACTTTGTTTATCCTTATTCACGGACTCACGCACGCCGCACCTCGCCGCAGCGGCGTGAATTCAGATTCTCACCACGGAGGACACAGAGGACACAGAGGCCGGAGAAGGCAGGGTTCTCCGGATCCGGATCCGAACCCTTTCTCGTCCGTCTCTGTGTTCTCTGTGTCCTCTGTGGTTAGCATCCGAACCCCGCTACAATCACCGCCTCACCGAGGAGAACCCCGTGACCTACCAACCCGCACCCAAGCGCTACGACGCCATGCTCTACCGACGCTGCGGCAGGAGCGGCATCCAGTTGCCCGTCATCTCCCTGGGGCTCTGGCACAACTTCGGCGGCGTGGACTCGTTCGAGAACGGCCGCGCCATGGCCCGCCGGGCCTTCGACCTCGGCATCACGCACTTCGACCTGGCCAATAACTACGGCCCGCCGCCGGGCAGCGCCGAGGAAACCTTCGGCAAGATCCTCGCCCAGGATCTGCGGCCGTTTCGCGACGAGCTCATCATTTCCAGCAAGGCCGGCTGGGAAATGTGGCCTGGTCCCTACGGCGACTGGGGCAGCCGTAAGTACCTGGTGGCGAGCCTCGACCAGAGCCTCCAGCGCATGGGGCTCGCCTACGTGGACATCTTCTACCACCACCGTCCCGACCCCAAGACGCCCATCGAGGAGAGCATGGGTGCGCTGGATTTCATCGTGCGCAGTGGCCGCGCGCTCTACGCCGGCATCTCGTCCTACGGCCCCGAGGACACGCGGCAGGCGGTGAAGATCCTGCGCGGCCTGGGCACGCCCTGCCTCATTCATCAACCGAACTACAACCTGTTCGACCGCTGGGTGGAGAATGGGCTGCTCGAGACTCTCGACGCCGAGGGCGTGGGCTGCATCGTGTTCTCGCCGCTCGCGCAGGGGTTGCTCACCGACAAGTATCTGAAAGGCATCCCCGAGGGTTCGCGCGCCTCGAAGGCACACGGCTTTCTCAAGCCCAAGGACATCACCAAGGCGAAGCTCGCCAAGATCCAGCGTCTCAACGCCTTGGCGAAGAAACGCGGCCAGTCCCTGGCGCAGATGGCGCTCGCGTGGGTGCTCCGGCACGCGACCGTGACCTCGGCCCTCATCGGCGCTGGCCGGGTCGCGCAGATCGACGACGGCGTGGCCGCGCTCGCGCATCTGGAATTCTCGGACACGGAGCTCGCGGCCATCGAGGCGGCGCTGGGTGGGTAGCCCGTGCTACGCTGCGGTCGTGTCTGATGCCACGAATTCCGACGAGGTCGTCACGCTTGTCCGGGTTGGCGAGCTGACCACGGCGCAGCTCCTTTGCGGGCGGCTCGACGCGGATGGCATCGAGTGCTTCATCCCCGACGAGTACATGGCCACCCAGACCTGGCACCTGCAGCCCGCGATCGGCGGCATCCGGGTGCAGGTTCGGCGGGCCGACCTCGAGCGCGCGCAGGAGATCCTCGCCCAGCCCGGCGTGACGGAGCCTGACCAGCTCGAAGGTGAATCGCGTGGGGAGCCTACGCGTGCGCGTAGCGTACCGTCGCGGGGGGGCATGGGGACCCTTTCAGGGTCCCCATCCGAAGTAGACGATGGCAGCATCAGCGCTGGCGACCGGGCCGCGTTCCGAGCCCTGCGAGTGGCGCTCGTCAGCCTCTGGCTCATGGGGTTGGTGCATCCCTATTCGCTCTGGCTGGCCGTGCGCGCTCTCCGCCGCGACGACGTCACCGCCTGGGGCCGGCGACGCGCGGGGATCGCGCTCGTCATCAGCGTGGCTGGGTGTGCGTGGGGGGTGCTTCTCGTGCGTTGGTTCGTGCGCCTCGCGGGCTAGAGCATTCGCGCTCGCCGGCCAGCGACAGTACACTAGGCGGCATGGCCCAGCCGCCGCGTGGAAGACTCCTCGCCAAGTTGCTCGTGGCCATGCTCGTGCCCGCCATTCTGGCCCTGCTGCTCTTCGCGGTCGCGGCCCACGAGATTGCGCGACGGGTGCTCGAGGACGAGCTGGGGCGTCGGCTGGCCACGGCCGCGACCTCGGTGGCCCTGCTGGTGTTGCCCGAGCAGCTCGCGGCCATCGCGGCTGGTGACGAGCAATCGAACACCTACGCCAATCTCCGCCACCGGGCCGCGCAGACGCGCGAGCGGCTGGCCGTGCGCCGGGTCTTGCTGGTGGCGCGCGACCTGACGGCGCGCGCGGATAGCGAGGGCGCGCTGGCGCTGGGTGTGCGAGCCCACGAGCTCGAGGCCGACGCGCCGGAGATCGAGCGGGCGAGCCTGGGCCGGGCCACGGCCTCGCCTCTCTTCATCGGCCGCGACGGCCGGCCCTACAAGCGCGGCTACGCGCGCATTGGCGATCCGGCGGCCGGCTTCGCCGTCGTCGAGGCGAGCGCCGAGTACCTGGACGCCCTCGCCGCGTTCCGCCGCTATCTGGCCCTGGGCGGGGCGGCTTGCCTGGCGATCATTGCGGCCCTGGCGGCGTGGCTCTCCCGGCGCATGACCGGGCCGCTCGAACGCCTGGCCGCGGCCGCCGAGCGCATCGGCGCCGGCGACCTCGCGGGCGCGGTCGCGGTCGAGACTCGCGACGAGATCGGCGCCTTGGCCATGCGTCTCGACGAGATGCGCATCGCACTCCGCGCGCGCGACGAGCGTATGCAGATGATGCTCGCCGGGATCGCGCACGAGGTGCGCAATCCCCTGGGCGGGCTCGAGCTCTACGCCGGGCTGCTGCGCGAGGGGCTGGCCGCGCAGCCCGAGCGCCTGGCCGAGATCGCGCGCGTCGAGCGCGAGATCGCCTACTTGAAGGACGTGGTCACGGACTTTCTCGATTTCGCNNGCCGCGCGCGCCGACCGCGCCCAGCTCCGCCGCGCCCTGCTCAACCTGGCCAAGAACGCCGTCGCCGCTGCGGGGGCGTCGGGACAAGTCGTGCTCGCGGCGCGGAGCGAGGGCGGATCGCGCATTGTATGGGAGGTACGCGACAGCGGCCCCGGCGTGCCCGACGAGATCCGCGCCAAGATCTTCACGCCCTTCTTCACCACGCGCGAGCGGGGCACCGGCCTCGGCCTGGCCTTCGTACAAGAGATCGCGCGCGACCACGGCGGCGC
>PNBO01000319.1:13502-17307 GCA_003136095.1 Myxococcales bacterium
GCGACGTCGGTGATGACTTCCAGGGTGTCCTGCACGCTGCGCAGCTTCAGCTCCAGCGAATGGTAGCGGTCGACGAGGTCGAACTCGGCGCGCAGCTTGTGGTAGATGCGCTCCGCGCCCGGGTCGTCCCAGGCCGCGTCGGGCATGTCGAGCAGGTGCAGGACGGAAAGCACCTCCGCGCGCGTGCCCACCGTGGCGCCGATGAACTTGAGCAGGTGCCGGGTGCGCATGGGCATGGTGCCGGCCTTCTCCAGCTCGCTGGCGAGCCGGTCGGCTTCCACGAACATCTGGTCCACGATGCGCTCGTAGTAGTCCATGGCCGCGCTCTGCGCGACGGTGAGCGCCACCACGCTGGCGCGCTCGAACGACAGGCTGTCGACCACCAGGACGCCCTCCTCGATGTCGGGCCGCGCCTCCAGGGCTTCGCGTACGGTGAGCTCTTCGTTCAAGACCTGGGCCTGGGTCAGGCGGGGACGGGCCGTGGCCAGACGCTGCAACTCCGCCACGCGCACCTCGGGCGCGACGTCGAGAAAGACCACGGCGCCAAAGGGGTAGACGAAGACCACGCCGCCCGACGCGGGCCGAAACCACAGGTCACGCGGCGAGCGCTTGGCCTCGGGATAGGCGGCCGCCAGCTCCTTGAGGGGAAAGTTCTCGACAAAGGCGGCGGCGAAGAACGAATGAGTGCGACCGTTGTCCGACATCGGTGTGGGGCGTGGTTGCCGGCCCCGCTTCCAGCATAGAACGAAAATCGTCGCGTTAGGGCAGGGAAATCCGGGCCGGGAGTGGTAGAGAAGCACCGTGGATTTGGACCTGACAGATGCCCAGCGGGCGCTTCGTGACCAGGCGCGCGAAGTCTCGCTTCGTGAACTCTCTCCCCAGGCCGCCGAGATCGACAGCCAGCAGCGTTTCCCGCGGCAGGCCGTCGAGCGCCTGGCCAAGCTCGGCATGCTGGGCGTGGCCGTGCCCAAGGAATGGGGCGGCGCGGGGCTCGACGCGGTCGCGGCCGCCCTGATGATCGAGGAGCTGGCCAGCGGGTGCGCCTCGACTGCTGCGGTCGTGTCGGTGCAGGGACTGGTCTGCGAGTCCATCCTGCGCTTTGGCACCGAGGCGCAGAAACGCGCGTGGCTGCCCCCGCTCACCAGCGGCGCGAAGCTCGGTTGTTTCGCTCTCACGGAGGCAGGCGGCTCCGGTCCAGGGTGCGTGGACACCCTGGCCCGTCGCGACGGCGAGGGCGTTCTCCTGCGCGGGAGCAAGAGCTTCGTCACCTGCGCCCCGGTCGCGGAGGTTGCCCTGGTCTTCGCGCTCACCGCGCCCGGCGCGAAGGACAGCTTGTCCGCGTTCCTGGTTTCCACCGCGAGCGCCGGAGTTTCATGCGGCCCCGCGCACGGCAAGCTAGGTCTGCGCGGCGCGGTCAGTTCCGCGATGACCTTCGACGACGTGCACCTGCCATCCGCTGCGTTGCTCGGGACCGAGGGCGGGGGCCGCGCGGTGTTGCGCTTCGCGCTCGACGGGGCGCGGGTCGGAGCCGCGGCGCTTTCGGTCGGCATCGCGTGCGCCGCGTTCGCCGCGGCCACTCGCTATGCACTCGGTCGGCGCACGAACGGCGAGCTCATCGCCAACCATCAGGCCATTCAGTTCAAGCTGGCCGACATGTCGACCCAGGTTGACGCCGCCCGCCTGCTCACCTGGCGCGCGGCGGCCGCGCGCGACCGTGGCGCGAGCGTCTCCGCCTTCGCCTCCATGGCCAAGCTCGTCGCTTCGGAGGCCGCAAGCCACGTGGCCGGCAACGCGGTCCAGGTCCTCGGCGGCAACGGGTGCCTTGCCGACTATCCCGTCGAGCGCCACTTCCGCGATGCCAAGGTCACCGAGATCTACGAGGGCACGAGCGACGTGCAGCGACTGGGCATTGCATCTGCGCTGTTAAAGGAATAAGACCGAGTGTCTCGCTGATTCCACTGATGCGGAGGGTCAGACTATGAAGCTGAACGCGATGTTGTTCGCCATGGGAACCTGTCTAGCGCTAGGTGCGTGCGCTTCGACAAGCGGCGCCGGCGACGGGGACACGCCGCCTGTCGTCGTGCGCGGGGGCGAGGATATCCGGATCGACACCGGTGGCATTCCACCCGACAAGCAGGCGGATGTCTACCTTGTGCTCCAACAGCGCGATGCCTCCGCGCGTCGATGCTACCAGGACGTGCTCAACGAAAAGCACACGCGCCAGTTCAAAGGCGACGTAACCGTTCTGCTTTCTCTCAACACCAACGGTACCGCCCGGGCCGTGAAGATCATGGCCAGCACGCTCAACAACAAGGATGTCGAGAACTGTCTGGCTGCGACCATCAAGGAATTCGAGTTCCCCAAGGTGGACCGCCCCGGCGACATTCAGTACGTGTACAAGTTCGAACCGCAGTACTAGGCATTTCCGCCCACCAATCGGTGGGGGCACCGATCCCTAATCAGGATAAGTGCCGTGCGAGGTCCAGATTCCAGTTGTATCATGACTAAGAATCTGTATAATGCATTACGGATCGCCATGAGGCTGAAGTTCATCGTGCCCTTGGGGGCTCTGGCAGTGCTCGTTCTGGGCTGCGCTTCGGGACCCGAGGTCCAGGAGAGCCAGGCCAAGCCGCGGCGGATGAAGAAAGCCAAGCTGGCAGGCTGGCCCACCGGCCAGGTTGAGGGGGACGACAAGGGCATGTCCATGTCCATGTCGTTGGGCGTGCTCGACGAGCGCGCGGTGGACCGCGCCATCAAGCCGCACGAGCGCGCCCTGGCCGAATGCTTCGCGCGCGCCGGCGATGCGCGCAAGTACCTTTCAGGGCAGATCGTGATGCGCTTCGTGGTCACCGGCGGCGGCGAGGTGTCCGATGTCCAGGTCGTCAGGAACGCCCTCGGAAACTATTCCGTCGAAAGCTGCCTGGTGACCATCGGCAAGCAGATCCCGTTTCCCGCGCCCGAGGGCCGGCGCGGCACGGACTTCGAATACTCGATGAATTTTCGATCGACCGGCGAGCGCAGCGTGATTCCGTGGAGCGCGGATGAGATGGCCCGCCACCTCGCCGGCATCTCGAGCGATCTGGCGAGCTGTGGGACACTGGGCGCCGAAGACGTGGACGTGATCGCCTATATCGAGCCCGGGGGCTCGGTGGGCTCGGTGGGCTTCGCATCGCAGGGTTCGATCGATCCGACGGCTGCCGTCTGCGCGGTCGCGCTTCTGCGCAAGGTCCGGGTTGCCGAGGCTTCGGCCGCGCACTCCAGCATCGTCCTGCGCACCACTTTCCCCCTGGCCATGATCTTCGAGCGCCCCGTCGGGGATTCCGGCCGCAAGCTGTCCAGGCACGTGAAGCGCCGGCAGTAGGCGCCGGCCACCTGGTTTCATTGCCTCACCGCGGCCGGGCCAGTGCCGTGCGGGTCAGGTTGGCGATGAGGTTGAGCAGGCGCTGCAACTCCTCGGTCGAGGTTTCGGCGCGCAGGTGCAGCGTGTTGCCCTCGCGAGAGCTCTCGGCTCGCCCGATGAGCGAGGCGAAACCGCCCAGGAACACCACCGGGTTGGTGAGCAGCTTGCGCCGCCACGTGGGCAGGTCACGCTCCCACCGATCCGCCTCGGCCGTGGTCGCGAATTCTGCGCTCACCTCGATGAAGGGCGCCTCTACGCCCACGAGCAGGGTCATCGTGGACGGCGGCGGGCTCGCCTCGCCGCCCACCGGCTGCGGGGGCTGGTCGTCGCTCTGGCCGCGCGTGGGCGGCACCAGGTAGCCTGCTGGCCCGGTCACGGGCGCGAAGAGGCCCGTGGCCATCATCA
>PNBO01000319.1:17357-21130 GCA_003136095.1 Myxococcales bacterium
GCGAGGATGCGGTCGTCGCGATCCAGACTCTCGTGGCCGGGGCTCCCGGGTTTTCGCCGGAGCCCGACGGGACGGCCGCCGAGGGTCATCCATTCGATGGGCTTGCGGTTGGCCTTGGCCCCGCGGTCGAGCCCGGCCTTGAGCGCGGCGTCGGTGAGGTGGTGGCGCACCGCCAGAAAGGTGACCGCGTCGTCGGTGGGGTTGGGGGTCGCGATGATCAGGTCGTCGAAATCGCGGTAGAGGTCGAGACCGGTTCCATCGATGAGGCGGCGCCGGTCGGGGAGCAGCAGGAGAAGCTGGTCGATGGCCGCGGTGGTGCTCTCGCTGCCCGCCGCGGCGCGTAGGCGATCCAGGCGTAGCAGCGCGATGAGGCGCGAGCCCTCGGGGCCGTTCTGGCGCAGATCGCCGGGTTTCCGCCGGCCGCCGTCGACACTGCCACCACCGTCGCGCGAGCGAGTCGCGATCGCCGCGTCGGTCTGGTTCGGTGGGGCGCCGGCGTCGGACACGCTGGGGATGGTGACGCCTTCATGCGCGGCCGCAATGCGGTGGCGCGGACGCGGCGCCCGGGTGCGTGGCGCTTCGCCAGGTTCGGCCTCCTTGCCGGGCGCGGCGCCGAGGGGCAGATCCTTCACCTCGACGCTGATGGGTTGCATCTTGACGGCCGGGACCAGGGACAGACCCTGCCACACGCCGAATCCCACCGCGACGGCGACCACGAGGAGGTGCACCGCGAGGGACACGGTCACGGCGAGCAAGATGCGGCGCATTCCCGGAAAGCATAGACCGCCGGGAAAGCGGCGTGCCAGATTCATTGCGCGGGCAGCAGGGCGCGGGTGCGGGCGGCCACGATGGCGGGGTGGGGGGCGTGACCGGTCGTGAGCAAGGCGCCATCACGCGGGCGGATCTGCGTGATGTCCGCCAGGCTGGCCGCCAGGAAGATCTCAGCCACGCGCGCCTCCAGGCTGGGGCTCTTGGTCGCGTCGAGGGAGATNNCCGCCACCATGATGGTCAGCGGGTGACCTTGTTTGCGAGCCCGGCGCTGCGCGCGCACCGCCGCGCCGCGTTTTTCCTCCTCGACGAGCGCGAGCACGGGCATTTCGGTGGCCAGGGTTTCGGCCAGCCACAACGCCGACAACACCACCACCGGCGAACGCTCGGCCACGAGCCCACACACCCGGCCGAGGGTGGCCGGGCTACCAAGTGCTCCCGAGAGCAGCGGACCGCGCATCTCCGCGCAATATAGGGGCCGGTGTGCCCCAACACAAGAATGGGAACCCCAAGTTGGTTCGCGCAAAATGGGGGGGAACGGAAATGTTCACCACAGAGAGCACAGAGAGCGCAGAGTCCAGAAAGAAGGGAAAGGGTTCGGATCCGGATCCGGATACCCGATCCAGTCCTTTCCGGCCTCTGCGCCCTCTGCGCTCTCTGTGGTGAAGAAAGCATTCTCTTGCGGTGGAGGCGGCGCGGGGGCGGGAGACTGGTAGATTCGCTCTGTGGACTTCTTCGCGGAGCTCGCAGTCGGCGATACGCGTCTGGGGGGCAAGGCGCGCTCCCTGGCCGAGTTGGCCGCGGCGGGATTGCCGACGCCGGTCGGGTTTGTCATCACCGACGAGGTGTTCCGTGCGCTCTGCCCCGAGATCCCCGTGTTCGAGCACCTCGACGAGAAAGCGCTGGTGGCCTTTGACCGGCTGCGCGCGCAGCTTGGCCGCCGGCCCTGGCCCGCCGGATTTCGCGCCGGGCTCCACGGGCGCCTGGCAACGCTGCCGGCCGGAGGCTTCGCCGTGCGCTCGTCCTTCGCGAGCGAGGATCGTCCGGGGCGGCTGGCGGCGGGGGTGTACGAATCGCGCGTTCCCGTGCCGGCCGACCACGTCGAACAGGCGATTCGCGAGGTGCTGGGGTCGGCGCTCGCGCCGGGCGCGGTGGCCTACGCGCTCGCCCACGGCGACGCGGCGGCCAACGGACCCCTCGCCGTGCTTGTGCACGCCTACGTCGCGGGCGAAGCCGAGGGCGGCGCGGCCTGTCTTCCAGGGGAAACGGATTCGCGGTCGGAGCCGATGGTCACGGTCCGCCGTGGCTGCCTTCCGGCCGACGCCCGCGCCGAGCTCGCCGTGGCCCTGGCATCCCTCGCGGCTTCGCGCGGGCCGGTCGAGATCGAATGGGTGCTCTCCGGCGGCCGTGTGCTCTACCTGCAAGCGCGGCCGTTTGGGGCGCCGGCGGTGTCCGGGGCGTGGGCAGGCTGGGCGGAGCTTGGCGACTCGGCGGTCGCGCGGGCCGAGTGGCGCTGGGACGAAACGCACAATCCCCTGCCGCTCTCGCCCGCGCAGGCCGGACTGGTCGAGCTCGTCGAGCAGAGCTGCCGCATCGGCGCGCGCCAGCGCGTGCTGGGCGGCTTTCTGTTCTGCGCTCGCGACGAGCGGCCACCACCGCCCCCGATCCCCTGCGAGGAGGCCGAAGCGTACTTCTCGTCGCTGCGCACCGCGGTCGAGGCGCGCCTCGACGGCCTCGGGGGGAAGCCGGCGCTGGAGGATGCGCTGGCGCTCTTCCTCTTCGCCTACCAGCCAATCTTCGGCGTGCTGCAACCGGCATTGCGCGCCGCCCACGCCAGGCTGCGCGAATTCCTCGAGGTCCACGCCCCGGCCGGGCTCGCCCTGCTTCCCGTCCTGCGTTCGTCCGTTCCGTCGATGGCCAGCGAGCGGCTGGCCCGCGCTGGCCAGATCGCGTCTGCGGGGACGCTCGCAGCCCGCGAAGGCGCGCTCGCCTACTACCTCGCGATGTTCGGCGACGAGTCAGCGGGCTGGGACGTGGCCGTGCCCACCTATGCCGAGGAGCCAAGCGCGCTGCTCGTGCAGCGGCGCGAGGCCGCCCGGCCCACCGCGGACTGGCGGCGGGCGAGCACCGAGGTGGAGGGACAGCTCGCTCCCGGCGCGCGCGAAGAGTGGCGAGCTCTCCTCCGCGTTGCGCGCATGGCGGTCGCGCTTGGCGAGGCCGACGACGGGCTCTACGCCAAGACGCAGGCAGTGGTCCGGCGCGCGCTGCTGGCACTCGGCGAACGGCTGCTCGCGGACGCCATGCTGGCCGACGTCACGGATGTCTTCTATCTGCCCCTCGCGCTCGCACGCAGCATTGCCGGCGGTGTGACGCCGGCGTCTGGCCTCGCGGGCCTGGTCAGGGAAGGCCGGCGGGCCTGGCAAGCAGCTCTCCGCGCTCCGCCCCCACTGCCCCGAGCGGGCGACGGCAAGGCGGTGCGCGGCGCGGGGACCGGTGGTCGGGCCATCGGGCGTGTGACCTGGCATCGGCCGGGCTTGCGTCCGGCCGGCGCGGCGGATGCGGTGCTGGTGGCCAGGACCCTTCTGCCCACCGAGCTGCCGCTGCTGGACGCCGCGGCCCTGGTGACCGAGACCGGTGGTCCGCTCGATCACGTGGCCGCGCAGGCGCGTGAACGGAACCTTCCTGCCGTGGTCGGTGCGCAAGGCGTGACGGAAATGCTATGCGAGGGCGACCTGGTGCTGGTCGACGGTGACCGCGGCCTGGTGGTGAGGTTAGGAGCCGCGAAAAGATAACTCGTGCAAAGAGCGCGGCCGAGGCGCCCGGATGGCAAGGAGCGAGGAGCGAGGAGCGAGCATACCCGTCGGTATGTGAGCGACGAGCGACGCAGCCAGCCGGGATGGATCGGCCGCGCACCTGCTAAAGTTATCTTTGAGCGGCGACTTAGCCGAAGCGGGCATGCCGTAACGAGTCCGAAGCAACGGAGGGTTCATGGTTCGTCTCCTCAT
>PNBO01000296.1 GCA_003136095.1 Myxococcales bacterium
GCAATTTCGGTGTTACCGGTCCACGCAAGCAACAGCGGCCCGGAAAAGCAGGCCATCGTTCCCGCGATCGCGAAGAGCCCGACGGTCATGAGCTGGGTGCTGGTCTTGTACAGGTCTTCAAGGCCCAGCGTCTGCCCCTGCGCCGCAAGCGTGACGAATCTTGGTTGCAGCGACTGGATCATCGGTGCGGCGAGCTGATTGATTCCACCGGCCAAGGATGCGGCGACGGCGAAAGAACCGTAGGACGACAAATCCAAGAGCCAGGATAGCACGAGCTTGTCGGACTGGCTGACGACAATCCACAGCGTGGCCAAAAAGGCCATCCCTCCGGCCATGGCACGCGAACCATGCAGGGAACGAAAATCCGGCCAGGCACCGGCGTTCCTCATCGAGAATCGGCGGTAGAAGATGGCGCGAAAGGCGAATAGCTCGACCAATGTGGCCACGACGTGAAAGGCGAAGAAGGCGCGGGGGGTCGTGCTCAAGTATTTGAGCACCAGCCAGGAGCCAATGGTCCGGCCGAGCGTGGATATCACGACGGCGACGTTCAACACGACCATGCGTTCAAGTCCCACTAGCCCCGCACGGTAGATGCCGCCCAGCCATTGCAGGCCGAGCATGCCGCCCATGAGGGAGATGCAAAGAGCAATCTCGTCCTGGCTGATCTGACGCGCTTTCAGCCAATGGTGGGCAATCCAGTTGGCGGACATNNAACTCGCGCGATAGCGTGGGTGTCATGCCCATGTCCAGCAGCAACGACCACGATTGCAGCATGGTGAAGAAGCCGACCAGTCCGAATGCCTCGGTGCCGAGGTAGTGTACGAAGACCGGCAGCATGATGATGCCAGTCACGGCGGCGGTTGCCTGCCCCACGTAATTGGCAACCATGTTTCGTTTCAGCGAAGGCACGTGATGCTCCTGGGGGTGCAACTACCTGGCCGCGCCGCGGACGACGGCAATCACGCGATCCTGGTCATCTGGGAGCAGGTCGGCATGGATGGGAAGGCACAGCACCTCTTGCGCCACGCGAGTCGCGACGGGCAGATTCTCGGGCGCCGCCGACGGCAGGCCGCGATACATCGGCATGTCGCTTACCAGCGGGAAAAAGTAACGCCTGGCCAGGATGCCCTCCCCCTTGAGCCGCAGGTACAGCTCGTCCCGGGTCAGTGGATAGTCCAGCCCGAGCAGAACAGTGAAATAGGAATAGTTGCTGACGACATCGGGCCATTCACGCGGCAGGCGCAGCCCACGAACGTCGGCCAGCGCCGCGCGATATCGCCTGTCGACTGCTTGCCGCTTTCTCCAGCCATCCAGAAGGTAGCGAAGCTGCAGCAGTCCGAAGGCGGCTTGCACCTCGTTCATCTTCCCGTTGATGCCGGGAGCAACGACGGTCACCTCGTCAGCGATACCGAAGTTCTTGAGGAAATCGATGCGCTGCTTGGTCCGCTCGTCGGGGGAAACGATGGCGCCGCCCTCGAAGGTATTGAAGGACTTGGTCGCGTGGAAGCTCAGCATCGAGAGATCGCCTGCACGCAGCAGGCTGCGGCCGTGGTGGCTGACCCCGAAGGCATGCGCAGCGTCGTAGATCACTTTCAGGCCATAGCGATCCGCAATGCGTTGGATGCGCCCGACGTCACACGGATTGCCGTAGCAATGCACCGGGAGAATCGCAGTGGTTTGCGGCGTGATGGCGGCCTCGATGCGCTCGGGATCGAGGTTGAACGTCTCGCGTTCGATGTCGGNNTGAAAAGCGAAAGCTGGGGAACGTCAAGGTGGCGAACCAGCGCCTCCTCCAGCTGGTTGTGAAAGGGGCCCGCGTTGGTCAGCCACCGGTTCTTCCAGATCTGTTCGAGGTAAGGGATGAAGTCCTCGAGAGGCGGCAGGTACGGCTGCGTGACGTAGACTGGCTTGCGCGGTTCGTCCATGGAATCAGTTCGCCTGCCGCGCGGTCAACCGCACATGAATGTTTCGAATGTGTCGCTGTTCTGGCACGGTGTCTTCCTGTGTCGATCGAGACAGACTACCTCAGTTTGCCCAGGGTTGTCCCGTGTGGCGGAAGAGGGCGGCGAAGGAGCTGGGAGAGGCCGAGGGAACGAACCACTAGCCGGCGCGGCGGAGTCCGTCGTCGGAGGCGGTTTCCAGGGTGCTTTCGCTCCTCGAGAGGTGCGATGTGTCTGGCAGGATCGGCAAGGCGCCCCCTGTCTGCCAACATGGGTGAGACAGCGCTCGCGCGCGCCTGAACGGGCCGACGGAGGGGGGTGACCGCCTGATTCGCGCGGCGATTCGCTCTTTCGATCTGTTTCTCCCTCGTTCTGCAGGTCATTTCCAGCGCCATTGGCGCATCGCCCCATCGGGACCTAGAATGTCCGACGAGCTCGGCCCCGCGCTGATGCCGAGCGCGAGCCCGTTGTGGGCGCGCTGCCGCGCGAGCAGGACCTCGAAGGGCTTTGCAACGAACGCGCGCCAACACCGACAAGGCGGTGGCCGCGGAAGCCAGGGACTGTTTGAATACCTGGAGATACTACCTGCGCTGCAGAAGGGTGTGTTTGTGCATGTCCACGACATCTTCACCCCCAGGGACTATCCGCCGGCATGGATGCAGAAGGGGAAGGTCTTCTGGAACGAACAGTATCAAGTGGAAGCATTCCTGTCCTTCAATGGTTCCTTCAAGGTAATGGGGGCCATTAACTTCCTGCAGCATCGCCATTTTGCTAAACTATCTGCGAAGTGCCCGACGCTGTCTGTGGATAGTGAACCTGGATCCTTCTGGATGAAGAAGATCAAGTAGGATCTGTTGGAGCAGACCCCTGAAGCAACTGGGCTCTGCCCCCCCTGATTCGGCTAGGCTGCCGAAGCAGTTCATGACATCTTCATTGTCCCAAGGAGACTCATGTTGACCTCTGGCCCCCCCCTACCTTCTGAACCACGCCTCCGTGACTGGGTTCACCCGGAGAGAGCAAGCGTCCCTTTCCCGAAGGTGGCGCTGGGCGTGATGATGCTACTCGTGATTGGTCTGTATGTAGGACTAGGGACCTACGCCAGCCCCATGACTGATGATTTCAGCCACTTTGCTACTCTACGGAAGATCGGGTTCTGGAATTATGTCGTGAAGGGATATACGACCTGGTACGGCATCTATTCGGCATGGGTCTGGCTTGGTTCGATAGTATCCCTCTTCGATCTATTTTCACTTGCGAAATGGCAGCCATTGTTTCAGGTGACGCTCAGCCTAACCGCCATTTTTCTTGTCCTGTCAGCCTTCAAGGAAGTGCTCTCCCTCTCAACGCGGGCCTGGCTCACGGTTTTCATCCAGACACTCTGGTTCTCAATCACCGAAGGGCTCCCTACATATTTCTACTGGACAACAGCCTCGATGGGCTACTACGGGGGCAACACTCTGACGGTGTTCCAGGCGGCGTGCTTGGCTCGAATCTTTCGGTCTCGCTATGCTCACAAGCCCCGGATGACGGCAGTGCTGTGCCTGTTGGTGTTCTTTTCCGCCGGGTTCGCCGCCGACGTAGCGGTGGTGCAGGTGTTGGCGTACGGAGGGCTCGCTGTCGCTTGGAAATGGCGTGGATCCGCCAAGAACAGCCGACGGATGGCCATAGTCACGGGTATCGCACTGCTTGCGTTGGGTCTGGTCTACCTCTCGCCTGCAACCAAGATCCGGATGCAGGTCGAGTCCGCGATGTATGGAACCAGCCCCCAGAACGTTCTGGTGACCCTGAAGATCGCTTCGAAGTACGGGCTCCTTACCGCGGCCGGGTTCTTCTCCAAGCCGGTCCTCTATCTGGGCTTCTTATTCATGCCTCTGTTGGCCAATGTGCCCGTTGTTCCACTGCGACGAAGGGTTCGCGCGTGGCATATCCTGGCGATCCTGGTCGGAGTGTCATGCTTCTATCAGGCCCTCCACGGCTGGTCGAGAGGGGTGGAACTTCCCGAGAGGATGATCGCTCGGGTGTACTGGAACATGGCGGCCCTATGGTCACTCTTCTTGGTCTTCTTCTATCGCAACTCGGCGCTCTCGAAGCGGATCGAGGAGCATTGGATCTACCGGAAACGATACCCTATCCTGGCTGCCAGCCTGCTCTTGAACAGCAACTTCCTGTCGCTTATCGAGTCCCATACCACAGGGGTCGAGTGCGCTCATCAACTCGAAGATCGGTATCTTTACATTGCCAGCCAAAAGGCAGCCGGCAACCTGGAGCTTGCCGTTCCTGCTCTGACCGTTCCACAGAAGCTCTTTCCTTGTGCCGATATCACAGGCAATCGGGACCACTGGTTCAACAAGTCTCTTGCAGACTCTTTGGGCCTGAAATCCATCCGATCGGTCCGACTCTCTGCAGAGGCCGACACGGATATCTCCAAGCTCCAGAGCCTGGCCAAGGCCCACAATCCCGAGGCGGAGTTCATTGTGGGGCAGATGTACGATCCCCGGAACCCCATGCCCGACAGCATGCCATCAGAGGCTTCTCCCTCGGAGCCCCTTGTGGGGCTGTTCCCTCCCAAAGATCCGCTCGTTGCATTCCAATGGTACATGAAGGCAGCCCGTCAAGGGCACAAGCCGGCGCAGCGTATTCTGGTGGGCCTCTACGCAACCGGGTTGGGAGTGGAGAGAAGCTACGTCAAAGCCATGAAGTGGTTTCTGATCTCTCGCGTAGAATGGCTTGGACGTTCTGTTGGATGTAGTTGAGGTAAGAGAGATAAATCTACGCCTGCGGGAAAGCCCCTCCACAGCGTTCCCGTCGAAGTCCCATGTGACGCGGGTAGCAATGCGACGCGCGTGGCCATGGCGGACGGCGTCACCAGCGTCCTTTCGACCATCTCGAACTGCCGTTTGAAGAATGGTCTTATCCCCCTGAAATGCAACACGCCCAGCTTCCCCTGCCGTGCCTTGCCGACACCGACACCTACCACAGCACTAGGGCCGAACTCGAACACTGCTATCCCAAGCTGGTCCAAGGAGGTGTGCTCATCATCGACGGCTACGGGCATGCGCTGGGGGTGCCCGCCGCGCGACCGACGAATACCTATCCGATCCCGCTCGCCGGATTTTGCTACACAGGGTCCATTCACGAACCGCATTGGCATCAAGCTATAGATTCTTCGTAGGTCTCGCGCGGCCTCGGGTCTCGGCGACGAAGCGCGCGGCCGTACACGCGAGATTGGCGCACAAAGGCTTTAGCGTTTACGACGATTGTCCGGCAGGTGGCTGGGTTTGCCGGATCGAGACGCGCCAGGAGCGTATCTCGGTAACGGTGTGGAGCTCACCGGCGGCCCTCGGCGAGGTTGGGCATAGAGCCGAGTCTCGTCCGGGAGCGACCGACAATGTGGATCACCTCCTGCGGTCCGGCGGGGAGCACATCAGGACTCTCGCGTAGGCCGTCTAGCTCGCCAGAGAAGGAGGTGACAGGGTCGCGGGCATGTGGCAAGTTTTGGGGCCTCATCCTTCGGCCGTGCATGACGAACGCCATCGACATTCTGCTATCGACCTACAACGGCGCGGCCTACCTCGCGGAACAGCTCGACTCACTCTTCGCGCAAACCTGCCCAGACTGGCGGCTGGTGGTGCGCGACGACGGCTCGACGGACACTACCCAGAAAATCCTGGGGCGCTACCTCGCCTTGCATCCCGGGCGGATCGTGATTCTCCCGCAGGATGGGAATCGCCTTGGCGCCTCGGCAAGCTTCGCGATCCTGCTCGAGCATTCCGAGTCCCCCTACACGATGTTCTGTGACCAGGACGATGTCTGGCTGCCCGACAAGGTCGAGATAACCTTCGCGGCGATGCGCGATCTGGAGCGGGCGCATGGAGGACAAACGCCGCTTCTCGTCGACACCGACCTCAAGGTGGTCGATGAGCGCCTAGGCGTGCTCGACGAATCGTTCTGGCATTTCGAGAGAATCCACCCGCAGCGCCTCACCAAGTTGAGCCGCGTCCTCATGCAGAACTTCGTCACCGGTTGCACGGCCATGATCAACCGGCCGCTGGCCGGCCTCGCCCAACCCGTGCCGGCCGAGGCCCTGATGTACGACGGCTGGCTTGCCCTCGTGGCGACGGCGTTTGGCAAGATCGCCGCTCTCCCGACGCCGACGGTCCTGTATCGCCAGCACGGTGGGAACGTCACCGGTGCCTCGCGCTGGTCCTTTCTCACCGGGGTGAAGAACTACTTCCTCTACCGCGAGGGGCGCCGTGTGGCTCTCGCCCGCCGAGAGGCGGCCTGGGCGGCACTTCGCGGCCAGGCCGAGGCGTTTGCCGCCCGCTACGGTGAGCGGATGACCCCGGCGCAACACGCGATGGTGCGCGCTTTCTGCCTGCTTCCCGCCAGAGGTTTCTGGGGGCGGCGTCGGTTGATGCTGAAGCACAACTTCCTGGTTTCAGACAGGTGGCAGAGCTTCATGATGCTGCTCCGGTGAGGCGGAAGCTCGATGGGAAAGCTACAACATCTAATCACGAAGTCCTTGAGCTACGGGAAGAGCCTTCTGAGCAGAAGGGAGCTCCCAGGCTTCCGGGCATTTCACGGTCTTTTCGCGGACAAGATTGGCCTCGAGATCGGCGGGCCAAGCAGCGTGTTTCGCCCCAAGGACATCCTGCCGGTGTATGCCCGTGCGGCTCGTGTTGATGGCGTCAACTTCGCCACCACGACCCTGTGGGAGAGCGAAATCCGCGAAGGCATGACCTATCGATGCCCCGACCGTCGGGTCGGCCGACAATACCTGGACGAGGCAAGCCAGCTCGACCGGATTGCCGACGGTACCTATGATTTCGTGCTGAGCAGCCATAGACTTGAGTATTTCGCCAATCCCATCAAGTGCGTTGCCGAGTGGATACGCGTGCTCAAGCCCGGTGGGGCCATGTTGCTCATCCTGCCTGATCCACGTTTCACATTCGATCACCGTCGTCCCGTCACTTCGTTCGAGCACCTCTTGGACGACTATCGCGACAACAAGGGGGAGGATGACCTGACCCACCTGGATGAGATATTGGCGCTGCACGACCTCGCGCGGGATCCAGGGGCGATAGGCGTCGAGAATTTTCGGGCGCGCTCGCTCCGCAACCGCGAGAATCGCGCCCTGCACCAGCACGTCTTCGAGGCTGCCCTTGTACAACAGATCCTGCATCACTTCGGCCTCCGTCCGCTCTATGCCGACACTCCACCCTTCCATATCATCGCTCTTTGCACCACGGCCGCGAACGGGAGTGGCACTTGCCCCTAATCCTCGTCACCATGCGGAAACGCCTAGCGTGAGCAATCCATGCGCAGAGTAGTAGCCTTCGCCCATTACGATCCGCAGAGCTCCATCAAGCGCTATATCCTCTACCACCTGCAGGCGCTGCGCGAGGTGTGCGACGAGGTCCACTTCGTGTCGACCTCGCAGCTCGGAGCGGCCGAGTTGGCGAAGCTGACAGGAGTCGTGGACACCCAGCGGGTGTGCGAGAATTCCGGGTACGATTTCAGGATGTGGGCCCAGGTCGTCCAATCGCTCGACCTGGGAAACTGGGACGAGCTGGTGTTGGCCAACTCCAGCGTCTTTGGCCCCGTCACCCCGCTCTCGCGAGCATTCAAGCGCATGGAAAGCGTGGCCTGCGATTTCTGGGGAATGACCGACAGCCTGGAGATCGAGTACCACATCCAGAGCTTTTTCTTCGTATTTCGCAAGTCGATGCTGGCGAGCGGTGCGGTCGAACAATTCTTTGCCAGCGTGCTGCCGTACCGTTACAAGCTGCAGGTCATCCGCAGCTACGAGCTGGGGCTGACCCATTTCTTCCTGGACCAAGGGTACGTCCCGGCCGTCGTCGCAAGCGTGCTTGACCGCAACTTGCGCCTCGGCGCGTGCAACCCTTGCCTGCGCGCATCCATCCCCCTGATGGAGCTGGGCGTGCCCTTCGTGAAGGTGGAGCTCCTGCGCGACAATCCCTTTGCTCTGCGGCTGGCGCCAATTCGCGCTCGCATGGCCTCGTTTGGCTACCCCTTGGATCTCGTGGAAATCGACCGCTGCCCGCGCGAGCGGTATCTCTTGGAACTTTGGAACCGGATCGATCTGCAACTCCGGCGGTGGCGCCTACGCGGTAGGTCCGTCATTCCGCTCAGGCCCCCGCTTTCCGCCGCGGTCAAGAGCAATCAGCCACCCGGGGAAAAGCCGTAGCTGCGCAACGTCTTCTCGAGGTTTTCGGCCGGACGAAAGCGCGCGGCGGACGCCCGAGCACGTTCGACCATGGAAGCAGTGGCCACGCCATTGTCGAGAAGAACAGCGACACGATCCGCCATGGCTTCGGTGTCGCCGATATCAACCAGGAACCCAGTTTCTCCGTCCGAGATGAGCTCTTCGGGGCCGCCGCAGCGGGTGGCGACGACGGGCACGCCGCGAGCCATCGCTTCGACGATCGTCAATCCAAAAGACTCACGGTTGGAGGTGACCAAGAGCACGTCGGAGGCGTCGTAGACCGGGATGGTATCGCGTGAAAAACCCATGAAGCGGACTCGGTCGGCCACGGAAAGCGCCTTCGCTTCGTCCTTCAGTTGTCGCTCATAGTCGGGAAGGGAACAGCGGCCACACAGGACAAGGGAGACATCCATACCTCGATCCACGAGGCCCGCCAGAACCCGAATGGCGCCAGTCAGGTTCTTGGAGGGCTCGATCGTGGCCACGACGGAGAGTATGCGAGAGGTAGAGGGGATGGAAAGTGCCCGACACGCTTCCGCCCTGGCGAGCTTGGGAACATCGAAGTAGCGAGCATCGATCCCCTCGGGCACCACCTGCACCTTGCCGGCGTCGGGGAAGAGAGCGGCGACTTTGTTCGAGGGAACGACCACCGCGCTCGACAAGAGGGTGATGAGCTTCAATGTGGCTGCCATGCCCAAGGTAGGGCGCAGCGTATCGGTGGGATAGAGCTCACGGACGTGCCACACATGGCGTACCCCTGCGAGACGAGCGGCGATGGCACCTCCGGGAACAACGGAGGACATGGTACCGACGGCCTCGACGCCGGTGTCGCGAAACAGACGCTTGAGTTTCCATCCCGCGTGCAAGCTGAGCGCGAGGAAACCCAAGCGCACGACCGTCGGAAGAGTGGGATTCGTGCACCACCATGGGTTGAATACGGTCACGAACTCGATGTTGCTCCTGCGTAGCTCTTCGGTCAGCGGTTCCGGCCGGTTGGGATCGAGCAGGCTGCTGGGAACCACCACGATGGGGCGAAGGTGGGCCGCATCGAGTCCCCTGGCAAGTCGCAACATGCAGTGCTCGGCACCGGCGAGCCTTGCCGAGTGGGATACCAGCGCGACCGAGAACTTCCTTGCAGCCGCGGACACGCGCCGGTAGGGCCTGCGCTGCCTACCGAGAATCTGCATCAGCTGGCGAGGGCTGATTTTCGTGCGTGACCGCACCTCCTCGCGCTTTTCGACAATCGACTTGCTTGGAGGCGCGAGCGCCTCTTGGGGAGCGAATGGACCGAAGGGCTCGTCTGCTTGTGAAAAGGCCGCACGCAAGCTGCTCCTGCCGAGCAACGCGAGGTAGGCAATCAGAGGCTCGGGAAAGCACTTTAGCGCCGTCCATCTGCTGTTCCTGTGATTGAGTTTGATGATCCAATCCGGATGCTGCCGATCGACCGCTTCGTCGTCGTGATACACCACGGCCTCGGGAACATAGAGGCAATCGTAGCCGCCCAGCTGCAGCCGTATGCCCAAATCGAAGTCTTCGTAGTACAGGAAGTAGTCCTCGTCGAAGAGCCCGACTTCGGCGAGAGCGCTGCGCCGGTACATGCCCGCGCCTCCAGACGGTGCGGCGACCAGACAGGGGACGTGGTGCTCGTAGCTATCGAGCGTGCCCCAGCCGATGGGAGTCGAGCAGGCGCGCAGGCTAGGGGAGAAGGCGAGGCCCGCGAGATTGATGAGGGAGGGCTTGTTCATGACAAGCATGCGACTCGCGCAGCTGCCGAGGGAAACATCGGCATCGAGTGCTTGGGCCAGCTTGGCAACCCAGTCCGGACCCGCCACCGCGTCGTTGTTGAGCAGGGCGACGTAGTCTCCGGTGGTCGCGCGAATTCCCCGGTTGACGGCTGCGGCAAATCCCGAATTCGCCCCGACCTCGATCACGGATACCTGCGGAAACTGCTGGCGGACGATACGCAGAGAATCATCCGTGGAGCCGTTGTCCACCACAAGAACACGGAGGTTTGGATAGGTCTGGGCAGCGAGAGAGTCAAGGCACGGACCGATACAGCGGGCGCCGTTCCAGTTCGGAATGACGACGTCGACGGACGAACACAAGGTTTGCGGATGCATTCGTGGCAGGCGCGGTGTCGATGCCTCTCAGCCTAGAGGCAGGCGTTCTTAGCACAAGGCAGCCACCGATGCCATCATCACCACCCTGCACGCGATCTACGAAGCGCGTGCCGACACGCGCAGGTTGCCGTAGCCTCTACCGCGCGGCGAGGTCCAGCGTGATGGTGTTGTCCGCCGGGGTGAGGTCGGTCCAGATACTCTGCAGCATCGTCCCTGACAGCTGCTCGACAAAGCTCCCGGTCGAGAGCAGGGTCTGGCTCTCGGCCAGTGCGTCCGCGGGCATGACCTCGTCGCCTGCGTAGTGGGCGACCAGGCCGTCGCCGAGCCAGGGGGACAACTTGCCGCCTCGTCGGCCGGGATGGAGTAGGGCGGCGCCTGGATCAAGCCGGCAATGAGGCTTTCGAGCCCCATGCGCAGGTTGTCGTGGGCATAGGTCTGGAAGTCGGGCTTCGTCCCCAGAGCAACTCGCCATCCTTGGTCAGATCGCCGGAGACGAGCACGACCTGGGGGTTCTCCGTCGCGACCAGTCCGACCAGGGCGCGCATGATGGCGTCGCTCTCCGCGATCAGCTTGCGGTCGTGGGCGAGGTAGCTCTCGAAGGCCGGCCCGCTGGTGCCTAGCGAGGGATCGAAGTAGTGCGGATCCGAGAAGACCAGCAATCTGGCCGTGGGGGCGTAGACCGGCAACGTGCCGGCATCGTCGCCGCATCCGGTGGCCGCGAGGAGGGCGAGCAGTCCGATGGCCAGGGCACGACAAGGCGGGACTGGAGACTTCGACATGGGAGGAATCCGCGAGCGCAAATCCACGAGGGAGAGCAACCGCGCTAGGCGCCAGCCTCTCGCCAGGCGCGTCGTCAGTACTTGCCGAGCTTCTGCCAGATCCAGCGGTGGATGCTGTGGGGAAGCCTGACCCGGTGTGCATAATGAGGCACGCCCCGTGAACCTCGGCGATGCCCTTTTCGCGGCAGAGCGCGACTGCCGCCTCGGACTCCGACCCCTGCTGCATCCAGACCCGCGCGATGCCTAGCCGGGCGCAGTCCTCGACCACGTTCTTGGTCTGCGCGGGCGGCACCACGGTGACCACGCCGCCCACGGTCTCGGGCAGATCGTCGAGCCGGCGGAAACAACGCTCGCCCTCGACCGTGTCGGTCTGGGAGTTGACCGGATAGACCCGGTAGCCCTTCTGCTTGAGATGCCGGAAGAGGCGGTTGCCGAACCCGCGTGTGCGCGACACGCCGACAACTGCCAGGGTCTTCTGCGCGATAAAAGCTTCCGATTCGTTTGACATGGGGTGCCTTTCGATTGCTTACTCCGCATCGAGCAGCGGCGTGCGATAGCCCAGGCAACCAACCAGCCCGAGCGCGGCCAGCGGCAAGAGCGCGCCAGGCCGAATCCTCGTTCCGATCGGAGGTCGACGGACAGACATGCGGGGCGAGGTGAAGTATCGCAACCATCCACCGCCGAGGCAACGAGCAGGCGAGCCGCCGACTGATCGTCGTCGGCTCTGGCGAGGGGGACTTGGCGTGCCCTCAAATCACCTTCACCAGGATGCTGACGAGTCAACCAGAATCCGGCAGCCCGACTGGATCCGGTCACAGGCTCTCGTGCGTCTTCGTCGCAAGCTTCCTCCGAAGTCATCGTGCCCTCGTCCTCACTCGCCTTCGCCGGATCGGACGGCGCGCAGGGAGAGCAATTTCTCCCGACCGTCGGCGTGAGGAGCTGCTCCAGCCGTCCGCGGCCGGATGCCAAGCGACGACCGAGAACGCCACGGGCGGGCCTCGC
>PNBO01000399.1 GCA_003136095.1 Myxococcales bacterium
CGAACTAACTATTAGCCTGCAGAGTTTACAGCAATATCCCAGCGAGGGGTTGCCGGGGCACGGGAAACCGGGGCCCAGCGATTCCGCGGGGTTGGCAGCTACGGTGATCCGGACGAGACCCGGCGCCTGGAAATCGGGGGGCGCGGGATGGTGGATAAGACGATAACGAAACACAGCAAGGCCGCTGGTTCTCCGGTGGATTCCGTATCCGATTCTGTTCCTTGAGAGTTCGCGTCGCGGCCTCTGGGTGGCCGTCGCGGAGGTTGGCGCATGCCCCTCACCCACGCTTCGCGGGGCCTCTCAGTCCTGCGGGCACTTCGGGTCCACCACGCCCACCAACACACCGCGTGGCTTCGCCCCCCTCACCCGCCGAGCCTCCGGCTCGGCCGCCTCCGCGCGGACGCGGGGCGAGGCTGGAAGTGGGAATCCGCTTCTTGAGGTGGCGGCACCCGCGATTTGCGGCGCGGCCGCCATTCCGATGCGGGCGCGCTCAGCGAGTGCCCGATGCCGTAGCTGGCTGGCAAGCGCCTGCTCTCCACCCCCCAGGCCGCCGCGGTAACTAGTTAAAAACACGAGGGAATTGCCCGTCTCCCGTGCCGCGCCGCGCTCCAAGCGGCAATCGGGACTAGCTCTTCAGTGTCTAGTACAATTGGAGCTTAGGCCGGCCGTGAGCGAGAAGCGCGACGAAACCATTCTCTTTCTCCCAGGCGAGATCGGGGAGCGTGCTTTGCGCGCGCGGCTCGTTGCCGGTGAGGACGCCGCGTACCGGGATTGCTACCAGCAGTACGCCCCGAAGCTGATGCGCCTGCTCACGGGCATCTTGCGCAACAAGGCTCGCGCCGAGGAGGTACTGCAGGAGACCTTCATCGCGGCGTTCCGGGGCATCGCGCGCTTTCGCGGCGAGGTCGGCATCGCCACCTGGCTGGCGCGAATCGCGACGAACCGTGCCTACAACGCGATTCGTGACGACTCGTGCGTGAAGCGGACCGCGCCACCGCCCGAGCCGGAGCCGGTGAGCAGATTCGAGCCGCAGGTCGAAGGGCGAGACCTCGCTCGCAAGGTGATGGTGATCCTGGACCGGATGGATCCAGCCAAGAAGCTGGCTCTCCTGCTGCAAGCACAAGGCTACACGGTGGCCGAGATCGCCGAGATTTCCGCAGAGCCGCGCGGGACGATTCTGGCGCGTCTCTCGCGCAGTCGCGCCGAGCTGTCGCTACGCATGGCCGAGGCCGGGCTGGCCACGCAAGCAATTCCCGCTAGCATGGAGGACCGGTCATGACCGACTGTCTCTCCTTGCGCGAGCGCTACTTCGCTCCAGGGGTGGGGAACCCGACCGACCCCGAGTGGGTCGACCACTTGCAGACATGCGCGCAGTGCCGGCTGGCCTACCAGGGGTTGCCCGAGGTGGATCGAGCGCTCGCCGAAGTCGCGAGGTTGCCGGCCTCCGTCCCCGCCTTCGACACCATCGCAGGGGCAGCCGCAGGCGCCGCGCGCAATCAGCGCCGGCGGCGCGTGGTTCGCCGGTCGGTTCCTTTCCTGTACACGGGGCTGGGCACCGCGGCGCTGGCCGCCGGGCTGGTCGCCGCCGTCTTGATCGGACGGGCCCACCAGCTCTCGCCCAAGCTCCTGGCCCCAGGCGCCGAAATCCAGGCCACCGGCGAGGCAAGATCCGCGATTCTCGGCAATGGCGTCCGCATCCGTCTCGAGGCCGGAACGCTCAAGCTCGCATCGGCGAGCAAGGAAACCCAATCCTTGCTGCTGCCGCTGGGACGCGTCTTTGTCGACGTGCCCAAGTTGCCGCCGGGGAGCACGGTGTCGGTGCGCACGCCCGACGCGGAAGTGCGCGTTCATGGCACGCGCTTTGCCGTGATCCGCACGAGCAAGGACACGCAAGTTCAGGTCGTGGAAGGCGTGGTCGAGGTGCGCCCCGAGGGCATTGGCCGGTCGGTGCAGACGATTCGCGCGGGTGAGTCGGCCACCATCGGCTCTGCCGAGGCCTACCGCGAAGGCTTGCGCCATTCGACTCTCGCCGCCCTCGACCACGGGGAATTCGCCGCTGCGGAAAAGCAGATCGGTCAGCTTCTCGGCACCAGCGCCGAAGCCGGCCAGCAGGCCGAAGCCCAGGCGCTGTTGGCGTGGTCGCTCTCCGCGCGCGGCAAGCGCACCGAGGCCATCCAGCGTTACCGGCAGGCGCTGACTCTTCTGCCCGAGGGCCAGCGGCGCCTGTGGGCGGAAAATGCCTGCGCCGAGTTGGCCATCTTGGTGGAACAGGAGAGCCCGAAGGACAGCGCGCTTACTTGGGCGGAATGTCTGCGCCGTTTCCCGGACGGCGTCCATGCCGCGCTGGCCAGATCCCGGGCACATTTCACTCGATGAATGTGGTGCCCGCAGCGATGCTGGTCGTGCTGGGGCTGTCGGCGCCATTGCGCGCTCTGGATCTGCAGGTCGAGGCAGTCACCGCCGCCGGCGTGGGCCTGCCGGAGTTGGCCGACGCGGTGGCGCGGGCCCTGGTGGCCAGCGGCGCCCGCGTCGTGCTGAGAGGCCCAACCAGCGGACCCTGCCCGTACTGCGCCAAGGTCACGGTCACCGAGACCGGGCCCGGAACCTGTCGGGTCGAGGTGAGGCAGGAACGGCACACGGCCTCGGCCGCGCTGCACCTCCCCGCCGGCAGCCCCCTCTTCGACCGCGCGCGGGCCATCGCCATTCAGGCGCGCCTGCTGGTGAGCTGGGAAACCAGCCCAGAGACGCGGGGCAAGGACGTGGCGGCGCGGCCGGCCGTCCGCAAGTCCGAGGCAACGAGCGCCGTCGATCGATCCTCGCCGTCGCCGGAGCTTGCTCGCGTCGAGCCAGTGCCCCCGCCGGCCCAGGAGCAAGAACCGGTGGCCAGCCCACAACCCGAGCCCCTGCGCGCAGTTGCGCGCGAGAATCCGGTGGCGGTCGAACGGCAAGTGGACACCGCTGCGGTCGCGCCGGTGAAATACACCGACCGCGCCGACGCGAAGCCCACGAGCCGCGCCGACAGCAAGATTGCCGAGCCCGCGCTCTCCGAACCACGGCGCATCCCGCCGGTGGACGTCGCAACGGTCGGCAGCGCGCCGCCCAAGCGGCAATGGCCGTGGATCCCCACGGCGCTCGGCGCCGGGGCGGCCGTCGCGGCCGGAATCTGCGCGGGGGTAGCTCGCAATCGCTACGATGCTCTGTCGGATAAGAGGCTCACCTACTCCAGTGCCCTAGCGTTGAAGTCGGAAGGTGAGAGCTGGCAGGTGGCCAGCATCGTGCTTGCCGGTGCAGCGGTGGTCGGGCTGGGCACCGGCATGGTCGGATTCGCCACCCACGCGTCCGGACGCTCGTCGGTGGGCGCGCTGGCCTCCCCCATCCCCGGGGGCGGCATCATCGCCGTCGCGGGAGATCTTCCATGAGGCTGGCGCGGCCACTGCTGGCGCTGCTGGGCCTTGCGGCGTCCTGCGACTTCAACGCGGCCTTCAAACGCTACTGCGAGAAGAACCCCCAGTGCCTAGCGGACGCGGGGAGCGGGCCAGAGACGGGATCGGCTCTTGATGCCGCGGATGCCGTCGTTGCCGTCGACGCCGTGGATGCGGTCCTTGCCGTGGATGCCGGGAGCTCGCCGCGCATCCCGCCGCCCAGAACCTGCGGCCCGTCCGGTGAATGCCAAAACCCCAAAGAGGTGTGCCACCCCTTCGGCCAGGTGTGCATGATGACGTGCGATACGTCCGCCGATTGCCCGCCCTGGCTCGACAACTGCGTGGAGATCCGCGACCCCGGCAGCGCCGTCCGGGCGCCCAAGGTTTGCGCCTGCACGAGCGCCCAGATCTGCAACAGCTATGCGAACAGCTCTGCGACCGTCTTCACGTGCAATCCCTCGGACAACCTGTGCGAGCCGCTATGTGCCAGTGCGCAGGACTGTGCCATGTTCCAGCCGCCCCGAGTCTGCGACCAAGCCAGCGGCCGGTGCCAGATCACGTCCTCGCCCTGCTCCGGCAACGCCGACTGTCCTTCCGCGGCCCAGCCGCGCTGCGATCCGGGCAGCCAGCGGTGCACCGGCTGCGTATCACCTGGTGATTGCGCCAGCCGCACTGATGGCTTTACCCAATGCAGCCCGACCGGTTCCTGCGTGGGAACTAGCCCGTAGACGGCTGCGGCCAGAAGGAAGTCCCGAAGCCAGACTGACAGGAGGAGAGTTTTCGAGCCGGGTCTGGCTTCGGGCCTAAACTAGATAAGTCTCTAGGGAGTGACGGTTACTGCATCGGTCGCGGAGGTGATGCCTTGGAACACGGCCGTGACACTTGTCGAACCGCCGCCCAGCGCGGTGAGCAGGCCTCGCGAACCGGCCGCGTTCGATACGGTTGCGACAGTGGCTGTCGATGACAGCCAGGTGGCGACCGAGGTGAGGTCGTGCGAGGTCGCATCACTGTAGGTTCCCGTCGCCGTGAGCTGCTGGCTGCCGCCGCTGGCTAGTGACAGCGGGTTGGGGGTGATCTGGATGGACGATAGTTTCGCCGCGCTGACGGTGAGCAGGCTGGTGCCGGACACACCGAGGTAGGTCGCGGTGATGGTGGCGGAGCCGGCCTTGACGGGCGCGGCGATTCCGGCCGCGGTTACCGTCGCGACGGTTGCATCGGAGGTCACCCACGCGGTGCTTGGAGTCACGATGAGGGTTGCGTTGTTGGAGAGGGTTGCAATTGCGGTGAACGGGAGGCTGACTCCAAGCACCGTCGTGGGATTGGTCGGGGTGACACTGACCGACGTCACGCTCTTGGCGATCGTGAGGTTCGTTGCCCCGGAGACGCCACTGTAGGTGGCGGTGATGGACGCGGATCCCTCGGCGAGCGCGCTGGCCCGGCCCGCGTTCGCCCCCGAGCTGGTGACGACGGCGGCGGAGGTGTTCGACGAGGTCCACGTCGCGGAGGCGGTTACGTTGCGGGTCGTGTAGTCGGTGAAGACGACCGTCGCGGTGAATTGCTGACTCGCCCCCACCGGCAGGTTCGGATTGGTCGGCGTCACCTGCACATAGGAGATGGGCGGATCGGTCACGGTGAGCGTGGCCGCGCCCGAGAGCCCGCCGTAGGTGGCGGTGATGCTCGCGGTGCCGATGGCAAGCGCGGTCGCGGTTCCCCCGCCGCCGCCTGGCCCGCCGCCACCTGGCCCGCCGCCGTTGCCCGAGGTGACGGTCGCGATCATGGCATCCGAGGACGTCCAGGTTGCCGCCGCGGTAACATTGGAGGTCGTGCCGTCGTCGTAGACCAGCGTGGCGACAAAAGCCTGCGCGGAATTGACCGTGACCGCCGCAGTGGCGGGCGTAACCACCAGGGCCGTCGGCGTCGCGATGCTCACGGTGAGCGAGGCTGTCGCCGTGAAGGTGCCGTACGTTGCCGTGATCTTGGCCGTGCCTGCTCCCACGCCGGTCGCCAGGCCAGCGTTGCCGCCGCCGCCCGGTCCGCCGCCGTTCGAGCTGGTGATGCTGGCCACCTTCGCATCCGACGTGGTCCATGAAACGCCCGTGGTGAGCGTCTTGGACGTGCCGTCGTCGTAGGAAAGGATGGCCGTGAACTGCTGGGTGCCGTTGACCCTCACCGAGGCCGACGTCGGGGTGACCACGAGGCTCGTGGGCGTGGGGTTCCGCACCGTGAGCGTGGAGGTGGCGGTGCAACTGACCGTGCAGGTGCCATTGAAGGTCGCCGTGATCGTGACGGTGCCGGCCCCGACACCCGTGGCCAGCCCGGCGTTGTTGCCGCCGCCCGGGGGCGGCCCGCCGTCCCGGCTGGCGGCGTTCGAGATCGAAGCGACGGTGCCGTCGGACGTGGTCCAGCTCACGGCATTGGTGATGTTGTTCGTGGTGCCATCGCTGTAGACGGCCGTGGCCTGGAACTGTTGGGTCGCGCCGACGAGGATCGAGGCGGGAGCTTCCGGTGAAACCACGATCTCGACCAGGACGACCGCTGCGTTGACCGTCAAGGTCGCGCTGGCGCTCTTGCCTTGATAGGTGACGGTGATGGTGACCGAGCCGGCCGCAACGCCAGTGGCCTGGGTGGGCCGCCCCTGCGAGTTGATCGTCGCCACCGACGTGTTGGAAGACGTCCAGGAGCCACCCTGCACCGGACTCGTGGTTCCATTCTCGTACACCGCGGTCGCGGTAAAGGACTGGTTCCGGCCGACGTCGACGCTGGCCGAGGTCGGGGAAATGGTGATGGACGAGAGCAGGGGCGCGCCGACCGTCAGCGTGGCCGAGCCCGTGACGGTGCCAAAGGTCGCCGAGATGCTCGCGGTTCCGGCCACCAGCGCGGTCACCAGTCCATGGCTGCCACTGGCGTTCGACGCTTGCGCGACGGCCACATCGCTCGACGACCAGGTCGCCTGCGAGGTGAGGTCGACCGTGGCGCCGCTGTTGTAGCTGCCCGTCGCCGTGAAGAGTTGCGTCTTGCCCGCGGTCAGCGTCGCGGTCGCCGGCGAAACGGTGATGGACGTCAGCGTGGCCTCGGCAACGGTCACGGTCGTGCTGCCACTCTTGCCGGAATAGGTCGCGGTCACGGTGGTGGTTCCCGCGGCGAGACCCTTCACCTGGCCGGCCGTGCCGGCGGCGTTGGCGACGCTGGCGACGGTGCTGTTCGCCGTGGTCCACGCGGCTTGCCCGGTCACGTCCTGGGTCGTGCCATTCTCGTAGGTGGCGGTCGCCACCAGCGAGGACGTCAGCCCGAGCACGACGGCCAGCGGGTTCGGCGTCACGGCGATGCTCGCGAGCGGCGACGCCGACACGGTCACCGTCGCCGAGCCAGTCACGCCGGACAGGGAGGCCTGGACTTGCGCCGTGCCGGCGGCGAGGGCCGTGGCTTGCCCCTTGCCGCCCGCGGCGTTGGCTACGGAGACCACGGTTCCGACCGTCGAGGACCAGGTCACCGAGATGGTCAGGTCCGCCGTGCTGCTGTCCGAGTAGGTGCCGGTCGCGGTGAATGCCTGCGTGCCGCCGACGTTGGGCGACCACGTCGAGGGCGTGACGGCAATGGAGGCGAGGGTTGGCGTCGTCACCGTCACCGCGGTCGTGCCTTTGCTGGTTCCCACCGTGGCGGTAATGGTCGCCGTGCCGGCGGCCAGGGCTCGCACGACGACGCCGGTGCCGCTGGAGGTGACCGTCGCGATGCTGGCATCACTGGTCGTCCAAGCCGCCTGCGAAGTCACGTCGCCGGTCGTGCCGTCCGCGTAGGTCGCGGTTGCCTGGAAGGCTCTGGATGTGCCTTGCTGCAGAATCGGCTGAACGGGTGTGATGTCGATCTTGGTGATGGCGGCCGCGGTGACCGTCACGGACGCGGTGCCCGTGATGCCCTGGTAGGTCGCGGTGACGGTGACAGCACCGGCCTTGACGCCCGTGACCTTCTCTTTCGAGCTCGCGCTGTCGAGCGCGATGGTCGCCAGGCTGGGGTCCGACGATTTCCAGGTCGCCGCCACCGTGAGGTCCTGTTTGGTACCGTCCGCCAACAGCCCGATTGCGGTCAGAAGAATGTACTGCCCAACCGAAACGGCATTGCTCCCGTCGATCGAGATGCTCGAGAGCGAGGCGCTCGAAACCGTGACCTTCGTCGTCGCGGTCTTGCCCGAGTAGGTTGCCGTGATGGTCGCCGAGCCGGCCTTCTGTCCCGTCAGGGTGTGCCCCGAGACGACAACGACGGCCGCGTCGCTGGAAGTGAACGTGGAGGACGTGGTCACGTCCGTCGTCGTGCCATCCGAGAGAACGGCCGTGGCCACCAGGCCCGTGTAGGGGAGGCCCATGGCGATGGTCGGGTTGGTGGGAGCGATCTCGAGGCTGACGAGGGTGGCGGGGCCGTCGCCAGCCGCGTCGCCGCTGTCACCGTTTCTGGTGTCGTTCCGGGCTGCGTCGACGCCGCCCGCATCGCCCCCATCCGGCACGGGACGCCCGTCCGACAGCAGGTCACTCAGCAGGTCCGTCCGCGCGCTGTCGCTGGCCGCTTCGGCTCGCGCGGCGTCGCCGATGGAAACGTCCGCGGCCGAGAGTGCGTCGCTGACGGAGGTGTCATTTGAGCTGGCCGCATCGGTGGTGACGGTACCGTCGCGCTTGCTATCGAGTCCGGCGCCGCCGTCGGCCGCTGCGTTGCCGCCATCGACGGTGATCTTGAGGGTGCTGCGTCCGCCGCAGGCGCCGAGGAGGGTCACAAGCAGGAAGGCCACAAGCGAGAGTTTGGTACGAGTCATGTTGTTCTTTGTATGGTTAGAGTGAAGAGGCCGATTGGCGGGGGCGGGAAGGCGAGACGGAATTCAGCCGTCGCCTCTCGGGTGAACGAGCAAGTGGAGCCATGGAAAGACAAGGCGTCCGTTCATGGCTCCCTTGAAAGCGGTCGGAAGCTGGGATTGGTGTTTCCGTTCTAGCCGCGACCGGGCGGGGTAAACCCGGCGTCGCCCGTGGGTGGAGTGAATCCGTCGGGTGTCATAAGACCGCCGTCGGGTGTCGTGCGACCGCCATCGATTCCCGTTGGTGGCCCGCTGTCAGTGCCGGGGTTCAGGGAGCCGTCGTTCATGGGCGGGAGTCCGCCGTCCGGGAAGGTCGGCCCGGTCCCGGTTGCGCCGCCATTTCCTGCGCGACCACCCGTTCCCGGCTGGCCACCCGTTCCCGGCTGGCCGCCCGTTCCCGGCTGGCCGCCCGTTCCCGGCTGGCCGCCCGTTCCCGGCTGGCCGCCCGTAGCTTGGGTGCCGCCCGTGGTGCCACCGGTGCCCTTGGCTCCGCCCGAGCCTTGACTACCACCCGTTCCTTGTACCCCTCCCGAACCCTGACTGCCTCCGGTTCCCTTGCTGCCGCCCGACCCGGTGGAAAGCCCGCTGCCGGACGAGCACGCGCCCATTCCCAGGGACACGAACAGCAATCCCGTGGTCATGGCTGACATCAGATGCCTTGTCTTCATTCGAATTCTCCCCGCTTGGTGTTTGTTCTCGCGCAGACTCGGTCTGCCACAGTCACGGACACCACAGCCTGGCGTTTGATTGCGCGTTCATCCGAGAAACGCGGGCCCTCCCATGCGGGCCTGCGCCATGGACTTACGGGCTCGGCCAGCAGGGGACATGCAGGAAGCGGCCGGTCCTACCTCCCGGGCGGGCCGTAGAGGGTCGCGCGCCAATCCGCGTAGCCGAAGCCGCCTTTGAGCGTCTGCACGGTGCTCCACGACGAGTCGACCTCGAGGATCTGGCCCGCATTCGAATAGGTGATAACGGTGTTGCCGTTGGGCAGTCGCTGCACGTCGCCGAGCGTGTTGCTGGAGGTGCCGGGGGCAAAATCCTTGACCGTGGTAGTGCTGATAGCGCTGGTCGATTCCGTGATCTTGAGCTCGAAGACGTGGGAAGAGCCCGACTGGCCATTATTGAAGATCAACATGTTGCCATTGGCGTCAAAGTCGTGACCGTGATTCACCTGCCAAGTTCCCGAGGCGCATTTCGGCGCCTTGGCACTGGTGCAGCTACCACCGATCTGCCAGACCGGTGAACCGGTGTGCGTCACCTTGACGTACAGGTTCGGATTGCGATCGCCGATGGTGTAGCTGTCGTCCGAGGAGTGATAGAGGATGGAATTGCAGTGGTAGGTACTGCCCCCGCCACCCATGGCACTCGACCCGCCCGCGTACAGGTTCGAACCAATCTTGAAGACGGTCGTGGTCGACCCCGAGCCATCCGAAGCGCGCTCGACGAGATTGCTCTCCGGATCCGTCCCGGTGGTGGTCCACACCATCGCCGCGATCTTTCCGGGAAGAACCGCGAAATCGTGGTGCGCGCTCGACAGCCCGCTGATGCTGGTTTGACTGGTCTGCCCGTCCATGGACACGAAGCGCATCTCACCGCCGCTGTTCTGCACGTTGAGGGAGAGCATCCACATGTTGACGCCGTCGTAGTCCATGCGAGCGCGGCTGCACTGACTGGGCCCGGTCGAGTACCACACCACCGCGCCATCCGCGTCGATGATGACCGCCCCACCGCCGCTGCTGCTGCCGCCCCCGCCGCCGCCACCTATGCCCCCACAAGTCACGATGAAGCCGTTGGCTTGCGCCGAAGCATTCGTCACTGTGCGCGTGATGGTGGGCGCACCCGAGAGCGTACCCGTCTTCGGCAAAGTGTAGTCCGAGCTCTTGCAGGTGGTTCCCCCGGAGGTCGCCTCGATGTGAAACGCGTAGTCGCTCGCCTGCTTGAGACCGAGCAGCAGCGTGTGATAGTTCGACTTCGTGAGGTCAACGGGCGCCGTGCCGCCCTTGCTGAGGATGCCGGACGCGGCATTGTTCAGCGTGTAGACGATCTGAGCACTGCTCAGGTTCGAGAGGGTCGTCGACCATTCCACGATACCCACGGTGGCCATCTTGGTACTGATGGCGTTGGTGCTCAGCGTGAAGGAGCAGTTCCCCGTGGCCGAGGAGCCGCCGGTTCCCGTGGCGCCGCCCGTTGCCGAGGAGCCACCCGTTCCCGAGGAGCCGCCAGTGGCCTTGGTGCCGCCGGTTCCCGAGGAGCCACCAGAAGAGGTCGTGCCCCCCGTGGCCTTGGTGCCGCTGGTTCCCGAGGAGCCACCGGAAGAGGTCGTGCCACCCGTGGCCTGGGTGCCGCCGCTGCCCGAGAAACCACCGCTGTTGTTTCCGCCCGAGCCACCGCTGTTGTCTCCGCCCGAGCCACCGCTATTGTTTCCGCCCGAGCCGCCGCTGCTGTGCCCGCCGGAACCACCAGAGCTGTTGCCGCCGGAGCCGCCCTTGGCGGAGGTGCCGCCCGAGCCGGAACTGCCGCCACTCGCGGAGGAACTGCTCGACGAGCCCCCCGATCCTCCTCTAGAGCTCCCGCCATTGCCAGCTCCGCCACCCGATTCCTGGGCTGGGATGCAGCCTGAACTCATCGCAATGAAACACGAGGGAATCCAGACAAGTCGGGCTCTACGGGCCAATTTCACGGTGGTCACTCCTCCCAAGCCGGCTAGAGCGAATTCACGATGGTGCGCAGCTCAGCGGCATAGCGGCCGGACGGCGCTAACCGTAGGTAGTGCAGATAGGCCTCCTTGGCCGCCTTGCCGTGACCTTTGTTCTGTTCCGCCCCACCGGCGAATACGTAGGCGTCGGCGGATGCGGGATTGACCGCGATGGCCTTCTTGCTCCAGGCGTAGGCTTGCGCAAACCGGCCGCGGTCGAATTCCACCTTGGCGAGCGCGACGGCGGTGTCCGCGTCCGTCGTATCTTCGGCGAAGGCCGCCGGGCACAGCGCCAGGATCTCCTTGCTGCGTTTCTCGCGTATCGATTGCTTGCAGCGATCGCGCGCGTCGCTCTCGGGCGCCGACGCAGGGGCAGCGCCTATCGGCTCGGCTTCGACCTTGGCCACGACAACCGGCGCCGGTGCCTCGCTGGGGAGAGGCGCGGCGGGGACGGCCTCGGGCTTTCCGCCCGAATTGGCTGCCGGTTCAGCCTGCTGGGCCGAGGGCCGGGTGGGTGCGGGCTCGGCCTGCTCCGCCGCGGTAGGCAAGGGCGCGGCATTGGCGACGGGGCCCGGCGCGGCAGCGCCCGGTTGGGGCGCTGGCTCTGCGGGTGTGGCCTGCGTCGGTGTCGCGGCCGCCGTCGGAGGCGAAGCGGCGGCGCCGGTCCGCCCAGCCGGTCTGGCGGTCGACAATGTAAAGGCCAGCGCTGGCGCCGGTGCAGGAGAATTGCTTTGCCACAGTGCAAGGCAGGCCAGAAACGCAAGGCTCGTGCTTGCGATGGCCAGGCCCATCAGCGACGGACGGGAAAGGAGAGGTCGCTTGCCCTTGGCGCCTTGGTCGAGATCGTCGAACTCGACGGGAAATCTGGCGCTGTCGTCTCCCTGCTGGAAGAAGTTCGTCTCGAACGTGTCGAAGTGCTTCTTCGCGGCAACCTCGGGCACGACCGCGCCGCTCTCCCAGCCCTCGGCAGGGGCGGCGGTGTCCTGCGCTTGTCGATCTCCATTCGTCGTCGGGATCATGTGCTTAGTGTGTCTGACACCGACAGGAGGCGTTTGATTGCAACGCCCGCTCTGCAATCGTTTTGCGGGATGCGGTGTCTTCCCCCTCGTGTGACTCTGATTCCAGCGGTTCATCGAGGCGATTCTCGCTGGTTCCACCCCCCTGGATGCCATGTGCACAGCCCACCCCTTGCATATGGCATCCGGGGCAAGGTGGGTATCCCGGGGGCGCCGATCCGCGCCGCCGTGATCGCCGCCGCTGGTTCAGCCGCCCATGCGGGTGGCCACGAGCATGAGCACCTGCATGGCGAGCACGCGATCGCCGTCGACGTGTAGCCGGCCCGCGAGCAGGGCCTGCAGCGGGGTGAGAACCCGCGCGGCGAGTTTCTCGCAGGTGCCACTGTCGATGCTGACCGTGGTGCGCGGCTGGCCCGCGCGCATGCCCGCCGGCCCGAAAGCCGCGTCCACCGACCAGCGACGGCGCCGGCGTCCTTCCAGCTCGAATTTGATGCGGCCGTCGAGCTTTTCCAAGAGATCCATGTCTTGCGCCTGGGCGAAGAGCAGATCCGCCAGGTCGGCGTTCGGGGGCAAGAAGTCGAAGAGGTCGTCGCTGGGAAAGGGCACGGCGAGGAAATCGGCGGCATTCATGCGGATCCAGATGTCGGGGTCCGCCGGCCGGGCGCCGAGGGTGCGGCGCACGCGCTCGACCGTCAGTTGCCCGTCCTCGACCCGCAGCTCCCAGTCGCCGCCGCCCTGACCCGAGAGCGAGAGCCGGAGCGCGGGCGAGATGTACTCCCACTTCTGGCTGGTCGACGAAAAGACCTCGGGCAGCCACGCCTCCAGGATCGCGGTCGGGTCCGCCCCCACGGG
>PNBO01000116.1 GCA_003136095.1 Myxococcales bacterium
ACACCCGCTTGCTGCAAGGAATCCGGATGCACGGTTTGAAACCCGACTTGAACGGAGAAACAGCCGGACTTCTGCATGGCCTTGAGCAGCCTTAGGTTATTGGCGATGGTGGTAGGCGCCTGCACCGACCAGGTGATCTTCAAAGGCGCAATCTTGTCGCACAAAGCGATGGCGTAGTCCTCGTCCGCGAACAGGTTGTCATCCACGAAGAAGACGACCTTCTGCTTCATGCTCCTGAGCTCTTCGTAGACCTTGTCGAGCGAACGCCGGCGATGCTTGTGCCAGGGCACGCTGGGCAGATAGCAGAACCGGCAGGCATGATGGCAGCCGCGCGTGGCCTGAATCATGCCGACCCGGGGATCCTGACGGAGCAGGTCCCGGCGCGGGATCGGCACGTCGTCCATGTCGGTGGGGCGGTCCTGCTGGTAGGTTCTCTTGAGGGCAGAGGCGGCGACGTCTTCGAGTAGCTCCGGCCATACGTATTCCGCCTCGCCGATGACGACCGCATCCGCGTGTTCGAGGCATTCCTCCGGCATCAGGCAGGCATGGACACCACCCATGACGACCAGGACGCCCTTCTTGCGGAACCCATCCGCGAGGTCGAACGCCCTGCCGGAGGTGAAGGTGGTGGTGGTGATGCCGACCAGGTCGTAGTCCCGGTCGGCAGGGATCTCATCCCAATCCTGATCGACCACGTCCACCTCGTGCCCTTCCGACAGGGCGGCCAAGATGCCCAGGTGCAGGGGCTGGAAGGTGACCTGGGTGAGAAAGCGATACACGCCATCCTTGACGAACCACCGAGGTTTGACCAGGAGGATTCTCATAGCGAGCGGGTACCGAGCAGACCGTTGAGGGTGACCTTGACATTCAGCAGGAAAACGCCCAACCGCCCCCAGGAGCCGAAGATGCGGTTCCAGGGTCGGGTCCGCACCAGATTCTTCAGAAAGACGTGCGTGTTGGCGGTTTGTAGCGTTTCGTGCGGGCTGCGCGTCTCGCGGTCCTTCGGTTCGAAGAAGCAGGAAGGGTCCTCCGCCAAGTAGTCGCCGGTGGCGTAGTACGCCAGGGAGCGGCAGCCACGGCAGGAATCGCCATAGCGGCAACGTCCACACTTGCCTTTCACCGGACGCGGCTGCCGCAAGGCGAGCATGATCTCGGATGCATGGAAGATCTTGGAGAGGGGCTGGTCGCGCACGTTGCCGCAGCGGATCGGGCTGTCCAGCAGGTGAACACACGGGGCCACGTCGCCTTCGGCGTTGATGCCAAGGTAGGTTCGGCCGGCTTGGCAGCCGAGGCTGCCCAAGCGGAGGGAGCGACCGCCGAAGCTCAGGCAGGTGACATCGGGCTCGGCAAAGAAAGGTGTGTAGCTGACATAGTCGAGGGGGTTGTCGCGCAGGACCGGAAAAATCGCTTTTTCCATGTCGTTTCGGTCAAAGCAGAGATGCCGAGCTTGGGCCGCGGCGCCGCGAGGCACGAAGGGAGAGCGGATCACCGCGATCTGCCTGGCGTAGAGCCAGTCCATCGTGTGACGAAGCGAAGCAAGGTTTTGCTTCGAGACCGTGACCAGAACGAAATAGGAAACCTTGTTCTCGTCGCAGATCTGGAAGAGGCGCGCGACGCTTTCTCGGTTGCCCGAGCGGCATTTCTTTTGGATGTCCGCTTCGACGGAATCCAAGGAGAAGCCCATGGTGAGCCGGCCGCCGGCCGCCTGGTTCAGTTCCTTGACCTTCGCCGAATCGAGGCCGTGACCGCTGGTATTCACGAACGTGTGCAGGCCATTGCGGGCATTGTGCGCGATGAGGTCGAGATGGTCCGCTCTCTGCAAGATCTCGCCGCCGGAAAACGAAACCGCCCCGTTGGGGCAGATCAGCTTCAGCTCGTCGAGAACTAGGCGCTTTGCTTCGTCCGTGGAGAGCTCAGGCCGGGCCGGTGGCTCGGAGCGCCTCGTCATGCAGTTGGGGCAACCCTGGTCGCACCGTCGAGTGGTCTCGAAGTAGCACAAGAAAAACTTGGGGGTTTGCATCGCCTTCTTTTGCTGAGTCTCTCACACGTGTGTCGGGAAATGATCGGTTTGCGCAAAGAACCTGGTCACGATGATCTGCGAGCAAATCGACCGCATCCTCTGTCCTCGCTTGATCGGCAGGAATGGCCGCGATCTGGAGTCGCTGGCAGGGGATCGCCTCCTTGCCCCTGGACTTCTCTGGACGCCTGACTCAAGACTTCCTCCATGCCCGATTTCGATGTCATCGTCGTCGGCGGTGGGCCCGCCGGCGCCGCCTGCGCGCGTAGTTGCGTCCAGGCATCGCTGCGCACCCTGCTGGTCGAGCGTCGGCCGCTGCCGCGGTTCAAGCCGTGCTCCGGCCTCGTCGCCCTGGAGGCCGAGCGCTTCGTCGCACGTACCTTCGGCCCCATTCCGGATTCCTGTCGCAGCCGTTCCGGGGACTACACGGGCATCGCGCTTCACTTCCCAAGTGTCCCATCGCTCTTCGTGCCGGGGCTGTGCAAGGCGGCCAACGTGTGGCGCCACACCTTCGACCAGTTTCTGGTGGAGCACACGGGCGCCGAGGTGCGCGACGGCACGGCCTTCGCAGCGGTCGAGGAAGTGCCGGAAGGGGTCGCGGTCCGGCTGCGCACGCGCGACGGCCGCGGCAGCCGCGTGACCGCCCGATACTTGGTTGCTTGCGACGGCGGCTATTCCCGGGTGGTGCGCACCATCGCTCCCACCGTGCATGACGACACAGCCTGGGCGCTGGTCTATCAGCGGTACTACCGCGGTCGCATCGATCTCGATGCGGGGCCCTACCACAGTCTCCTCACGCGCGACATGGGCATCTACACCTGGGTCACCTTCAAGGACGACCTGATCATCGTCGGGTGCGGCTGCATGCGCGGCGATCGGATCGGTGGCTACCATGCTCGCCTCGTCGACTACCTGCGCGGACGCTTCGGTTTCGAGCCGAAAGAGAGCTTGCGCGACGAGGGCTGCCTGGGCAACGCGCTCGGGCCGACGAACCGGTTCTTCCTGGGACAAGGGCGCGTGCTCGTCGCGGGCGAGGCGGCCGGTTTTCTCCACCTGGGCGGCGAAGGGATCTCGGGCGCGCTCGAGACGGGCTGGCTTGCCGGCCAGGCCATCGCGGGGGCCAGCGCCGCCGGCGACGACGCTCTTGGCAAGTATCGGACCGCGACGCGCGCCGAACGGGAACGCGTGCTCGATCAATGGAGCTTCACGCGCCTCTTCCGTTCCTTCAGCCATCCCCTCGCGCTTGCATCCGCGTTTGGTCGTTACCCGTGGCGCCACTATCCAGGGCTGGCGCGCGATACGTACCGCTTCTTCGACCAGCAAGCCCGGGGCAGTGGCGTCGGGGCCGCCATGGTTCACAACTCCTGGCAGCGCCTTCTCACCCGGCGTCGCTACGAGGTGGGCCAGGTGGAAGTAAAGCGGGCGGGCAAAGAGACGAACGCATAGGAAGCTTGAGGGCACTTCTGCCCTCGTCGCAGCGCCTTACCTGATGTCCGATAGCCAATCGCACGTCGACTAGGTAACGCTGCAGGAAGACCGCGGCCGCGGAAAGCGCGCTCGCAATGACGACGACGCGCGGTCGAAGGCCGTTGCGCCGTGCCACTCGCCCGCGTTCCTGCACGCGCCAAAGCCCCCTTCGTCTTGCTTCTTCCTATGCTCAGAAAAGGTTGAGTTCTTCCTCGGCAGCTCGACGAGTGACCAGGTCGTCACCGCCATTCGCGAGCGCGTGAAAGGCAAGAAGGCCATCGTCATCCTCAGCTCGAACCATGCGAGGTCGCACGTCCTCAACGAGTTGGCGCTGTACGGCGATTTAGTGCAGGTGGGCGGCTAGCTGTTGGTGCAGGACACGAACGTGAACGGCCCCCCGGTCCTTCCTAGCTTTGGACCTGGACCCTGGGCGGCCGTCGAGAAGCTCATGGCCGCCGGTGGACGTTCCGAGGGCGGTGCGACCTTTCCGATCGACCGTACGCGCGCGTTGCTCTTTTCCAGCATGCATCCGAGTGGCTATCTGAAGCGCGTGAAGTGATAGGCGAGCCGCGAACGGCGAGGAATTGCCACATCCGGTACTTCGCGACACCGACAGTCGAGGCGACCCTCTTCGCGAACGGCGTGGCCGCGGCAATGGCCTAGATCATGGCCGTGCGGATGACGGACGCGTTTCTGGTGGGTGGGTGAAGCCGGCGGGTCCTACGGTCCAAGCTGGTCCGAACGCGCCTTGGCCGGCAGCGTCCCGACCATGGGCGAGAGATCCGGCCCGGCCCACGGCCAGGCGGTGCCCGCGGGCCACCACGTGGGCTGCGCGGCCAGGTACAGCGAGGCGGGCAGGGTGCGTGTCGCGATCGTCGAGCTCCAGATGGTGCTCTTGTTGACGGTATCGTAGTTGCCGTGCAGCCAGAGGCTCGTGTAGGACACGTCGGACTTGCCGTTGGCCCCAAAATCGAAGATGGCGCCCCAGGTGGAGCCATTCGCGATGTAGATCGCGCTCACCGGCGCGGTGCCGAGATCGGTCGCGGTGGAGCTGCCGAGCACGTTGCCGATCACGGTCATGTCGAGGTCCCCGGTATCAAACTGGATGGCCGTGATGTTGCCGGTCTGCTTGTCGGTCGCGTTGGCGACCGCGGGCGGCGCGAACTGGCTCGACGAGTAGTTGCGGAAGTAGGTCAAGTAGCCGGCCGTGCCATGGGTGATGGTTGCGCCCACGTGGGGCGCGTAGTTGCCTTCCATCAGCTCCATGTGCGGGAAGGAGCAGTGCGTGTCGATGTTGACTTCCTGCCAGGCCGCGGGCGTGGCCCAGGAATTGTCGGCATAGTTGTAGGCGATGACGTTGCCCCCGCCCGAGACGCTGAACATGATCGGCTTGTTCATGTAGCGGACGATGTTGTTCTCGATGAGATTGTCGGCGGCGCCACAGCGCAGGACGATGCCGTAGCAGTCGTGGCCGAAGCCATAGTCGGCCGAGTGGTGGAAGTTCGAGTCGCGCACCACGGTGCGGAAGGTACCGGTCAGCGAGACGTGCATGCCGCCGATGGTGGCGTCGGTCTGCACGTCCTTGATCCAGCAGTATGCCGTGTTGGACACGTCGATGCCGCCGGCCATCTGGCCGTCGTAACCGGGATTGGTGCCGCCCTGGATGGCTAGGCTCTCGATGCCCGCCCAGCGCACGACCGGATCGTTGGTCTTCGCCATCTGCGCCAGGTACGGCGAGGCGGACTTGAAGGTCCAGTGCAAGGGCGTGCTCAGGGTTACGGTGCCGCTCGCCGTGTCCACATTGGCCACTTCCGTGCGTTCGCTGACCGAGCGCTTGTCGACGCGTTTGAAGTACTGGCAGTCGCCTTCCTGTATGGTCGCATCGTCCACTTGATCGATGAGCACCAAATCGCCCGTGGCGAATTTGCTGGCATTGGCACCCAGCGGGATCGTCGCGATTTCCTTGACCGCGTCGGCGGTGAGCGCGTAGGCCACGCCGTAATCGCTGCTGTAGCAGGCCTGGTCGTAGGCCGAGCCGATGGCGAGTGCGGTGTTGCCGCCGCTCTTGACGATGGTTGTGCCACCCTTGGCCGCGCCCTGCGAGCCGGCGCCGCGCAGGACGACACCCTTGTTCAGGATCACGACGGTGGAAATCGTGTAGGTGCCGGCGGCGAGCTTCACGACCTGGCCTTCGGGGCAGGCCTTGATGGCCGCGTTGAGGTCGTCGCCCGGCTTGGGGCTGGCGCAAATCGTGGTTCGCACCGGCAGGCCGTCGCTGCCGAGCGGCAGCTTGAGCTGGCCATCGGCAAGAATGCCGGGATTCCAGGTGGTGGTGATGTCCGGGTTGAGCAGGCCGGCGGGCGTGGTGCTGGTCGCGCCGCCGGCGCCCGTCGTCCCGCCGGTGGCGCTATTGCCTCCGGACGACACTACGCCACCTGACGAGATGGCGCCACCGAACGACACGATACCGCCACCGTCGCCACCCTGGCCGGCGTCACTGTCGCTCTTGCTCGACGACGAACAGGCGGCGAGCAGCGCCACGATGGCGGCGCCGGCTATTGCAGGAAGCTGTCGTGAATGGCCTTGAGCAGGGGATTGCGTTGCCCCGCCGCAGCTGCGGAAAGATAGCCTTCGTTGAGCTCCCATTGGATGACACCTCCCAAGCCCTTGGCCTTTACGTAAGCGCCCTTTTCGGCGATGGATTGTTCGTCGTCGTAGGAAATGTACGTGCAACCGTCCGGCGCGTGCGCCGAGGTGAATGACAAGTATGGCACCTTGGCCAGGTCGTCCCACTTGCGCGCGCCAGCGCTGTAGTAGCTGGTGATGATGTTGGCATACGACATCGTCACATCGCCGATGAGCTTGGTGGTGCTGTCGAAGGCTTGGTCGGGTCCGGTCACTGGCGAGGTGTAGCAAAGCCCGTAAAAGCCGATGCCGATGCCTAGCTTGGCGGCGGGGACGTTGGCCGCCAGATAGAGCTTCACCGTCGAGTCGATCGATTCCGGCGTGGCCGAATCGGTGTGATAGAGCGCGCTCGAGTGCCAGCTCTTCCAGCCGCTCCATAGGCCGGCCTGGCCGTAGGACATGATGTTGAGCTGGTCGTAGGCGGCGGCGATGGCGGGGAATCCCGAGAGATCCGGAGGCATGTTCGCGTTGATCTCGCCGATGGGAATGGTCAGCAGCGCGCCGGGCTTGGCCTTGCGGATGCGATTGGCGATGTCGATGACCGCGGGCTCGTCGGTCTTGTCCATCGGCTCCCAGTCGATGTCGATGCCGTCGTAGCCCAACGTCAGCAATGCAACCAGGTTGCTGGCGAAGGTCGCCACCGTACCGCTCGCCGTCGCTTGCTTGAAACCCGTCTGCGAATCGGCCCCGCCGATGGAAGCGATGGCCTTGACCCCGTTCGCGTGCGCGGCCGTGATCAGCTTGGTGGCCAAGGTGTTGTCGCCGCCCGCGAGGTTCAGAGAGCCGTTCGACTGCGGCAGGTAGAACGCCATCGCGATGTGGGTCAGGCCGGACCATTCGATCTCGGGAATCGGGTATTGGTCGGGTGCCCAGCTCGCGTAGTAGCCCATCGACCACAACTTCGAGGCCGCGCCGCTGTCGATGGCGCCAGTATCCAGAGCGCCGTCCACGCCCGGCGTGCCCCCGGTCCCTCGCGTGGTTCCGCCGGCGCCGGTTGTGCCACCCGTCGCGCCCGTCGCGCCGCCGGTCGCCGGTTTGCCGCCCGTGCCTGTCGTGCCGCCGAGGGCGGCGTCGGCCGTGCCCTTGGTCCCGCCTCTCGGCGCGGCGCCGCCGGTGCCGGTCGCGCCGCCGAAGGCGGCATCGGCTCCGCCCGTGGTACCGCCCGAGGCAGTTATTCCGCCGGTGCCGGTCACTCCGCCCGAGCCGGTGATGCCGCCGCCACCAAGCGAACCTCCCGACCCAACCCCGCCGCCAGCGGAGGTGGCGCCGCCCGCCGACGTCGAACCTCCGGTGTGGCTTCCGCCACCGCTTGTATTGTCGCAGCCGTGGGCTCCACCAGCGATCACGGCGAGTACGAGCAATCCGAACCATCCGGGCTTATGCATGTCCTTCTCCCCTGCGCGAGTGGCCTCGGTCATTTTCCGCCTGTCGCACGCGCTTGCCAAGCCCAGCCGACGGGACTGCGCATCAATCGAAAGACGAATTCGGTGGGCCACTTTTGGCTTGCGCCGTCGCGACGCCCCACTGCGAAAGCCCCTAGCAGTGCACCTGTGAACCCAATCCCTGCGGCACGGCCATGCCATCCTGCGATTGCGCCGGCAGTCTCTGCGCGAAGTATTCGGGCGCGCGGTGCACCGGTTACCTGCCCGACTCCGGGTTTCTCGTCTGCACCGAACCAGGCTGAGCCACCGATAGCCGCGGTTGGGGGGGTCAGAGCGCGAGCGCCACGCGAGCGTTGTGCTGGCGGAAGGCGCGGCCGAGGTGTTCGAGGTCGGGCGCGCGCAGGGTGGCGGATTCGAGGAAATAGTCACCGATGCGGCGGCGGCCATGCGCCTGCGCCAGGAGGACCACCTGCTGCTCGAGGGCCGACAGCAGACGCATGCGCAACGCCGCCTCGCCGATCTTTTCGCTTGGACGGCGGTGCGACAGGGCCCGCAAGATCGTTTCGGGAGTCAGATATCCGAACTGGGCGGCGAGCTGACCGAAGCGCGGGCGCTGCCCCGCCTGCCACACCAGGGCGCGGATGAGTTGCATCCACGAGATCCGGCCCGAGTAGTAGAGGTATTCGCCGAAGCGGAGGGGACGCAGGGGAAGACCGCTGTGCCAGAAGTGATCGGGCGGCCGAGTCGCCGCCTGCGGGCGCGGTCGCGCCTGTGGCTGCGTAGGTTGCGGGGCGTGCCTGGTCCACGGGCAGTCGTTCGCCATCGGCCGTTGTGCGTTGGCCACCAGTGGCTCGATGCGCTGGCCGGACTTCAGATGCTGAGAAAGCGTGCGGTAGGCGGCCTCCACGTGCTTGAACCCCTCGGCCAGGGCCGTGGGGCTGCGTCCCAGTACGGCGGCCCGGTCCGGATGCATGTCCATGGCGCATCTGCGAAAGCGCTGGCGCACGACGGCCAGGTCGAGCCGCGCGAGGAAGTCGCGATCAGACTGGGCCCACGGACCAAACAGAACCCGGCAAGCACTGTGCAGATCGCCTTGCGTCACGGTCACCCTTTCCCATGCTAGGGGCGCTACCGCTGGGGACCAAATTTCTTGCTATTTCGTGACGCCACGGAACGCGGTTGAAATCGAGCGATCGGCGGGGCAATCTGCCAGGCATGATGCGCACCGGACTGATCCTGGCGGGCCTGCTCGCGGCTGCTGGCGGCGTGACTTGCAGTCATTTCCCGTCCGCGGTCCATCCTCTCTACTCCGGCCCCGCCCGCTTGGCCGGCGAGGTGGCAACTCTGACCGGGCCGGTGGCCAGGGTGGATGGCGCCGATGTCTCGCGCCTGGGATCGTCGTTCGCGCTCCTGCCCGGTTGCCACGTCGTCGAGCTCCAGAAGAGAATCGGCGAGGGGAGCACGGGCGGCGCCTGGTCCACCGAGCTCGGACACATTGTCTATGCCTTCCAGATGAAGGCGGGGTACGGCTACGAGATCGCTGCCCAGCTTCAGGCGGGGAACGGTGGCGTTGGCAACGGCACCGTGAGCGGCGCCAAGCTCACGGCGGTCGAGCGGGACGCGCGCGGGAGGGTGCAGGGCACCGTCGCGCCCGTGCGCAACGACGCCGATGTCCAGGCCTGCCGCGCGTCGGCTGACGATCGCGGGACGTAGCTTGCTATCTGCGTCGCGCCTACTGCGACCACGTCCCCGCGCCCACGTCGAGCTTCCAGGTGCTCAAGTAGGTCGGCATCGAGATCGCCGTGCCGTTGAACACTAGCGGCTGGAAGACGTAGGTCGCCTGATCGTTGTGCTTGCCGGGATTGCTGGTGTCCGTGTTGCCGTACCAGTGGTCGCCCCAGTACACGTAGACTGTGCCGTTGCAACCGGTTACCGGCGTGACCCAGGTGCTCTGCGACAGCCACGTGCGCTGATCGGAGATCCACTCGGGCGGGTTGGGCTGTCCCGACGGGGTGGTCGTGCTGGTATCGGTCACCGGCGCGATGAAGCCCTGGTAGGTCCACGTTCCGGTCATGGAGGAAGCCGTGGAATAGAAGTTGTTGTTGGCGCGCCATCCGGTCTTGTACGACCCGATCCAGTAGTAGGTGCTTCCGGCCTTGAACACCGTCGGCGATTCCGAGCCGCCCGAGTCGCCATTGACCCCGACGGTCTTGTCGGAAAGCCAGCTGTGGCAGTCGGTGGCGAGCGTGTAGACGTGGCCGCTCTCGGTGATGACGTAGGCGTTGCTGCCGTCGGTGAGCGCGCTCATGTCGCTATGGGCGGCGATAGCGCCGCTGGCATTCTTGAGCGGCCCCTGGTAGCTGTAGTCGCCGCTGACCGTCGCCGATGTCGCGTATACGACCTCCTTGTCGGCCTGATAGGTCGTGTCGGCGGCGTGCGCGTAGAGCACGAATTCACCGGTGCTCGGGCACTTGATGATGTGGGGCCGCTCGCCCTTGCGGTTCGGCCCCAGCTCGCCACTTGACTGCTGCGGCAGGATCATCTTCTCCCACTTCCAGGTCGCCAGATCCTTGGACGAGTACATCGAGAAACCGTTGAAGTTGTTGTCGGTGGTGGTGGAGAGGAAGTACTCGCCGTGCATGTAATAGGTGTCGCCTTCCTTGATGATGCCGCCGCCGTGGGCGTTGACCCGGTTACCCTGGTTGTCCATGAAGGCGACGCCGGCCGCGAGAGCGCCGGTGATCGTGCCGACGGGACCCAAGCAGGAAGTCCCGCTGCCGCCACCCGTCGCGCCCCCCGTGCCGGTCGTTCCCCCTATGCCGCCGGCGCCACTCCCGCCCGAGGTCCCGCCCGAGGCCGTCGCGCCGCCCGAGCCCGTCCTTCCGCCCGTGCCGATGATGCCACCTGTGCCGGGGACGCTGGACGTTCCGCCCGAGCCGGCGACGGTCCCGCCGGAGCCGGAGAGTTCCGTGCCGCCACTCCCGGAGGCTCCGCCGCTCGCGCCGCCACTTTTGCCGCCTGTCGCCAAGGTCACGCCACCCGCGCCGCCGCCCGTGCCCGTCAGGCCACCGGACCCCGAGCTCCCTGCGGATTGGCCGCTGCCTGCCGCCCCGCCCGTCCTTGACGACGCGGCGGTCGTCCCTCCTGTGGCCGAACTGCCGCCGCCGGTGCCGCTCGTGGACTTGCCGCTTCCCGAGGCGCACGCCGGAGCGAGAGCGAGAGCCGCGCCGAGCATCGCGAGGATGGCGTTTCGTTTCATTTGTTTCTCTCCCGGTCGGATCTGGGCGAGGCCGCGCAGAT
>PNBO01000129.1 GCA_003136095.1 Myxococcales bacterium
GAAATCATTCGCGGAGAGATGGCCGAGTGGCCGAAGGCGCCTGATTCGAAATCAGGTTTACCGAAAGGTAACGTGGGTTCGACTCCCACTCTCTCCTCTCGACATTTTCTGAAAAACTGAGTAATCCGCGTGAGTGACGGCGGGCTTTGCCCGACGGCACTCGTCGCGGGGGGTCTAAAGGACCCTCCCAGGGTCCTTTTCACAATGGAGAGATGCCCGAGTGGCCGAAGGGGCATGATTGGAAATCATGTGTACCGCAAGGTACCGTGGGTTCGACTCCCACTCTCTCCTCTCACCTTACCAAGCGCGGGATCGTTGCTGTCCAACCCTAGGCAAGGAGCACGCATGCAAACGCACTTCCCCATCATGACCACCATGGACCCGCCGCCCGGGTTCGCCATCGACAGGGTGCTAGGCGCGTGCTGGGGCATCACCGTCCGCTCGCGAAGCGTCGTCGGCACCATGTGCGCGGGTTGCCAGACGTTTTTCGGCGGCGAGATCACGGCGCTGACCGAGCTGGCCAACGACGCGCGCACCCAGGCCATGAAGCGGCTGGAGGAGCATGCCAGAGCATTGGGTGCCGACGCCGTGCTGATGATGCGCTTCGATTCCGGCGAGCTGATGCAGAACACGAACGAGATCGTCGCCTACGGCACGGCGGTCAAGCTCGTGCCCAAGTCCTCGTGACGTCCCCGCCCATCCCGCGGCCGCTGGCCCGGCGGATCGACCGACTGTCGCAGCGGGCGCACGCCTTCCATCGCTTTGCCCACCATCCCCTGTGCCAGCCCTATCGCGACGAGGTGATCTGGGTGGGCAGGCAGACGCGCCTGTGCAAGGGGTGCACCTTGTTCGCGGCCGGGTTGGTCGCGGGTCTCGTCGCTGGTTTCGTCGTTGGACCGCCGCTCGGCTGGGGCGCCTGCGCGCTTTTGCTGGCGCTCGGGGCGGGGTTTCTCTCGTTTCGCATTCGCTTGCCGAAATTCGTGGGGCGCTTCCTGCCGGGGGCCGGGATGGGGCTCGCGCTTTGCGCGGGCTGGCCGGCCGCCGCGGGCTCGCTCGGCCTGATGGCGAGCCTGGGATTGCTCTACCGCCGGCGCGGCGTCGAGCGGAGGTGTTGCGCGACTTGTCCCGAGCAGTCGCATAGCCCGTGCTCGGGCTTCGCCCGCATCGTCCGGCGCGAACGCGCCTTCCAGCGGGTGGCGAATCGTTGGCTGCGCGATCTGCCGCGATCCGTGGCATAGATCGTCCGTCGATCTCTTTCGGGAGGAACCATGCACGCCGTCGCCATCTCGGGAAGCCCACGCAAGAAGAGCAATACGGAAATCCTGTTGCGCCGCTGCCTCGACGGGCTGGCCAAATCCGGCATCACCGGCGAGCTCATCACCCTGCGTGACAAGACCATCAAGGGCTGCCGCGCCTGCGAGACTTGCCGGCGCAAGAAGGACAAGCGCTGCAACACCCGCGACGACGATTTCCATCCCGTGTTCGAGGCCATGCTCAAGGCCGACATCATCGTGGTCGGCTCGCCGGTCTACTTCGGCTCGGCCACGCCCGAGATGATGGCCCTGCTCGATCGCGCCGGTTACGTGGCCAAGGTCAACGGCGATCTCTTCTCGCGCAAGCTGGGCGGCCCCGTCGCCGTCGCCCGCCGCGCCGGCCACAACTTCACCTACGCCCAGCTCATGTTCTGGTTCATGATCAACGACATGATCGTGCCCGGCGCCTCCTACTGGAACGTCGCCCTGGCGCGCGAGCCCGAGAAGGTCCTGGAAGACAAGGAAGCCCTCGCCACCGTCGACCGCTTCGCCGAGAACCTGGCCTGGCTGGCGCAGAAGACGGCGGGGTAGCCTTTCGGCCATCGAGCCATGGTCGCGGTCGAGGCTCGCGACGGCCAGGCCGGCACGGCGTGGGCTGGCACGGCTTTCGCAAATACATCGGCCCATGCATCCCGATGACCGAAATAGCAGCCAAGGCGCGAAGATCATTTCCCTGGTCCGGCCAAGATTCGGCCAGGCGGCCGGGATTCCGGACGGGCCACTGCGCTTGCTTGACCAGGTCCGCGACCTGTTGCGCGCCCGGCACTACAGCATTCGCACCGAAAGAGCCTACGTCGGCTGGATCCAGCGCTTCATCCGTTTCCACGGCGATCGCCATCCTGAAACCATGGCCGAGGCCGAGATCGGCGCGTACCTGTCGAAGATGGCCGAGGGCAAGGTCAGCGCCTCGACCCAGAACCAGGCCCTGGCGGCCTTGCTGTTCCTCTACCAGCAGGTGCTGGGGCGAGAGCTCGAGTGGCTGGGGAACATGGTCCACGCCAAGAGGCCGACCCACGTTCCCGTCGTGCTCAGGCGTGACGAGGTCCGAAGCCTGCTGGCCCACCTCGACGGCAATGTCTGGCTGGTCTGCGCCCTTCTCTACGGCGGCGGCTTGCGCCTTCTCGAGGCCGTGCAACTTCGCGTGAAGGACATCGATCTCGATCGCCGCGAAGTCATCGTCCGGCGGGGCAAGGGCCAGAAGGACCGCCGAACCGTTCTGCCCGGCTTGCTGGTCGAACGCCTGCGCGCGCATCTCGGCGACGTCAAAGCCCGCCACCACGCCGACCTGGAAGCCGGCGCCGGTTACGTGGCCCTGCCCGAGGCCCTCGCGCGCAAGTACCCGAACGCCAATCGCGAATGGATCTGGCAATGGGTCTTTCCCGCGACCCGCACCTACCTCGAGCCCGTCACTCACGAAGTTCGCCGTCATCACCTGCACGAATCCGTCATTCAGCGTGCCGTGCGCAAGGCGGCCCTGATTGCCCAGCTCGCCAAGCCCGTCACCCCGCACACGCTGCGCCATTCCTTCGCCACCCACATGCTCGAGGACGGCTACGACATCCGCACCATCCAGGAACTGCTGGGCCATCGCGACGTGGCCACGACCATGATCTACACCCACGTCCTCAACCGTGGTGCTGGTGGCGTCCGCAGCCCGCTCGACCGCTGAGCGCAAGCCCCTGCTGGGTTTTCTTATCTTCTTATCCGACATTTCCATGTCCACCCCCATCCGCCCCCGCGCGCCGCCAACCCATCGGAATCACGGCCCTTTCCATCTCGCCTCCGACCGAAAACATGCTCGCCCGATTGCCCGGATCCTGGTTTATCCTGTGCAGGTTAATAGAGCGTTCGACGGACGACACATGGACAAGGACGAGAATGATCGCGGTCAGTGCTACTGCAACCTCTGGGTTGAATCGCCCCACGTTCTCGAAAAGCTAGGCCTGCCCCGCGGTTACTGTGGGTTCTGTTCCCGTTGTGGCAAACCCGGACATCTTCGTCATGCGCCAGAGGGTCCCTTCACCGATGCCCGCTGCGATTTTCATTTCGACGATGCCCTCGGGCGGCTTCGCCGCGGATCCGAATAGATTGGTTTCGACGACCCGCACATCGGTCCGCCGTCGAACATGCCGTTGCAGTCGGACGAAGCCGCCGCAGGGACATCTGGTGTAACATCGGGTGACCGACTCGGCGGCGGCTTCGCCGCTGAACGGCAAGGCGTTGATATG
>PNBO01000206.1 GCA_003136095.1 Myxococcales bacterium
GCGAGTCATGCAGAGCTCATCGAACCGGATTGGATCGCCAGTCTTGGGCTACTTCACGAAGATGTCGGGCTTGGGCGGATCGGCCATGCCGGCGCCGATGTGGAAGCCCGTGTGGGGCGGCTGGTTGTAGCTGGCATTCTCAAACGCGACCTGCGCCCGGTAGGTCGGATCGTGCATGAGGGTGTAGATCCGGCGCTTGGTGACATCCGTCGTGGTGTACACGCGCAAAGCCGAGTTGTTCGACTCGCGCAGCACCAGCTCCTCGCGCCAGTCGCCGAGCAGGTCGGCGGTCAGCGTCGGCGTGGACTTGGTGCCGTTGTTCGAGGCGCAGCCGCTGGCGCTGAGCAAGGTGCCACCGCCGGACTTGGTGATCGAGGTGCCGTTCTCCAGCTCGCGCGCCTCATCGGCGTCCCAGTAGATGAGGAAGTTGCTGCCGGCGTCGCTGCTCACGCTGGCGCCGGTCGCGCAGTTCATGCTGCCCACGCCGCTCGAGCAGGTCGCGGCGGTCAGGTCGTTCATCGAGACGTACTCGGCGACGCCGCGGCCGTTATCTCCACTTCCCGCTGTGTTGATGTAGTACGTGCAGGTAGCGCCGTCATGGCAATCGTGCCCGCCAGCGCTCTCGTGCACCGAGAACACCGAGATGCCCTTGCCCTTGACCAGCTCGCCCACGTGCATGGCGTCGCCGTGGCCGATGCCCGTCGTGCACTGGAACGTTCCGTCGCTGGCGATGGTGGTCGCGCCGGTGATGATCTCCTGCGCGCCGTCGTTGTTGACGTCGGCGGCCATGCACGAGTGGTCGCCCTGACCGGCGGCCTTGCTGTTGCCCGAGCCGTTGCTGTCGAAAGTCCAGACCTTGGTCAAGGCGCCACTGCGCCAGTTGTACGCCGACACCGTGAGGCGCGTGTAGTAACCACGCTGCTGGATGATGCTCGGCCGCCCAGTCGCGGTCTTGCCACTGCCCGTATCGCTCACGAACGCCATGCCACCGTTGAAGCGGTCCACGCGGTTGCCGTACGAATCGCCCCAGCTCGACACCGTGCCGCGGGGCACGGGGTAGTCCACGGTCGCCAGCTCCTTGCCCGTGTCCCCCGCGAACACGGTCAGGTACTCCGGCCCGGTCAGGATGTAGCCGTCGCTGTTGCGGTACACGGCGCTGTCGTCGTCGCTGGCCGCCGGTCCCTTGCTCAGATAGGCGCCGGTGCCGTCCTTGGTGCCCGGCGCGGTCTTGACCGCCACTTCCGCCTTGCCGTCGCCGTCGAAGTCGCCCACCGACATCTGCGTGTAGTGCGCGCCGGCGCGAATGTTGGGCCCCAGGTCGATGCGCCAGAGGTGCTTGCCCGCCAAAGTGTATCCGTCGAGGAAGACATTGTCGGTGACGCCCGAGTTGGAATTGTCCTGCGCGTTCGACGGATCCCACTTGAGGACGATGTCGAGGATGCCGTCGCCATCGAGATCCCCTGGGGCGCCATCGTTTGCGCTGTAGGTGCCACCATTGGGGCCAGTGGGCGGGACGTCGAGGGGAATGCGCAGGTAGTTTTGCGCCCAGGTCGTGACCGAGGGCGACTGCGCGCACTCGGTTCCGTTGATCACGGCGGACACCGTGTAGGTCGAGCTGGTGGTGCCGCTGGCATCGAGGTAGTTGGTGCTATCGGTGACCGTCGCCAGCTTGGTGCCGGCTCGATAGACGTTGTACGCGACGCTCGTGGGGCTGGTCGGGTTGTACTCGTAGCCCATCATGCGCCAGCCCACGTAGACGCCGCCCGAGACTTTCACGGCTACCACACCGCGATCGAGGTCTTCCATCTGGTAGTGGCCGGTCGTGGGCGGCGCGCAGGATCCGGTCTGTGTCGTGCCACCGGTGCCAGGCGTGCCGCCGGTCGCGGTGGTCGTGCCACCGGTCGCCGCAGTCGTGCCGCCGGTCGCCGTGGTCGTGCCACCGGTCGCCGTGGTCCTCCCCCCGGTCGCGGTGGTTGCGCCGCCCGTCGCGGTGGTTCTCCCACCGGTCGCGGTGGTCGCGCCGCCCGTCGCGGTGGTCGCGCCGCCCGTCGCGGTGGTTCTCCCGCCGGTCGCGGTGGTCGCGCCGCCGGTCGTGGTCGTCGCGCCGCCCGTCGCGGTGGTCACTGTGGTCGTCGTGCCACCGCTGCCGCCCGCGGCGGTCGTGCCGCCAGAACCTCCGGTGCTCGTGGTCGTCCCGCCGGTCACGGTGGTNNACCCCTTTTCTGTCGTGCCGCTTCCCTGGGAACCGCAGGCGGCGAGCAAGAAACCCGCGCCTAGTATGGCCAGGTAGGTTCCCCTCCGTCCCGGGCCCCTTCGCTCGGTGTGACTCGTCGTGCCCATCGCTTCCTCCGTGAATTTCGGCAACTGGGTTCCCTTTTACGTGCAAACGGCTGGACGGGAAAGCAGTGACCTTCGACCGGCGCACGGCTCACCAGAAGGCAGCCCGCGAGATTGTCCTCGACGACCAGCCCATGCCGGCTGGCGGCAACGGCGAATTCCGGAGCGTGCACGTCTCACTCGCTTCGGACTAGTGCGTCGCGGCCCCGATTGAGCCTTTCCCTTGTGCTGTGATAGCTTGCGCGCGATATCGATGGGGGCGGCCACGCCAGATAGCGGTAGCCACACCTCGACGACATCTCGCGCCCTCGCAGAAAGAACCGTGTCCAACGTGCCAGCCATGACTCCGCCTTCACTCGACGACATCGTCCTCGACTTCACGCATCGCCTGCACGAGCTCGTGGAGCTGGCCACCCGCAAGCGCGGCGAAGAGCTCATCTCCTCGATCTTCTCCGCGGTCAGAGCCGGGCCCGCGTCCCGCCAGGCGAAGCGCGAGATGCGGCAGGCGGACCGGGAGCGCCGTCGCCTCCTCGCCTCGCTCACCGGGCAGTTTCTGCGCGCCATCGAGCAGGCGACGCGTTCGCGCGTGCGCGAGGCGCTCGACCACGAGTGGGCGGCCAGGGCGCGGGCCAGGGCGCAGTCTTCCATCCCCGAGGGCATGACGGCCCCCGCCACGGCCCCGGCGCGACGACGCGGCCGGCGGCGCCCGCTGCCGCCTCCACCCGATCCCGAGCAGCTCAAGCGCGACGCCGAATTCGCGCGGCTGCGCGCCCTGCTGCGGCCGGCGGCCGAGGAGTTGCCGCCGCCCGCACCCCCGCCGGTCACGGCGGCACCCGTGGTCCAGACCCCGCGCCCGGCCACGCCGGGCGAATTCCTGCGCGCGCTGGAGAACGAGATCCAGAACGTGGTGCCGACCTTGGGCGCGCTCGGCCCCGAGCGTTGTGGGGCCCAGATCGCGGCATGGACCGGACAGGTGCGAGAGCTTCGCGATCGCCTGCCCCCGGAATTGTCGGCCGCCATGCGGCCTGCCATCCGTATCTTCCTCGAACACCTGACCGAGCTGCGCGCGGCGATGGACGCGCATTTCGTGGATGCCCTCGAACCCAAGTGGAACGCGCCGGACTGGGGCGACTACATCGAGGTCAACCGCGCACGCGCCGAAGGCCGGCCGCCCGCGCTCTCCACCGACAAGCTGGAAACCTACCATCGGGCGATGTTGCGCGCGCTCGTCCAGCCCCACCGCAGGAACGTGCCTGCGCAGGCGATCCCCGTCATCACCGCGGCCGCGGAATTTCTGCCGGCGGACGACGGCCAGCTTCGCTCCGCGATCCGGCGGCACAGCTCCGAGTGGCAAGCAAAGGCGGGCCCCGACGCGGAGTCACCGCAGGGCCTGCCCGTGACCGGCGAGCCGCCCATGAACGAGCCACCCCTCGTCGAGCCACCCGCCGAGGCGCCACCCGCCCCAGAGCCACGCGCCGAAGAGCCGCTCGTCGAACCCACCACCGAAGCGGCCGAACCCGTCGTTGCGTTCCCCGAGCCGGACGCGGCCGAAAGCCCTCCCGCCGCCCCGCAGAGCACCACTCCGCCCACGGGCGGGACCGACGAAAGCGAATTCGACCAGCCGTGGACGAAGTAGTTTCGCCCAAAGCGCGCGCGGGCGGTTGCCTGCGGACCGATCTGGCCATCACCATCCTGGTGAGCGCCTTCTTGCTCTTTCAGGTGCAGCCCCTCATCAGCAAGCTCATTCTGCCCTGGTTCGGCGGCAGTCCAGCGGTGTGGACCACCTGCATGCTCTTCTTCCAGGTCGTGCTCTTCGCCGGCTACACCTACGCCCACTTGATGAGCAAGTTGCTCACTCCGCGCTGGCAGGCCGTGGTGCACATCGGCCTGCTGGCGGCGGCGCTGTGCACGCTGCCCATCGCCCCCGATCCGAGCTGGAAACCCACCGACCCATCGCATCCCACCCTGCGTATCCTGGCCCTGCTCGCGGCGAACGTCGGCCTGCCCTACTTCGCGCTCTCGTCGACCGGCCCCCTCGTGCAAGCGTGGTGGAGCCGCGCCTTTCCCGACCGGTCGCCCTATCGCCTGTATGCCCTGTCCAACTTCGGTTCGCTGCTCGCGCTCTTGAGCTATCCCTTCTTGTTCGAGCGGGCCTTCGACGTGGTCCTGCACAGCAAGTTGTGGTCCCTCGGGTTCGCCCTCTTCGTCCTGCCTTGCGCGGTAGCCGCTCTCTGGCTACGGGCTCGACGCGGCTTCGCCGCTTCCGAGCCGACCGGCGGCGACGATCATGGAAAGCCACCCAGCCTTGTCACGCGGGCACTCTGGCTGGGCCTGCCCGCCTGCGCCACCCTCATGCTGCTCGCGACGACGAACCACGTCTGCCAGCAGGTTGCGGTCGTTCCCTTCCTGTGGGTCGTGCCGCTCAGCCTCTACCTGATCACATTCATTGTCGCGTTCGACCACGAGCGCTGGTACCTGCGCCGGATCTACGGCATCGCGGCCCTGGTACTCCTCCTCGCCGTCGCCGGTATTCGTCCTCTCGACCGCCTGTTCGAGCAGGTGAATCACGAGCTTGGTTTCGCCGAGCAACTGGCGCTCTACTTCGGCGCGCTCTTCTGCATTTGCATGGTCTGCCACGGTGAGCTGGCGAGTTTGCGGCCGAACCCCCGCTACCTGACCGAGTTCTATCTGATGATATCGGCCGGTGGCGCGCTCGGCGGCATCCTGGTCAGCCTCGTCGCGCCCGCCATTTTCTCGACCTTCTTCGAATGGAAGGTCGGGCTCGTGGTTTCCTTCCTACTCGCCGCGGTGGTCGTGCTGCGCGCCACCCAGGCCGCCCTCCCGAATTTCGCGCGCGTGTGGTTGGGCGCCGCCTTGCTCGGCGGCGTCGGCTGCATCGGCGTGTTCCAGACCGACGACGACGCCCCCCTCGAGCTCGCCCGCAATTTCTACGGTGCCCTCGAGGTCTCGGAATCGAGCAAGGACATCCCCGACGAGCATTTCCTTTCCCTGGTCCACGGCTTGACGGTCCACGGCCGGCAGTTCCTCGCGCCCGCCAAGCGCAGCTTGCCGCTCACCTACTACGGTCTGCAAAGCGGCGTCGGACGAACCCTGGAGTATTTCCGCGAACGCGGCGCCTTCTGCGCGGGCGCCGTCGGACTCGGGGTCGGGACCGTGGCCGCGTACGCGCGGCCCGGAGACGACTTCACCTTCTATGAGCTCAATCCCGACGTCCTCCGCCTCGCCGAGAAGCACTTCACCTACCTGCGCGACTGCCCGGGGCGAGTGCGCGTCATGCTGGGCGATGCGCGGCTGTCGCTCGAACGAGAGAGCCCGCAAGGCTTCCACGTGCTCATCCTCGATGCCTTCACGGGGGACGCGCCGCCGGCGCACCTTCTGACAGAGGAGGCATTTGCCGTCTACCTGCGCCACATGCGCCCCGATGGCGTGCTCGCTTTCCACATCACCAACTGGCGCGTCGACCTGATGCCGGTGCTGGCGGGGCTGGCCGAGCGCTATGGCATGCAGGTCGTCCGGCGCTACGCGGAATCCGACAGTGAGAAGCTCTGGTACCACTCCGACTGGGTGCTCTTGACCCGGAACCAGGAATTCACCGCCGCCCTGCCCAGCGTGCCGCCGCCCGAACCGGCCCAGCCGCGCCCGCCCGTGCTGTGGACCGACCACTACAACAACCTATTCGCCTTGCTCAAGTAGCGCGCCGGCCGGTTCCGACTATGCTTGAGCGGTCGTCACCGCTGCACGTACGAGTCAAGTCTTGACCCGCTTTCTTGGATTCGCCCTCTTTCTGTCCATTGCTTGCGCCATCATCGCCGGGGTGCACTATTACTTCTGGGTGCGCCTGGTCCGCGACACGCAGCTTCAGGGCGCGGCCCGCCACCTGGCCACCTCGCTCGTGGTTGGCCTCGCCGCGCTCATCGTGGCGACGGCGCTGGCCGGACGGCTCGCCCCGCGCCTCGGGCGCGTCCTGGCGTGGCCCGGGTTCATCTGGATGGGCACGATGTTCATCCTCCTGGTCATCCTCCTGGGCTCGGATTTCCTGCGCCTGCTGGCCGCCATCGCCGCCCGCGTGGCGAGCTCGGCCGGCGGGTTCGATCCGTCCCGCCGCCTCTTTACCGCGCGCCTGGTCGCCGGCGCCGTGCTCACGGGCACGGCGGGGGTGACCGCCGCGGCCGTGCGGGCCACGCAGTCCGAAATCGCGGTCAAACGCCTTGAGGTTACCCTCGACAGCCTACCGGCTGGCCTCGACGGAACCAAGATCGTCCAGATGTGCGACCTCCACGTCGGCGGCCTGCTCGGCCGGCCGTTCATCGAGCGCGTGGTCGCCACCGCCAACCGGCTCAATGCCGACGTCATCGCCATCGTCGGCGATCTGGTCGACGGCACCATCGAGCAACTGCGCCCGGTGGTGGCCCCCATGACGGGCCTGCGCGCCCGCCACGGCGTCTTCTTCGTCACCGGCAACCACGAGTACTACAATCGCTCCGGCGCGCGCGCCTGGATGAAGGAGATCGAGCGCATGGGCATCCGCGTGCTCGATAACCAACACGTCGCCGTCGGCGACGAGCACGGCAGCTTCGACCTCGCGGGCGTTCCCGATCACGGCGCCGCGCGCTTCCCCGAGGAAGGCCCCGCCGAGAATGTCGCCCAAGCACTGGCCGGCCGGGATGCGTCGCGACCGGTGGTGCTGCTCGCCCATCAGCCCAAGGCCATCTTCCAATCCGCGCCGCTCGGGGTGGACCTGCAGCTCTCCGGACACACGCACGGCGGGCAGATCTGGCCGTGGGGCGCGCTCGTCCGCTTGCAGCAGCCGTACATCCGCGGCCTACACCGCGTGGACAGGACACAGCTCTACGTGAGCTGCGGCACTGGCTTCTGGGGCCCGCCCATGCGCCTGGGCGCCCCGGCCGAGATCACCGAGATCATCCTGCGGGCGAAGCCGAGGCCGTAATCCCGCGACAAGCACGGCGAAGTCGCGGAAGGCGACAGAAAGAGATGCTTGCCACTCCCTGCCCATGGCCAAGCACCCCAAGCCACGACCGGCCACCCATCGCCGCGGCTACATCCCCTGGCACGTGCGCATGCGCCAGCTCGGTATCGACGTCGAGACCTGTCCGCGCTGCGGGGCAAGATGAAGCTCCTGCGAAATGTCTGCGTGCAACCTGGGTGTGTCGACGGCGATTGGGGGGAAGGTTGTCTGGAAAGGTGTGAAACGACTTCAAAACCCCTTGCGGCGCGGGCGCGAAATCGAAATGGCGAGGAGAAAGACCAGTAGTGCGGGACCGAGTGGGCTTGCTCGGTTTGCGGTACTGCAGCTGCACCCGGTCTGGGTGCCGGTGGTGCCTCCGCCGGAGGCTCCGCCGATCGCGGTGGTCGAGCTTGAAGCTACTCCGCCCGAGGAGGTGATTCCGCCCGACGTCGTCGTGTTGCCCGAGCTGGCGGTGATCGTCGCACCGCCGGTTCCCGCGGTATCGCCCGAAGTGGTTCCGGTCACACCGCCCGAGGTTGTCGTGCCCCCCGACGCGGTCGCCCCGCCGGTACTGCTGCCACCCGTGGCGCTAGCGCCCCCCGAGCCCGAGCCGCCGGTGCTCGTTCTACCGCCCAAGCCGGTGGTGCCACCGGATGCGGTCGTCCCGCCGGTACTGTTGCCACCCGCGGCGCTGGCGCCCCCCGACCCGCCCGAGCCCGTTCTACCGCCCGAGCCGGTGGCGCCACCGGACGCGGTCGTGCCGCCAGTACCGTTACCGCCCGTGGAGGCGACGCCGCCCGAGCCCGAGCTTCCGCCCGAGCCGCTACTGCCTCCGGCACTGTTGTCGGCCGGAGGTGTGCCAGGGCTGCCCGTCGCATTGTCAGCGGTCAGCGACAACACGGCGATTCCGTTCACGAAGGCGACGTTCTGCGGGTTGTGGGTCGACAGGTTATAGGGCGAGGCCCAGTTGCCGACCGCCCACCCAGAGGGAACGCCCGACGACTGAAAATCCTCGCGCCACTGTACGTTGAAATTGCCGTTGTCGTACGACGAGTACTGCACCCAGCTTATGTATTGGTGTACCGGCAGTGTAGTGTTGTTGATGTTTCCGCCGAAGGTGGAGTTGCCAGGCCAGATGTTGAAGTGGAAGGTCATGCCGGCGGAAGCATTTTGGGCGTATGCGGTGGCGTCCGCACCGGTGTCCCGGCGGATCTCCTTCCCGTCGACCACCCACGCAATGTACGTCGGCGTCCATTCGAACCGGTAGTCGTGGTATGCGGTACAAATGGTACTCAGGGCAGGTGTCTGCTGGTGATTGGCCTTCGGGTTTCCGTAGATGGAGTTGGTCTGCATGTGGCAGTCGGCCGCGATCTTCTCGTAGTCCAGCTCGTTCCAATAGGCGTTGGCTGCGTCGGATCCCTCCTTCCACAGGAAGAACGCGCTGACCACACCGTCACCTGGAGCGAACTGGATGCGCGCATCGAAGCGTCCATAAAGGTAAGCCTGTGTACGGTACAGCTCGGCGCTGGCCATGCCCATGGCCGAAGCAGGCACGAGGACTGTCGCAACAGCAAATGCGAGCGTCGCCGATCGTGAACTCATGCTCACACCATGAACGTCTGGGCTGAGCTTTCCAAGAAGGCCGGCGGAGAAATCCCAAGAAATGCGAAGCTTGGAGCCGGGCCCCTACACGGCGCCGCGCCTGGCTTCCAGGCGCGCGCGGATCGTGCTCATGGCGTCGCGGGTGAGCGGATACCGTCGCAAGGCAAGGGCTGCGAGAAGCGCAGCCGTCGCCGGCACGAGCGCGAAGAGGATGCGCAGCCCCATGATGGTCGTCGGGTCCTGCACGGCCTTGCGCGCGTCGAACCCTGTCAGCTCGATTAGAGGACCGGTGATGAGCAACGTAATGGTGGTGCCGAATTTCAGCACGTAGGAAAGGATCGAGGCGAAGGCGCCCTCGCGACGCCTGCCGCCCTCAAGCTCGTCGAAGTCAACGACGTCGGCCAGCATCGAAGGCAGCAACACCCAGAAGAAGCCCGAGGCGGCAATGCCGAACAGGCCATGACAGACCGCCGAGAGAATGGGCGCCGCCGGGGTGTAGAGCACGAAGCTCGAAGCCAAAGCGACGCTGCCGCCGTAGAGCGCCCATTGCAGAGCGCGACGTTTGCCAATTCTGCGCGCCAACCAGACCGCGAAAGGAATGCAGGCGGCCCCCAGGATGCTGTAGGCAGTGCCCGCAAGGCCGCCGTAGAGCGCGGCGGTGCCTGGGCTCCCGGCGAGCACGTGGTAGTAGAGAACGTACCAGCTCAAGGCGCCCACCATCGAGGTCGGCACGGCGAAAAGGACGAGCACGAGCAAGAGGATGCGGAACGGTTGGCACTGGAACGCCTGTCGGGTCATCGCCCAGAAACCAATCCGCTCTTGCTGACGCGCCAACGGGTAGTAGCGCTCGCCGACGAAGAGAACGCTGCCGATCCCGGCCAGGATCATCACTCCTCCGGCGAGCGCGCCCGCCCACATCGCGCCACGGGCGAGGTTGGGCACTCCGTCGGTGTCTGCGAACCAGGGCCGGGCAGCGAACCACCAGGCCCAGGCGTTCGCGACGCCGGCCAGCGTCTGCACGACACCTCGCCACGACATCACGGACGTGCGCTCGTCGGTGTCCGGGGTCAGCTCGGCCCCCAAGCTCTGATACGGAATGTTGTAGCAGCTGAGGATGGGAGCGTAGCCGCACGCGGTGAGAAGTACGAACCAGAACAACGTGGATACGCTCCAGGTTCGTGAGGCAGCGAACAAGCAGGGCAGCGCCGCGCCCGCGAGCAGCGAGCCGAGGAGAACATAGGGTCGTCGCCTTCCCCAACGGGTGCGGGTGTTGTCCGAACGCCATCCGAAGTACGAATCGGTGAACCCGTCGGTCAGGCGGGCAGTCGCTTGCGTTAGGGCGAGCAGCGATGGCGACAGATGAAGAAAGCCGACGAACACCGGCTGCATCAGGCCGAAGTAGAGCCAGTGGCCAAAGATGTCGACGGTTCCGCCGAAGGCGTAGGCGGCCTTTTCGAGCCGGCCAAGCCGTGGCCGGGTCAAGGATCGTAGGCCTGCTGCATTTGCTCCCGCAGCCCCGTTTGGAAGAAACGTCGAGGGGAGCAGCCGAGCTCGGCCTGAAAAACGCGATGGCACTGCGAGTACGACCCGAAACCCGATGCTTGGGCAGCCGATCTGAGCGTGGTGCCGCGAAGGTCCATGAGATGGATCAAGCGCGACAGGCGCAATCGCGTGCGATAGTGGGCGAATGTCATGCCAACGTCCCGGTGAAAGTAGCGGCTGATCTCGGAATCGGCGGTCTTGAGCCGAGCCGAGAGCGATTGCAGCTCAAGGTCGGGCGCGCGGTTGATGGCAGACAGTGATCGACGCGTGAGCACGTGCATTGCGGTGATGGGTCGTGTGGTGCAGCGCCACCCCAGCCAGTGCGCTTGCTCCCAGAGCTCCGCGCACGGCTGGTCGACCCCATCCCGATCCACAATGGCCGAGGCACGCCCGACCAGGCTGCGAAAATCGTCGGGCGCAAGGCGAAGGCGAAACGGGAGCATGACGTCGTCGGGCTCGGCACGCAGAACGTCCGATGAGAAGGTCGGCTCCATACCGATGGCAAATAGGTACAAGTCAGGCGAGGCCTCGATCAGAACGTGATCCTGAGCCGGCGGAAAGCCGAGCAGATCGCCCCGTGAAACCGTGACCACGGCCTCGCCGACGCCGAAGGTCGCGTGCCCGGACGCGATGAGGTTGAGCTCGGGCTCGATGTGGAAGTGTCGGGGGCGCCGCCCCCAGTTGGTCGGGGAATACTTCCAGACGAAGGCACGTGACCGTCCCGCGGTGGGAAGGAAGCCCTGATGGATGGCTCGCCGCACGGCACTCATGTCATGTACCCTCAATTGTATAGCACCGGGCCCTAACTGCTCGTGCTTCTGCGATTTCCCGAAAACCGTGCTGGATGTGCCGCGATGCTCACGACGCGCGATGGCAGCCCCCGAAGTGTCGAGTAAATCATCGGCGCCACTCACGCAGCCTCGCGAAGGTAGAAGTTCAGCATTCCACCGAGGCGTGACCGGCAGACGACCGCGCCATGCGCTCCATTCTCATTCATGTCGCCGACCGGCTTCTCGATCAACTGCCCGCCCAGCCCCTGCTGGAACCGCTCGGCATGGTAGTGCGCCATGAATTCTTTCACCACGTANNGCCAAGCTGTCATCCTGCGCTCGCGGACAGGCGTCCTCGGATAGAACGCGGACCTTGGCGTTGTGCTCGCGGTCGCGCAGCCGCAGATCGTGGCCGGGATCGTCGCGCTGCCGTGGGCGAAATCGGCATCTGAACGGACGCGTCCCGTCCGCCTCCGTGGGGGCACGCCGCAAGGGACCCGGTCTTCAGGCCGCGAGGCGCTCGTACCGGTGATGAAGGCCGCCGACCTCGGGCAACTCCACGATCTCACCCCTGCTGGGCGGGCACACGTCCCTCGTGTCGGGCGCGTCCTTGCCGAGCGACAGATGGATTCGCTACCGGTGGTAGTACCCTCTGCCGGGCTGCGCGAACGGGACTTCCATCGCCAGAAGAGGCGGAAGCCGGCCTGATGCCAGCGGACCACGGTGTCGGGCTTGACGACGACAAGGACGTCCGCCCAGCGAGACCAGAGCCGGGAAAGGACGATCCAGAACGCACGGTCGGCCTTGCGCAGGTACGGGCGGCCCGAGGTGCGCCGTAGGTTGGCCAACTGCTGGCGCAGGGCGAGGTTCTCCAATGCGAGGTTGGCCCGGCTGCGGAAGGCGGACCGCAGCGCGCGCAGGAGGCTCAGGAACAGGTCGACCATCGCGCGATGATGCATGATGGCGTGCCGGCATGGCCAGGCCAGTCGCCAATCGTCGTCACCGTCGGGGAACTACGGGTGCGAATAACCTCTTGGCAAAGCACACCTCTAGCCAGGCGTCGGCGACCCAGTTCTGCCGATACTCGACAGTTCCTCGGTGGTCCTCTTCCTCGGTTTGACGTGATCGCGAGAGCTGGGCAGTATGGTCTCGATGGGAAAAGGAGCAGGTGACACGCGTTGGTCCCGTGCACGCCAACGGCGGCGTGGCCGTCGGGGCTGACATGAGCACAGCGGACGGTGATGAGCGCTCCGGAAGCTAGCGACAGCCCTCGCGGTGGCCTCAGTCTTCAGCGTGCCTTCTGGTTGTGCTCTGCCCTCGGTCTGGCCGCGGTTTGGGCCCACCGCTTCCCCGCAGGAATCGATCTTCCCGAGCATGCCAACCTGTTCCACATCTGGGCTTCGCTGGGTGACACCAAGAGCGGCTACCAGTTCTTCTACGAGATCTCCTGGTTCACGCCGTACCTGCTGACGTACTTGCTCGCCCTTCCGCTCACCATGATCGGGGGCGCATTGTTCGCAATCAAGGTGTTGCTTTCGGGGGTGGTGCTGGCGACCCCTTGGCTGATGGGCCGATGGCTGAAAGCGGTCGGCGGGGAACCCTGGTGGTCGCTGTGGGGGTTCGTACTGGCATTCGGCTTCGGCTACCAGTGGGGATTCATCTCCTGGGTGGTGTCGTTCCCGCTGGCGTTTGCGTACCTGGCAGCCCTCGAGGATCAGCATCGCGTTCCCTCGCCGGCTCGCATCGCCACCGCGACGGTGCTGCTGGTTGCGATCTTCTTCTCCCACGCCGTGACCTTCGCCATGTGTGCAACCGTGGGCGGTTTGGTTGGCCTGCTCGAGCTCAAGCGACCCCGGCGAGCCGCGCGGGAGCTGCTTCACCTGGTGCCGGCGGCGGCGCTGGCATTGCTGTGGGTGATGAGCGAGAGCCGCCCGGGAGTGCCCCGTGCCTACGAGTGGCCGCCCAGAACAGAGCGAATCGCGGCGTTGTTCGGGGGAGCCTTCTCCGCCGTCCCCAGCTATTTCTGGGCAATGGTGGGACTGGCCGTGCTTGCTGCCATGACGGTGCTCGCGCGACCGGTGTTAGCACAGGACCCGCGTCGCTGGATCCCCCTGCTGTTGGCGGCGCTGGGATTCATGGGCCTTCCAGAGACCATCCGCGACACGTGGTTGATCGGCACGCGTTTCTGCGCCTTCGTGCATGGCTTCGCGCCTGCCGCGTTTCAGCCAACGGCAACCGGAGCAGGCGCCGCGCGCCGGATGCGTATCGCCACGGTGCTGTTGGTGCTGCTGGTGCTTGGGGTGTTCAACGTGCGCCTGGCCTGGTTCAACCGCGAGCTCGAAGGTCTCGAGGAAGTCATCCAATCCGTCGAGCCTGGGTCGGACGTACACGGTCTCCTGCCCGAAACCGGTGCTCGGAGCGAGGCCCTGGGGGAGCTGCAGATTGGGCAGACCATGGCCTGGGTCACGGCCATCCATGGCGGCTTCCTACATAACGACTCGGGGCGGTACTTTCAAATTCCAGTGCAGCGCCGCCGCGACGTCGCCTGGCCGTCGCACTCCCGCTATTATCTGACCCGTGGAGATCCCACCAGCGGGCGGGCTTCCTCTGCCGCGCGTGCCGAGGCGCCGATCCATCTGGTTCGGCAGAGCGGAGAGTGGTCGTTGTTCGAAGCGGAGCGTCCCCCGAAGCGAAGCGGGGACTGCACCGTGGTTCGCTACGGACAGGAGTGGGGCGATCTGGCCGTCGACCGTGCCGTGGGGGGCGGTGCGCTTTCCATCGGTGGCACGTCCTATTCGGCCGGGCTGGGGACGCACAGCCGATCGACCATCGAGATTCGCTTCGTCCGAAAAGGGCGCGTTTTTGCGGGCAAGGCCGGAATGGACGACGGGACCGACGGTCTCGGCCACGCCAGATTCCTGATTTTCGGCGCGGATCGGCGCCAGCTCTGGAGCAGCGGCCACATGAAGACCGGCGATCCTGCCCGGCCCTTCTCGGTTCCGCTCGAGGGACAAAGCGGTGACCTCTTGCTCGTTGTCGAGCCCGCCGGAAGCAATCGCTACGGCCACGCCGACTGGGTTGATCTTCAGGTGTTGGAGTAGCCCGCCGCAGTCACGGAGAGCCCAAGGGCCAGCCATTCGCCCCGCTCTGGCCCCCCACACCCCCGGCCCAACCGCCGTACCCGGCAACACCGCCGTAGCCGGGAACACCGCCTTGGCCGGGAACACCGCCTTGGCCGGGAACACCGCCTTGGCCGGGAATACCGCCGTAGCCGGGAATACCGCCTTGGCCGGGAACACCGCCCCAGCCGGCAACACCGCCCCAGCCGCCCTGCCCCCCCACGTCACCGCCCCAACCACCGGAGCCGTAGCCACCACCAATGCCCCCGACGCCGCCGGTGCAGACGAGAGAGCAAGCAGCTGGCTCGACGCCGCTGCTGAAGTCCGTGCACGACTCGGCCCGTAGGCCGTCGATGCACTTCCTGGCTTGATTGGAGTCGAACGTCTGGCCTGGGACACACCCGGCCTGTGAGGCACACTTGGCGCTCTGCAGTCCCTGTTTACAATCTGAGGTCGAAGCATAGCCTAGCTCCGCCAGGGCCGTGGCCCCGCCACATAAGGATGTCTGCTCGCAGATGGCAGCTATTGCCTCATTGCAGGCGGCTTCCGCTGACAGCCCGGAGCCACCGGTGCCGCCGGTGCCTGCGGCACCGGGGATGCAGGAGTAAGTGCAAGAGGCTGGCAGGACGCCGCTGCTGAAGTCCGGGCACGACTGGGCGCGGAGACTGTCGAGGCAATTGGTGCCAGGATCGCAGGCGGCGGCCTGGGCCGAGGTACAGTTGGCGGCCTGCAGCCCTTTCGTGCAGTCATCTGCCGAGGAATAGCCTAGCGATGTCAAAGCGTTGACACCGCCGCACGTGGAGATCTGCTCGCACTTGATGGCCATTGTCTGGGAGCAGGGATCTTCTTTCGACAACCCGCTGCTGCCCGGGCAGCCCACGAGACCCATGGCCGAGATACCAAGAAATCCCAACACCAACGTGCATGACCCAAGTCGCATGTTAGATCCTTTGCTAGAGATCGAGCCCCAGCGGCGATCGTCGGGGTTTCGCTCCCGCGTCAGCATACTTCAACAGTATAGGGCAAGGCGGTCAACAGTGGACCTATTCCACAGCCTCGCGAGGAGTAAGCGAAGTCACGGTTTGCCGCTGTGTCCCAGCCGATCATCCGTGGCCTCTCAAAACCCCCGAACGGCGCGCAACAGGCCGCCCTGACGATGCTGCCAGAAGCCACTTCCGAGGGAGGGATCTCCCTCCGCACCCGCGGGCCCTCCTCGTGTTCCCTGGGCCTGCCACGTGCCCCTCAGGAAGTAGAAGAGGCCATCGTTGCTGACGTAGTTCCTCGTGACGAATTTCTGGAAGCGCGGCCCCAGCGCAGCCAGGTTCCAGTCCATCGCGATCAGCTTCGGGCGAATGGCGCCGCTTTCCAGAGCGTCCAGGTAGGCATCCAAGTGGGGTCGCGGAAGCATGGCCACGGTCTCCGGGTGAAGGAAGAAGTAGTGGAACGCGTGTGGACGAAACACCCCCATGCCCTGCCAGCCGTCCATCACCACGTCTTNNGCTGGCAGTATTGCCAGGGGGAACAACGCAAGGACGAGGAGCACCGGGCGCACACGTCGGCGCGCGCGTTCGACCAGGAAGAGCAGGCCTTGGGCGGCAAACAAGCAGACGAGCGGCAGGGGCCCCAGGTAGTACTGACCTTGCGCCGAGGGTATGACGAGGAGTCCTGCAAAGAGCCCGGCCAATGTGGAAAGCAGCAGCAGCCCGTCGTACCGCCGCTCGCGGAGTCGTACGAAGCGCAATAGAGCCATCGCAACACCGAGCAGGCACAACGCCAGAATCGGCCAACTGGTCTCAATGAACCTGTGAAGCTGATGTGTCTCGATGTGCTTCCACTTGAGATTGAGCAGCAAGTTGTTCGTGATGAACTCGCGGCCGGCTCCTTGAAGGGAAAACGCCGCCCACGTCGATGCGGCTGGAACACAGCAACCGATGAGGAACACCAGCATCAGCAGCAACCGGGAGCCGGCGCCAACCCTGGTCTCGCGGTGGGAACCCGGGCGGGATTCCCCTGCCGTCACACCTGCAAGCGACCAGACGGCAAGGCCCACGAGGACACCGGGAAGGACGAAGAGCATCTTCTGCGTACACATGATGGCAGCTCCGAGGCCGAGGCCGCCTCCGAGGAAATACGACAGGCCTTTCCTCGTCGAGCGTGCGCTTCTTGCGAGGCCACGCAGCAGCATCCACAGGCTGCCGATGAACAGGGGGAGAGCGAGCACGTCGGGGCGCACCTCGAGAGTCTTATCGAGGAAGACGGGCTGGCTGAGAAGAAGAAGTCCCGCCAAGAGACCTACTTTGCGATATTCCCAAAGGCGCCCGACCTGAAGCACCAAGAAGATCGACAGGGCGGTCAAAACGAGTGAGAGGCCGCGCCCCAAAAGCAGGAAACGCCTCGCGCTTTCGACCGACGTCGTGACGTCGAACAGATGGAAGAAGGGACGGACCGCGTAGTAGTACCAGGGCGTGTGATGCTCGAAGAAGTCCTTGTACGGAATCATTCCTCGGGAAACACACCACGCCGCGTGAGAATGCTCGAATTCGTCGGGGTCGAAGCATCGATGCAGGATCAGGGGTATGCGCGCCAGTAAGAGGCCGGCGACCGCAAGCCAAGAAAGATAGAGAAAAGCGTGTGCTGGGCGCTTCGTGGGCTCACCCGAGGGACTGCACACGGACGTTTCGATGGGCTGCTTGCGGCGAATTTGTTGGATCTCGGCCACGTAGACTCTTCCTTCGAGACCTTCTGATCTTCGCGAAGATCTTGCCACAACCCGGGCCGCGGCGGCAACGAGGCTCGATTCGTGGGCACCGGGTCCGACTCCGCTTCTCTCTTCCTCTTTGTCTTCCCTCGAGTGACCGTATTGCGGCTAGGCTACGGGCAGCCTTGCCGTTCGTAGGTGGTGACCGCGCCGGTCGGGTCGGTAGCCGAAGGGTTGGCAAGGACCAACTGTGGTGGATCCGTCGTCGTGGCGGTGTAGAGCGGCTTCGAGGGTCCGCTCGTGGTCCCGGCGGTGCAGCGTTCGCTCAAGGCCAAGGTGTTCTGCGAGTCGCTGGACAGACTGGCCATGGGCCGAGTTGATGCGCCTGACCCTCGGCCTGCCCGTCGACACCTGCGCTAATTGCGCAGCTGCGTACGAGGACCTTCCACACTTTCATGGACGCAACAGCCGCAGTGCTGGAATCATGGAGGAATCTGTACGACGGGAAGGCTGGCTTGCTGACCAGGGCAGCGGTCGCAGGACATCGCTCGGTTTGCCGCAAGACGCGCCGCCCGCGCCTGCTCCCGGTGGCGATGGTCGTACGCGCGGCGCGTCCGCGGCGTGGCCGTGAGGGTGTTCATCATCACGAGGACAGCACCGCCCGGAACTCACCCACCAGCGAAAACCCGAACGATATTAGGGGTGCCGATGTTGCACGCGGAATTTCCGCGCACGCAGCAGGGATGCCCAAGAGCCACCGGGCAGACTGACCTGGATCGTGGGACCGGGAGACGAATCGCCGAAATGAATCATGCACCAAGGCACCGTTGGTCAACTTGCCTCCCATGCCCGGACGCCGTATTGGTTTACTAACTAGCTAGGCCACAGGGATATGAAACCTAGGAATCAATCTCATCTGAGCAAGCCGCCAAGTCCGGAGAAGCCAACATCTCCGTGGCTGACGGTCCTGCTTTTCAGCCTGGTCGCGGTCTCGGGCTTCTTGTTCGGACTGCACAAGATCACGGACTCCGACACGCTCTGGCACCTCAAGATCGGGCAACTGGTCCTGGAGCAAGGCCCGCCACATGTTGACACTTTTTCCTTCCGCACCGTGGGAAGAGAATGGATTGACAAGGACTGGCTGTTCCAACTCTCCATCTATCTGGTCCATCGCCTGTTTGATTTCAACGGCCTGAGCGTTCTCGCCGGATTGATGATCGCGCTCGCCTGGGTCTTATTTCTATACGGCTCCTGGGACGAGCGCACAGGCCCGCTCTCGGCCTGTCTGTTTCTGCTCTCGCTCTGGGCAGCAAGCGACCGGTTGAATTTGCGGCCGGAAATCTTCAGCTTCGCCATCATGGCCGCTTATTTCGTCATCCTGGAGAAAAACCACGCAAAGCCCACGAAGCTTTTATTTCTGCTCGTCCCGCTCCAGGCGCTCTGGGCGAACATCGAGGGCATCTGGCCGATCGGCCTCGCGATCATCGGCGCCTATTTCGCCGAGGCACTGGTCTCGCGCTATGTTTCCAAACCCTGGATTGAACGGCCCGAGAAGCCCGCGCCGGCCCGGCTCCTGGTCCTGCTCGCGCTCTGCAGTGCCGCGTGTTTTGCCAATCCCTATTTTGCCAAGGGCTTTTTGTTCCCGCTCACGCTGTTCCGCGAGGTGAGTATGGCGCACTATTTTAAGGAGGCGATCGTGGAGTTGCGTCCGCCGTTTGCCGAGGGCGACAGCACATTCGTGCGCGTCCCGTTTGTGATCATAGCGGTGCTCTCGTGCCTGAGTTTCATCCTGAATTTCCGCAAACTCCGGCCCGCCCATGTCTTGCTGTGGGCCGCGTTGCTGATCCTGGCTTCGCGCGCTACCCGGAATGTCGGGCCGTTCTCGCTCTGCGCGTGTTTTTTCGCCGCAATCAATTCAAGATCTCTCTTGGCGCGCCCAAATTCCGGGCTTCGGGCCGGTTTGCTTACGACAGCATCGGCGCTTGCGCTTTTCTATTTCCTCTCGCTCCCGACCAACAAGTTCTATCAATTGGACAGCACCACGCGCTACTTCGGTCCCGGTTTCCCCACGAATTATGAGCTGGAGCGGCCCGTGGACATGCTGAAAGCCCTGGGCTGGAAGGGAAAGATCTGGTGCGACGAGATCTCGGCCGGGTATCTGATGTGGCGCGGCGCGCCGGACTTCAAGGTGTATGTCGACGGCAGACTCGAGCTTTATGGCCCGAAGCTGATGCAGGACGCGTTTGAGCGGCGCAACGACTTCTTCTCTTTCGAGCAGGAGGACTTGCGGTGGAACTTTGACGCCGCGATCTTCGTGCGCGCCCGGAGCATGGACCCGGGCTCGCTGACTCTGGTCGACAAACTCTATGCGGACCCGCATTGGGCCCTGATCTATCTGGACCCGGCCGCAGCGCTCTACCTGAAAGACACGCCCGAACAGCACGCACTGATCAGGCAATACCGGTAGGCGTGAGCCCCTTCGAAGATGGGCTTTCGCGCACGCACGAGCCGGGCGGTTTTTGGGGACTCATCGTCGAGGGTCCGCAGCGTTTCGGGAGCAAGTCCGAAACGGAACCTTGGGGCGCGCCGGTCATTGGGGGCACGTAGATGACATATTCTTCGCAGCTGCGTGCGTAGACATTCCCGAGATTCCGACAAGCACGGCGAAGTCGCGGAAGGCGGCAGAAAGAGGCGCTTGTCGCTCCCTGCCCATGGCCAAGCAGCCCAAGCCACGACCGGCCACCCATCGCCGCGGCTACATCCCCTGGCACGTGCTCATGCGCCAGCTCGGTATCGACGTCGAGACCTGTCCGCGCTGCGGGGGCAAGATGAGGATCATCGCGCTGGTGCGGGACACCCAAAGCATCGCCCGCTACCTGCGCCACCTGGGTCTGCCCACTGAGGAGCCGTCCATGGCTGTCCCTACGGGACCTAGGGCCTACCCGCCCTGCCCATACCCCACGCGGCTTCGCCGCACCCTTGACCCTGTTCGGGAAGTGCGGCAAGAGACCAGCATGGTGGAGGTCGATCCCCGGCATAGGTCGCCCTGGTGGAAGGGAGGGCGCGGCGAGTGGTACGTCGTGGTTCAGGTCGCGCTGTTCGGGGTGATTCTGTTCGGGCCGCGTGCCTGGCCGGGCCAGTCCGGGTGGTCGCCGACGCTGGCCCGCGCGGGTACCTGGGGAGGCCTCGCACTCATGGTCGCTGGCGGCGGGCTCATGCTGGCGGCCTTCTTCAAGCTGGGCCGGAATCTGACGCCGCTGCCCTATCCTAGGGACGGGGGCCAGCTGGTCGAGCGCGGGGCCTACGCGCTGGTGCGCCACCCGATCTACTGCGGAGGAATCGCCTTGGCCTTCGGATGGGGGCTGCTGGTGCATGGCGTTTTGACCCTCGGCTACGCCACCCTCCTGTTGCTCTTTCTCGACGTGAAATCGCGGCGCGAGGAGCGCTGGCTGCGCGCCAAATTCCCGACGTACCCGAGCTACCAGCAACGCGTGCGCAAGTTGATCCCGTTTGTCTACTAGCCCGGCCTGCTGAGCTGTCAACCCGGCTCGTGTCACTGCTCCATCAAGATAGAGAATGAACGCCGCCTTTCGAGGAGGAGCGAGATGACGAGTCCATCGGGCCGGGTCTTCCCAGCACTTGCATTCGCCATGGCTGCCGCCGGACTGTGGGCCTGCGATAAGTCAGGCTCGAGCAGCGGCGGACACGGGGACGGAGGACAGCCCGGCTCGGGTGGAATCATGGGCACTGGTGGCGCGACGGACACCGGCGGGACGTCGAGCAGCACGACCCTGACCGGTACCGGCGGCGCGACCACCGCGACCGGCGGCACGGGCAGCGACGGCATGGCCGGAGCAGGTGGCTCTGCGACGACCGTGGTCGGCACCGGAGGCATGGTGGGCGGCGGCGGCGCGGGCAGCGGGGGTGCGATCGGCAGCGGCGGCGCGACCGGCGTCGGTGGCAGCGCGCGGACGGGCGGAGCCCCGGGCGCGGGCGGCGCGACCGGTCTGGGTGGCGCGGTCGGGACCGGCGGCGCGGCCCGGACCGGCGGGGCGCCGGGTACGGGTGGCGTGGTCGGCACGGGTGGCGCGGTGGGCACGGGTGGCGGTAATACCGGCGCCTGCCAGGAGTCCAGCTGTGGCTCGCACAAGTGGGCCTGCTGGAAGGTGCCCACGCCGCCCAGCGAGAACCTGCCCAACCCGCAGAGCTACACCGATCTCGGCAACGGCGCGCTTCGCGACAACGTGACCTGCCTGGTCTGGGAAAAGGCGAACCCGACCACGCAGGGTACCTGGCAAACCAGCGTCGATCGCTGTGCGGCGCTCGCCAGCAGCAACTATGCCGGCTTTGGCGACTGGCGCATGCCCACGCACATGGAGATGGCGAGCATCATCGACCCGACCCTGGGCAGCAAGGGTTTCCCCGCGGTCTTCACCACCACCAGCGGCTACTACGCCACGGGCTCGTGGTGGTACGAGACCATCACCGGCCAGAGCACGGCCGGCTATCAGTGGGGCTACGGCACCAATGGCTTCACCAGCAATGCCATCGCCATGTCCGGTACCAATCTGGTGGCTCGCTGCGTGCGCGGCAACGGCACCGGTGAGGCGGCCGACGTCCTCGCGGTCGAGCCGAAGGACCACTACACGGTCAACGACGGCGAGGTGACCGACAACTACACTGGGCTGGTGTGGCAACAGGGATTCTCGCCATCGCTGATGGATTGGGCCAGCGCCCCCGCCTACTGCGCGGGCCTGACCATCAACGGTCACACGGGATTCCGCATGCCCACCCTGGGTGAGCTGTCGAGCTCGGTCAACGAGGCGAACGTGGGCGGCGCGGTGGTGGCCACCACATTCCCCGACAATCCCAATGGCTGCAAGGATCCGAAGTATTGGTTCTGGGCGGCCGAGGCCTCGAAGGTCGGCGGCACGGCTTGGGGCCTGTCCTACTGCGACGGCTTCACCGGCTACAACGTCGGCGCCAGCGGCGACTGGAACTACTTCCCCACCGCCAACGTCCGCTGCGTGCGATGAGTGACGCCGTAATGGAAACCCTGGACGGATTCTGCGCAGCACTCGTCACCCGCCACCCACCCCGCCTCCCCCGCGCTGCGCGCGGCCTCGCCAAACCTTCCCGCGCTCTGGCTTCGCCGGGCAAAGTGTGCGTTGCTGTCCCACGGCGCTGGTCAAAGTCGGGGGAAACTCATGGAACCACCCTCGAGAACCAGCCCGTTCCGAGACTTCTCGCAGTGCAGGTCCCTGGTCGGCGCCTGGTTCTGGTACCCTGCTTTCATGTGGGTTCGTCGTTGGTCGAGACCGTCGTGCCTCGTTGCGATGTTGTGCGTGCCAATCGGGGTCGCCCATGCGCAGACGAACGAAGCCTCCAAGGTTTCATCGCCGGTGAGCTCGGTGCAAACCCCGGCGCCCCCTCTAGCCACGGTCCAGTTGCTGGCGAGGGACCCATGGACTCGTTTGAGCTACTCGATCGAAGTGGACGCTAGTCGCCGGCTGCTGCCTGCCCTGCCTCCTCCCGACCGACTTTCGACCCACTACCAAGGGCGCTTCGAGCCGGTCTGTGTGGCTCCGTGCTCGATCGCGCTTGCTCCGGGCAACTATTCGCTCGGCATGGCCGACGAAGGTCACAAGACCGTTCTGGTGAAAAGGCCGCTCGTGGTCCGTGGCGATACGACGGTGGTCGGACACTACCAGTCGAACGCCTGGCGCCGAGGGCTCGGAATAGCGCTTATCGCTACGTCGGTGGTCGTGAGCGGATTCTTCGCTGCCGGATCCGCAGCGGTTCCCTGCCCGTCCGACGGTCCCTGCAATCACTCTGCAACTCCGCTTGTGGCTGCGACCGCCATCCTTTCACTTGGAACGCTTTCCGGCATCTTGCTGATTGCGACGGGATCGAATGCGGCGGATATGGTCCAGCAGTAGAGGCCCGCGCTTGCCGGCGTTCGGATCGGCCACGGCTGGGGACAAAGCATCGCCCGCTACCTGCGCCACCTGGGTCTGCCTAGAAATAGAGCCAGTGCCCGAAGCGATCCTTCTTGGTCTTGAGGTAGCGCTCGTTGTCCTTGTGGGTTGATGGTTGAAGCGGCACGCTTGCTGGGTGCGAGAGTCGGTTCCGTCGGCCATCAACTGGGCCAAGGTGGCAACCGCGTTGGCAAGCGTTCGCTCTCCTCTCTCCCCAGCCTCCAGCATCCAGCTCGCGCCAATTAGGTCTTCGGCACATCCCCGGGCGTCGCCGGTTCCGGCTGGGGTCACGATCGGATAGACTGCGCCTGGTGAAATTGACACACCAGCTCGTACTCCTGGCATGCATCGGGAGCATCGCATGCTCCACTACCACGGCGGTTTCGCATCCGGTCTCGCCCGCCGTGGCCGCGGGAATTGTCCAAGCCGTCGGTTATCGGGAAGTGGACGTCGAGCTCCAGTCTCCCCCGGCACCACCCTCCAGCCCAGTCTGGGTGCGGGGAGGCCGGCTAGGCATGACCGACTGGGGTTTCCTGGTGGAGCAGGATGCAAAGGTTCCCCCCCTCGCCATTCCCTTCGAAAGCGCTCGACGAATCCAATACAAGAACGCGTCGAAAGGCGCGCTGGAAGGATTTCTGATCGGGGCAATACCAGGCGTTCTCGCGGGCCTTGCCCTCGGCGCGTATACCAACGCCATGGCGTGCTCCGGAAGCGATCAATCGGACATTGACTACTGCCACAACCACAGCGATCCAACGTTGGGGGCTGTCCTGGGACTCGGGCTCGTGATGGGCGGGGTAGGTGCACTCATCGGCGCCTTGGTTGGGCATCGAAACGTCTATTCGTTCTAGCCAGTACGGGCCAATCAAGTCTCGTCACACCCGTTCCAAGCGATGGTTTTCAACGACGTCGCAATCGCGCTCTTCGTCCTGGACGTGTTCCTGGTTATCATCGGGTGGCCTCCGACTCCGCCGGACGAGGGTTTTGCCGAAACCTCGCGGGATTTCGAGCCCCCACAGACACCGTAAGCGGCAGGCGAGCAGCCGAGCAGCGTCGCCTTCACCCCATGGTGTCCCAAAAGGCAGCGCCGAGATTGTCCCACGAATTCGCGAAGATATGGAGCTTGGAAACGGCACCACGTACGAGCAATCTGACCATCGATGTTGCCCATGACGTTGCAATTCCTGGTCGTGATGATCGCATCCGCGATCAACGATCGGCTGCAGCGCTAGCTCGACTACGTCGAAGAAGAGCGGCGCAATTTGCAGGAACAGCTGGACGCCACTACGGGCGGCGAGAAGCTCGCATTCACGGCAGATCAGCGCCGTCGCGTCGCCACCGCCGGCAAGCAGCTCACCCCGACGAGCGGCGCAAGTGCTGCCGGCTCGTGGAGCTGGAGACGATTCTTGACTGGTTCCGCCAGCGGGCCGCGAAGAAGTACGACAGCTCGGAGGCCAGGCGCGGCCGTCCACCCAAACCCAAGGATGTCCGCAAGCTGGTCGTCGAAACCATCAAAGACGAGTGCTTGCACCATTTCGTCTTCTTCGGCGAGCGGCACTTGCGCCAGGTCATCAAGGAATTCATGGCCCACTATCATGGCGAACGGATTCATCAGGGGCTGGGCGGACAGCTGATCGGAAAGCCGGCCGGCTCAACGAACCAGAAGGGGCTCGCGGCGGGGGCATCTGCCGGTCTCGGCTGGGCGGAATGTTGAATTTCTACTGCCGCGAGGCCGCCTGAGCGCTGGCGATGACTTGTTGGACATCACGGGGTCACGCCTGCCTTTCCAAGCTGTCTATCTCCCCGAATTCGTGTGAGGTTCAGAGTGATGATTTCTCGGACATCACGGCATGCCGCCCGGCGCGCCCACGCGTACATCCGCGCCCTCATCGAGACGCCGCGGACGTTTGTGCCATGAACATCTGGGAGGTGCGCCGGTCGCCGGTCAGGCGGGCCAGCATGGCGGGGGTGCGGAAGCCCGGCGCGTAGAGATGGGCCAGGCGCGCGGGATCTTGCACGCCCTGGTCGGCCATCCAGCCGTTCGAGCGCGCGCGGATCTCCTCGCCGCGGCGGCCGCCAATGATTTCGCCCAGCCACCGCCTGACCGATTCCGCGATGAGCGCGGCGCCGGAGGCCTCGGCGGTCGCCACCGCGCGTTCGAGCGCGACGAGGCCGTGACCGCGATCCGCACCCGGCGTCAGCCAGCGCACGCCAGCGTCGAGCGCGGCTCCCATGGCCACGCTGGTCTGGTGTTCGGCCTTGCGCAAGCGGCGCGCACTGGCGCGGGCCACATCGAGCCACGGCTGCCGCGCGACGCCTTCCGCCTTCTCCGCCAACGCGAGGGCGACCCGCCCGCGAATCCAGGCGTTCTCGATCCGGATCCCGCTCACCTTGAGCAGGCCCGAGCGCTGCAGCCGGCGTTCCTCGGTCGCGATGGCTTGCCAGGCGGTCTCGGGATCCTCGGCGTAGAGCGCCTGCTCGCAGCGCGCATACAGATGAAAGAAGTGTTGCACGTGGTACATGTCCGCCGGCCACGCGTCCAGGGTTCCCTCGATGCCCTTGGCCGCGCGAGCCAGGTCGCCGCGAATCAACCACACCACGGACAGGTAGGTACGCAAATTGGCGGTTAGGAAGCGATCGCCGGCGCGATCGGCGTCGGCAGTGTAGCGGTCGAAGCGCTCGCATAGCTCGCGCAAGCGTCCCAGCAGCCGCAGAGCGAAGCAGGTGAACGAGCGCGAGGTCGCGAGCTCCCAGCCCATGCCGTGGCAGTTGGTCAGGATGAACTGTTCGACCGCGCTGAGGTCGTTGGCGGCCGCAGCCCACTCCCCGGCAAAATAGCGCACGATGGCCTTGCACATGCGCGCCAGCCCGATCGTCGGAGCGTGCGACGAGCGCCGCGCCAGCACCTCGGCCTCGGACACCATGCGCGTGGCCCAAGCGAACCGCCCGCCACCGAGCGCCGCGAGCTGGCCGGCCAGCACCGCCAGGCCCTGCGCCACCCGCCGGATGTCGCCGGTCTTCAAGGCGAGCAAGAGAAAGCGCACCAGGAAATCGTCGGCGCGCAGGGTATCGACGACGCCCAGCCCGGTGTTGGCTGACCACAGAACATCGAGCTGCCGCTTGTCGCCAGCGGAGATCTCCGAGGCTGGCCGCTCGCGGAACTTGAGCCCCCGCAGGCGCAACCAGAGGATGCGCAGGGTCAGCGAAACCAGCGCGCGGCCCGGGCCCGGCGCCAGCCGCAGCCCCGTATCCGCAAGCACGCTCTTCAGGATCTCCAGACCCTGCGTGATGTGTCCGCCGCGCAGGAGTTGTTCGGCCGCGAGGTGGTGCAGGCGCGCCGCTTGACCGGCGTCGCTCAGCCCCGCCGCGCGCTGGTAGGCGCCGGCCGCGAGCATCGGGTGGCCGCTGCTTGCCTGGCATTCCCCCACCCGGCGCAGCAACTCCGCCCGCGCGCCTTCGTCGGTTTCCAGCGAAACCGCGGTCTCGTAGAGCTCCGCCGCCCGGTCGAAGGCGAGCTTGGCGTGCGCCTCGGCCGCCGCCTCGCACGCATAGCGCTTGGCGCGCTCGTGATCCTCGGCGGAAAGCCAGTAGCGCGCCAGCATGTCGGTGCGTTCGCGCTCCCACTCCTCGACCGCGTGGGCGAGCCCCAGGTGCACGCGGCGCAAGGTCGCCTCGTCCAGGCTTTCCACCACCGTCTCGCGAATGCGGTCGTGGTACGGCTCCACCAGATCGCCGCCCTGGCGACCGCTACGGCGGATGAGGCACTGGTCGAGGAGAGCCGAGATGCCCTGCTCCCAAGCGTCGCTGCCGAAGGAAACCTGGGCGGCGGCGGCGAGCGCGCGCTGGGGCAGGGGATCGCCGGCCACCGCGATGACCCGCAGCAGATCCTGGCTCTCCGTGGGCAGACTGCCCACACGATCGAGGATCATTCCTTCCAGGCGGTAGGCACTACCGTCGAGACGAACCTCGGGGCCGCCCTGGGGCAGGACCACCGTCCGCAGGTGGTGCACGAGCTCGACGGCGAAGAAGGGGTTGCCGCCCGCCTCTCGTACGGCGGAATCGGCGATGCGCCGGCGGACCACGGGTTCGATCTCGTCCGGATCGAGAAGATTGTCGACCAGCGCGCGCGTGCTCTCGGGCGACAGGGGGCCGAGCCTCACGGTTTCGAGCCCGGGTTGCTCCTCGAATTCGCGCAACAAGGGCTCGAGCGCCGCGCCCTCGGGAACTTTGCGCGCGGCGACGACCAGCAGCACGGAAGGCGCGCCAGGCTGCTGCGACAGCGCGCGCAGAAGGGCGAAACTGTCCCGATCCGCCCACTGCAGATCGTCGATGAAAATGACCACGGGCTGCAGGCGCGACAGACGGCGAAGAAGCTCGCAGAAGGCGACGAAGGCCTGGTTGCGCAGTTCCTTGGCGTCGCGCAGTGGGGGCAGGAAGTAGCGTCGGTGCTCGGTGAGCTTGAGCCGGCGTAAGACCGGGAAGATCTCGCTCAGATAGAGAATTCCGTCGGGCAAGACGTAACCCTGATCCTCCGCGCCGAGACTGGCCAGCCGGTGGCTCAAGCCGTCGACGACGTTGTCGAGCGCCTTGAATGGCAAGGTCTCGCGTTCGTGACAGCGGCCGCGCAGAACCAGCGCGGCCGACGCGTCGGTGCCGCTCGATTGCAGATCGTCGAGGAAAGTTTCGACCAGGCAGGTCTTGCCGATACCCGAGCTCCCCTGCACCATCACCACCGACTGGCTCCCCTTGCGCGCCTTGGCATAGGCACGGAAGAGCGCCTCCAGTTCGTGCTCGCGGCCGGGCAGACGCAGAGCCACCGTGCCGAGCGGCGTGTGCCGGCGCAGCGGCGGCAGAGCCCGCTGGTCGGCCGCCACGCCGAGACGGACCAGGATCTCCGGACCGGTTGGGCGCCGGGTTTCGTCGCGCTGGATGAGCCGCATACACAGCTCGCTGAGCAACTCGTCGGCCTCGGGATTGACCTGCACCGGCGCGGGCGGATCGTCGGTCTGCTTGCGGAGGAGGACGTCGAACATCGCGCCCTCGAAGGGACAGCGCCCGGTCAACACCTCGTAGATCATGGTGCCCACCGCATACCAGTCCGCGGCCGGCAAGCAGGGCCGATCCAGCGCCTGCTCGGGCGCCATGTAGGCCGGGGTTCCCGAGACGCCGCCACCCGACAGCGTCGTGTTGCCCTTTTGCTGGGCCAGGCCGAAATCCAGAATGACCACCCGCCCCTCTTCCGTAACCAGCACGTTGGTCGGTTTGAGGTCGCGGTGGATGCAGCCGATCTCGTGCATGGCGTGGACACCGGCGCACAATTGCTGGATCGATGGCAACAGGCGTTCCGGATCCACGTACACGGGCGGCTCGTGACGCATGCGATCCGTGGCTGCCGCGCCCAGGTCCCCATCGGGCGGCGCCGACCTGCCGAGGAGGTATCGATCGAACGGCAGCCCCGGCACGTATTCCATCGTGAAGAACCACGAGGCGCCGTCGGAGATGAGCTCGTACAAGGTCACCAGGTTCGGATGCTTGACGTCGGCCAGGGCGCGAAACTCGCGTTTGAACCGATAGAGGTCCGTGCCGCTCGACAAGTTGAGGGTCTTGAGCGCGACCTCGGCGCCCACTTGTTCGTCGAAGACCAGGTGGACGCTGCCCGCCCCGCCGGTACCGAGCAGGCGGATCGGCTTGAATCTCGAAGTTCCCGAAAAGAACATGGCGCGGTTATCACGGGGATTCGGCTGCGCGGCTGGCCCTGGCGCGGTCACGGTAGCACGGAAATCGGCTAGACCGCGTGATCGTCAAAGCTATGACGATACCGGTGTAGGCCAAGTGTAGGTGAAAGTAAGAGATCGGCGCAGCTCTCCCTTCCTTCCCGCCGTCGGAAAGCCCGGTTTTGGGGAAACTATCGGTGAGCACGAAATTGCCGTAAGATGATCACCCCCGGTTGTCTTGGCCGGGCAGGTTACGAGTTCCGTGGACCAAGTGATATGTCAGGCGATCTGTCGACATCTTCCGATGCGTTGAAATCGAGCGGCGAACGCGCGCGGCTCGTCGATGCGGAATTCGATATTCACGCCGTTCTCCGGGCGCGCAGCATGCGCAGCCATTACCAGCCGATCATCTCCATCCGCGGCAAGAAGGTCATCGGGCTCGAGGCGCTGATTCGCGCGACCAATCCCGAAAGCGGCAACGCCATCTCGCCCGCCTACCTGTTCGACGCCGCCAACCGGCACAAGCAGTCGCTGGTACTCGATCGTCTCTGCCGCGAATCCGCCCTGTCGGGCTTCGCCACCATCGCTGGCCTCGATCCCGATCTCATCCTCTTCATCAACGTCGATGCCTCCGGCCTCGGCCGTTCCACCGCCGAGTCCAGCGCTCTCATCAGGATGACGGAGGAGCACGGCATCCCTCCCGAGCGTGTCGTCATCGAGATCATCGAGTCCAAGATCGACGACTTGGGCGCCCTGCAGCGTTTCGTCGCCGCCCACCGCAAGCGCGGGTTCCTCATCGCTCTCGACGACATGGGCACCGGCCATTCGAATCTGGAACGCATACCCACCATCAAACCCGACATCATCAAGCTGGATCGTTCGCTCATCCAGGACATCGACCGCGAATACCACAAGCAAGAGCTCTTCGACTTCTTCATCAAGATGGCCCATCGCATCGGCGTCTTCGTCGTGGTCGAAGGCATCGAAACCGAGGCCGAGGCCCTGTCGTGCCTCGAACGCGGGGCGGATCTGGTGCAGGGGTTCTATTTCGCGCGTCCCCAGGCCCCGGATCCCACGTGCATCGAACGCGGGCTGGAATACGCCAGCCGCTTGCGCGGGGTGCTGACCGACCACCTCAAGCGCAAGTTCGCCAAGCGCAAGCTGACGTACAAGCTGTACAACGACATCGCGGGACGCATCACCGCCGTGGTGGAGATGAGCAACCCCGCCGACTACGAGGTGGTCATCGAGAACGCGCTCATGCGCTTTCATTTGGCGGAATGCGCGTACGTCATTCACGAATCGGGCCGCCAGATCACCCCGATCATCTTCAATCCCAGCTGCCACCACCGCAAGCGCACCACCATCTTCGGCCCCAGCCCCGCGGGCGGCAACCTGAGCGCCCGGGACTACTTCATGTATCTTGGCACGAACCAGCGACGCTACGTGACCCACCCGTACGTTTCCATGGCCACCGGCAGTGTTTGTGTCACAATCTCCAACCGCGTGAGCCTGTCCTCGGGCGAATCCTACGTCGTGTGCGTGGACATCAACGTGTCCGGGGAAGCCACCGCCTGACCTTGTTGGGCGGGGACGGCGCGAGGCGGGCGAGCCGACGTCGTGTGATTCTTGTCTTCCGTGCCCAAGCTCATCATCAACCTCGCGGGAACCGGCATGGTTCCCGGCAAGGCCGACAACCCCGCGCTGCCCATCACGCCCGGCGAGATCGCCGACGACTGTGCCCGCTGCTGCGCGCTGGGCGTGAGCCTCTTGCACTTGCACGCCCGCGACGAGCAGGGCCAGCCGACCTGGAAACCCGACGTCTACCACGACATCGTCCGGCGCGTGCGGGAGCGGTGCCCGGACGCCGTGATCTGCGTTTCCACCTCGGGCCGGACCTTCAAGGAATTCGCCGAACGCGCGGCCGTCCTCGATCTCGACGGCGACGCCAAGCCCGACATGGGGTCGCTGACCCTGGGATCCCTGAACTTTCCCAACCAGGCCTCCGTCAACGAGCCCGCCATGATCCGTGCGCTGGCCCAGCGGATGCGCGAGCGCGGCATCGTGCCCGAGTTGGAGATCTTCGATTTCGGCATGCTCGACTACGCCCACTACCTCATCGAGCGGGACATCCTGCGGCCGCCTTACTATTTCAACCTGCTCCTGGGCTCGCTCGGCACCTTGGCCGCCACGCCCTTCAACCTGGCCTCGCTGACCAGGGCGCTGCCCGCCTCCCATGTCGGCAAAACCACCTGGGCCGGCGCGGGCATCGGCCGCTTCCAGTTCTTGGTCAACTCGCTCGCCATCACCATGGGCGGCCACGTGCGCGTGGGTCTCGAGGACAACCTGTTCATGGACACGGACAAGCAACGCCTGGCCAGCAACCCGGCCCTGGTGGAGCGCCTGGTGCGTTTGGCCAAGGCGGCCGAGCGCGAGATCGCCACGCCGGCCGAAGCCCGCGCGATGATCGGGTTGCCGGGCTAGCGCAGGCGCCCGCGAGCCAGAGAGGCGAACACGCCGACCACGCCCAGGCCAGAGAAGATCCAGAAGATCGCGCGCAGGCTGTGCAGGAACTCTGGTTGCGTACCCGCGCCGACTTGACGGCCGCCGAGGAAAAGGACCAGCACCATCATCACGATGCCCATGCTCATGTTCTGCCCGAGCAGGCGCATGGTGCCGAGGATGCCCGAGCCCACGCCGAGGTGGCGTTTGTCGAGGGAGCTCATCACCGCGTTGGTGTTGGGCGACGAGAAGAGCGCGAAGCCGAAACCGAGCAAGACCAGCTCGGCGAGGATGACCGCGCTCGACGTTTCAACGTGGAGGAACGACAGGAGAAACACGCCCGCCACGGTCAGGCTCATGCCGAACGAGGCGAGCAGGCGCGGCTCGATGCGATCGGAAAGCCGGCCCGCCACCGGCGAAAAGAGCGCCATCATGAAGGGCTGCGCGACGAGGATGAACCCCGCGCCTTGGGGCGAGCGCCCCTGCACCGATTGCAGGAACAGGCTGAGCACGAAGGTGACGGCGAAGGTCGCGCTGTAGTGGATGAGCGCGGCCAGGCTGGAAAAGGCGAAGACGGGATTGGCGCGAAAGAGCGACAGGTCGAGCACGGGGCTGCGGCTGCGCATCTCCCAGACCACGAAGCCGGCGAGAACGAGCACGCCAGCCGCGAGGACCACGGCTCCGAACCCGGTCGACAGGCGCGAGAAGCCGAGCATGAGCAGCACCAGCGCCGCCCCGTAGAGGAGCGCGCCCGCGCCGTCGAAGGATTCGCCGCGCGCCTCGGCCCATTCGCCGCGCAGTTTCCACATCACGACTAGGACGAGCACGAGGCCGAGGAGAAAGTTGACCAGGAAGACGCTGCGCCAGCCGAAGTGCTGTGTGAGAAATCCGCCGAGAAAGGGCCCGAGCGCGAGCCCGAGGTAGACGGCGGTCACGTTGTTGCCGAGGACGCGCCCGCGCTCGCCGGACGGGAAGACCGAGGTCAAAAGCGCCGTGCCGGTGGCGAAGATCATGGCGCCGCCGATCCCCTGCAGCACGCGCGAAGCGATCATCATCGCGGGCGACCAGGCGATGGCCGAGAGCAAGGAAAAGACGGCGAAGATGGCATTGCCGTAGAGCAGGATGCGCCGGCGGCCGTAGATGTCGGCGATGCGCCCGAAGGGGACGGTGAAGACCGCGGCGGAGAGCAGGTACGAACTGGCCACCCAGGTCAGCGCCGAGGCTCCCATGCTGAGATCGCGCGCCATGGCCGGCAGGCCGAGGTTGAGCGACGCGGCCATGAAGGGCGTGAGAAACGAGCCCAGGTTGACCGCGAAGGCGACGGTGTGCCGGAGTTGGGCCGTGTCTTGGGGAATCTTCGGCTCTGCGTCTGTGTCTTGCATCGGGGGCCGCGTGGACCCGCGCATGCTAGCAGACCGGCGACCATGAAGTCTTCTGCGCGCTCAGCCTCGGCTACCCACGCCTCAAGCTCAAGAAGCGGATCCCGCGAGCAGGTGGGACCGTCCGCTATCTGGGTGAGAGCGAAACATGGGTCGACGAGCCGCGCGGCATGGCGCGCGCCATGCCGCGCGCCATGCTTGACAGCCGCCGCCTACCTCACTAAGGTGCGGCCGTTCTGACAACCCAATAGCCATCGCGAAGTGGGGAAGCCGGTTCGACTCCGGCGCGGTCCCGCCACTGTAAGGGAGAAGAAGGTTCTCGTAACGCCACTGGGGCATTGGCCCTGGGAAGGCGAGAGCCGACGCCACGCGACCCGGTCGCGTCGCTCCCGAGCCAGGATATCCACTCGCGATTGCCGAACTCTCAATGACCTTCCGCGGAGGAGGTTCCTCGGGCAACCGGCCCCTTCTCCCGTGTTGGCAGAAGGGGTTTATCGTGTGCCGTTCCCGGCCTTGGACGAGTGCGTGGCACGCTCGCCGCTGGCCCTTTCATCGACTGCGAACCCTGGTCGCGCTGCTCGCTTGCGGCGGTGCGGGGCTTGGTCCGCGTCCCGCGCGCGCGCAGGACAGCGGCGAGCGCGTGTACGAAACCGTGGTGACCGCGCCGCCCGCGGCCAACGCAACACCGCGCGAAGATCGCGCCGCCTCCTGCTCGGTGATTGCGCAGGATCGCACCCCGCGCGCGGCCGAGTCGGTGCCGCAGCTTCTCTCCGAGCAGGCGGGTGCGAGCGTCACACGCCTGGGCGGTCTGGGCTCGACCGCGACCATCTCGCTGCGCGGGTCGACGGCCAACCAGGTGCTGGTCTATCTCGACGGCGTGCCGCTCAACAGTGCCACCGGGGGCGGCGTGGATCTGGGCGCCATACCTCTCGGCGACATCGAGCGCATCGAGATCTACCGCGGCATGAGCCCCATCGGCTTCGGCGCCTCGTCCATCGGCGGCGTGGTCTCCCTGACCACGGCGGTGGCAAAGGAAAAGCGCGCCGATGTGGAAGTCGGCGGCGGCTCGTTCGGGACGTACTACGGCTCGGTCCGCGAGATGGGCAGTCGCGGACGTTTGCACCTCTACGTCGGCGCGCACGCACTGACCAGCGACGGTGATTTCCCGTACCTCAATGATCAAGNNATGGATCTACCGGGCGACCGGCGGTTGCGCCTGTCGCTGCTGATGTTCGAGCGGGCGCAAGGGCTGCCGGGGCCGGGAGCCCTGGCCAATCCCAGTGCGCGACTTGGCACCTCGCGCGTGACGGCGATGGCGGCTTACGAATCGAACGACGATCTCGGTCCCGGCGGTCGCCTGCGCGCGACGGCCTACGGCAACACTTTGTGGAGCCACTTCGCCGATCCCTACGCGCGCATCAACGCCTTCCCCACCGACGCTCGCGACCTGACCTATACCACAGGCGGCATCGTGGATTGGCGGCGCGTGGCCCGGCATTGGCTGACCTTCGCCGGCGTGCTCGACGGTCGCTACGACCGCTTCCTGCCCTCGGATCCCCTCGCGGCCAACCCCAGCGGCGCGCCTGGCACCCGGCTCTTCGGCGCGGCCGGACTGGAGAGTGACGTCTGGGCGCGGCCGCTCCGCCTCGACGTCATCGCCTCGCTGCGCGTCGAGGCCGCGCGCGAGGAGACCTCGGGCCGCGACAACTTCAATGTCTTCGCGCCCACCGCGCCGCCGGTCAACCACGTGCTGCCCATCGCGCGCCTGTCGCTCGTCGAGGACGTGGCGCCGTGGCTGTCCCTGCGCGCCAACGGCGGCCGCTACGCGCGACTGCCGTCGCTCATCGAGCTTTACGGCAACACCGGCTACCTGCTGGGTAACCCCGAGCTGCGGCCCGAGAGCGGCTGGAATGCCGACGTGGGGCCGCTCCTCTCGTGGCAGCGCGAACGCAGCAAAATTTCTTGGTCCACGGCCCTTTTCGCCAGCCTGGTCAGCGATCTCATCTCGTACCAGATCGGCGGCGGCCGGGCGCGCGCGCAGAACATCGGCAGCGCGCGCATCGCCGGCCTCGAGAGCAGCGTGGCGCTGGAATTCGGTAGCCACCTGCGCCTGGTCGCATCCGCGACCTTCACCGACGCGCGCGACACGACGGCGCGAGAGACCTATAGCGGCCGGCAGTTGCCGCTCCGTCCCCGCTACCGTTTCTATGCGCGGCCGGAATGGCGGGCCGTCGCGCTCGGCGCGTCCACCGCCCTCGGTTTCTACGCCGACGCGGACGCGACCGCGGGCAACTACCTCTATCCCGACAACTCCGTCCGCGTTGCGGCGCGCCTGCTCTTCGGCGCCGGGCTCTACGCCAGCCTCCCCGGCAATTTCTGCCTGCGGGCAAGCGGCATGAACCTGGCCGACTCGCCTATCCATGATTTGGCCAACTACCCTCTGCCTGGACGCGAGATCTACCTGACCCTCGCCTGGTCGTCGGCAAACAACAAAACAAAGGAATGATCTTCATGCACCCTCCGTCACCCGTTCGTACTTGGCTCGCAATGATTCTGACCATCCTGGCCCTCCCGGCTTGTGGCGACGACACCGGCGTCTTTCCCGGGCACGACGGCGGCAGCGGGACCGGCATCGTCGTCGTCAACAGCGACTATTCGTCTTCCTCGGTTTCGTTTCTCGATCGCGACGGCAACCTGCTCATGGACGGTTGCCTCAACTCCGGCAGCGGCAGCCCAGGGCTATCGATGACGCTGTCGGGAGACGTGGTGCTGCCCACGCAGGTGCCAGCCGGCGGACCCGTCGCCATCGTCGATCGCGGCAATGCCGCCATCACCTGGCTCGACGCCACCACCTGCGCGTCGCTCGGGCAGCTCGCGGTGGGCACCGGCTTCGCGTCGAACCCGCACGACGTGGTCACCCTCTCCCCCAGCAAGGCCTACGTCACCCGTCAGGACCAGAATCTGAGCGCCACGCCCACGCCTAACGATTTCGACGACGGTAACGACGTGCTCATCGTCGATCCGTCCGTTCTCAAGATCGTCGGCCGCATCGATCTTCTCCCCTTCGCACCCACGAGCACGGCCATCCTCCCACGCGCCGACCGTGCCTTGCTTGCCCAAGGCCGGGTCTTCGTTTCGCTCAACGCCATCAGCGCGAATTACGCCAGCTACGGTCTGGGCCGCGTCATCATCATCGATCCCGCCACCGATCAGGTCACGGGCGTCATCGACCTGCCCGGCGTCAAGAACTGCGGCGCCATGACCTACGTAGCCGAGACCAAGCGACTGTTCGTCGCCTGCAACGGCGCCTACGGCGACAAGGCCGTGCAGGCCGCCGGCTCCGCCATCGTGGCCATCGATCTAGAGCAAACTCCACCCGTCGTGGTCGCACAGGCCCCTGCCGCATCCGCCGGCAGCGCGCCCCTGTCCAACCTGACCGTGGCCGCCCTCGACGGCGCGACCGCCCTCGCCGTGACCGAGGGAACCCTTTCGAACACGCCACCGGATGGGCTATGGTCGCTGCCGCTCGATGGCAAAGCGCCCGTCAAGATCTTCGATTCGGCGGAAGGCTTCGCCATCGGCGCGGTCCTCTACGACCAGGAACGGCACCGCGTGCTCGCCGCCGACGGCACGATGACCAGCTCGGCCTACCTGCGCATGTTCGATTTCTCGTCGGGCGGCTTCGTGGCCGGCAAACCGGTCAAGACCAACCCCACGCAGAAACTGCCACCACGCGCCCTCGCCTTTTACTAAGCTGTCCGTACTCGCATGATCTGGGAAACCATCGCCAGCAGCTTCACCCTGGTCGCAGCCAGCGAGATGGGAGACAAGACGCAGCTCCTGGCGTTTTCCCTCGCCGGCCGTTTCCGCCGACCGTGGACCGTGCTGGCGGGCATCCTCGTGGCGACGCTGGCCAATCACGCGCTGGCGTCGTCGCTGGGGGTATGGATCTCGGCGTACGTTCCCGCCCGGATCATGGCCTCCGTTCTGGCCGCCACCTTCATCGGGTTTGGCATCTGGGCCTTGCGTCCCGATCCCCGCGATGCGTGTGACAAGCCCGCGCGCTTCGGTCCATTCGTTTCCACGGTGCTCCTCTTCTTTCTCGCCGAGATGGGCGACAAGACCCAGCTCGCCACGGTCGCGCTGGCCGCCCGCTTCGGCAGCGCCGTGTTCGTGACCGTCGGCACCACCCTCGGCATGCTCGCCGCGGACGGCCTGGCGGTCTTCCTCGGCGAGAAATTTGCCGCGAAGGTGCGAGGCCGCTGGCTGCGCATCTGCGCCGCCGGGCTGTTCTTCCTGTTCGGCCTGGCATCGGCCTGGAGCGCCGTGCGGGGGTAGTAACTCGGAGGCGGACAGGAAATGGCCCACAGGCTGTCCACCGTCCACCATTGTGCGTCGCCCAAAAGGAACCTCTCCTTCCAATAGGCCCCGCCCCCGCAGCGGCTTCCATTGACGCAAGCGAAACTGCTCGCGCGAAGAAAGATCGGCGCGCTGGGATCTATTTCCCGCGCAGCTTGTCCAGACCCGCGAAGGGGTTGTTGAACGGGCGCTGCGGCGTTGGGGCCGACGGTGGACGCGGGTCCTTGCCGGGGCCACCACGCGGGCGATCCGGATTCGCCGGGCGCGGGCCGCGGGTCACGTCGGCGTTCGCGCCGGAACGCATGGACAGCGCGATCTGTTGCTTGTCGAGCTTCACCTCCAGCACGCGCACGCTCACGTGGTCGCCGGGACTGACCACCTCGCGCGGGTCCTTGACAAAACGATCGGCGAGCTGCGAGATGTGGACCAGGCCGTCCTGGTGCACGCCGATGTCGACGAATGCGCCGAAGTTGGTGACGTTGGTGACGATACCGGGACAGACCATTCCGGGTTGCAGGTCTTGCAAAGTGTGGATGTCCTGGCGGAAGGCGAACGGCACGAAGGTTTCGCGTGGGTCGCGGCCCGGCTTCTCCAGCTCGTTCACCACATCGGCGAAGGTGAAGGCGCCGAGCTCCTTCTCCAGCTCGTGGTCGCCCTTGACCAACTGCACGCCCGCGCCCAGCAGGCCAGCCACCGGCACCCCCAAGCGCCCGGCCAGTCTCTCCAACACGGCATAGCGTTCCGGGTGCACACCCGTATTGTCGAGCGGGTGTAGGGCCTCGGGGATGCGCAGGAAGCCCGCGGCCTGCTCGAACACCTTGGCGGAAAAGCGCGGGACCTCCAGCAACGCCTGCCGCGAACGGAAGATGCCGTTCTTGCCACGATAGCCGACGATGGCCTTGGCCAGGCCCGGCCCGATGCCCGACACGTGCGCGAGCAGGTCATACGAGGCCGTGTTCAGATTCACCCCGACCTGGTTCACACAGGAATCGACGACGGCGTCCAGGCTCTTCTGCAAGGCCGTGGGCGAAACGTCGTGCTGGTACTGGCCCACGCCGATGCTCTTGGGATCGACCTTGACCAGCTCGGCCAGGGGATCCTGCAATCGCCGGGCGATCGAGATGGCGCCCCGGACGGTGACGTCCAGGTCGGGGAATTCCTCGCGCGCGACATCGCTGGCGCTGTACACGCTGGCCCCGGCTTCGCTGACCATGACCACCGGCACCTTCAGCCCGGCGCCGTCCAGGGTGTCGCGCACGAAGGCCTCGGCTTCGCGACCGGCAGTGCCGTTGCCGACCGCAACGGCGCGGATGCCACCTTTCTTCACCAGCTCGGAGAGCAGCGTCGTGGCGCCCAGCTTGCCGCCGGTCGACTCCACATGCATGACGGTGCCCCCCACGTACTTGCCGGAATCGTCGACCACGGCCAGCTTGCACCCGGTGCGCAGGCCAGGGTCCACACCCAGCACGGCCTTGGGCCCAAAGGGCGCGGCCAGCAGCAGCTTGCGAACATTCTCGGCAAAGACGCGAATCGCGGCCGCGTCGGCCACCTCGCGCAGGGCCTTGTGTACCTCGTTCTCGATGGCAGGCACCACATGGGCGCGCAGGGCAAAGCGCGCGGCTTTCTTCAACATCGGCGCTCCGGCAAAGTCAGGCCGCGTGCACGCCGCCGCCTCGAACACAGCCAAGAGCTCCTCGGCCAATGGATCCACCGGCCCGCCCGCGTGCGCCTTGCCTTCCGTCTCCACCGGTTCGCGTGGGCCGGGGCCACCCAGGTGAAAGGTCAACTCCTCTTCCATCCATCCCCGCCGCATGGCCAGGTAGCGGTGCGAGCTCTCCGGCTTGAGCAGGTCGCGCACGCGCTCCTCATGGGTGAAGTAGTTCTCGAACTTGCTCGGCGTCTTCGCCTTCTCGCCCTTTGCCGTCTTGGCGAAGCCGTCCTTCAGGTAGCGGGCGCGTGTCGTGCGGCGCAGGTCGGCGTTCTCGGACAGGCGTTCGATGAGGATTTCGACCGCGCCGGCCAGGGCCGTATCGGCATCCGGGACTTTCTTCTCCTCGTCGATGAAGGCGCTGGCGCGGCTGTCCGGGGTTTCGCCACCCGCCGGCGCGGCGAGCCCGTGCCCGCAATCCCACAGCCAGTTGGCGAGCGGTTCGAGGCCGGCCTCGCGCGCGATGACCGCCTTGGTCTTGCGCTTCTGCTTGTACGGCAGATACAGATCTTCCAGCGCGGGCAGGTCGTACGTGCCCTCGATGCGCGCGCGCAGGTCGTCGGTAAGCTTGCCCTGCCGCTCGATCTCGGAAACGATGAAACCCTGGCGCTTGCGGATGCTGTCCCAGGTTTCCTTGCCGTCGATGACCGCGCGAATGGCCACCTCGTCGAGGGCGCCAGTCTGTTCCTTGCGATAGCGCGCGATGAAGGGCACGGTGGCGCCTTCCTCGGCCAGGCGCAGAACCGCGGTCATGCCGGAAGCGGGGATCCCCGGATGCGTCGCCGCCATCCAGGAGGCGAAAGTGACCTGGGCCATGGCGGGACACGCTAGCGAAAAATCACCCGCAATGCAGGCTTGATCTTCGCGCGCCATTGATCGCGATCGCGGCGGAACCAACATGGGTTGGACCATCGCCCGCGCCCTCCTCCATTCCCAAGGCGGCACCATCGAGCTGGTGCCGGCGGAAAAAGGCGCGCGCTTCCGCCTGACCATTCCCGGTTAGCGCGGCCCTCGCGGCACGTTCGCCGCTCGCTCCCATCGAGCAAAGGGCGAAGCGTCCCGGCACTTCCGCATCGCTTCGTCGACGGCCTGGGCTTCGCGGCCGAGGTAGTCGGCGATGGCCTGCCCGAAGCCAGGGTGACGGATCCAGTGGGCGCTGTACGTGCGTCGCGGGAGAAATCCCCGCTTGAGCTTCTGCTCCCCGCCCGCGCCACCCTCGAAGCGCTTGCAGCCGTGCGCGATGGCGTATTCGATGAGGCGGTAGTAACAGAGCTCGAAGTGCAGCATCGGCAGCGGCACGTCACTGCCCCAATAGCGCCCGCACAACCGGCCGCCGCGCGCGAAGTTCACGGCGGCGGCGAGGGGCTCGCCGTCGCGGTAGGCCAGCGCGGCGAGCAGGCGGTGGGCGTGGGTGCGCCGGATGCGCACGAAAAAATCAGGGGTGAGAGAGTCGATGTTGCCGTAGGCGAAGATCGTGGCGCGATAGCAACGATCGAGGGCGTCCCAGGCCCGGTCATCCAGCTCGGTGCCGGGCGCCACGACGAGGCGCAAGCCATGCCCGTTCGCGACCTTGCGCTCGTGGCGCACCTGCTTGCGATGACGCGAACGGTAGCCGGCGAGGAAGTCGTCGAAATCGCGGTAGGGTTCCGGCTGGCGGTTGGTCCAGTGAAACTGGAAGCTGGCCCGGGGCAGGAAACCGGTGGGCATCAGCTCGTCCACCTCCTCGGGCCGGCAGAAAAGGACGTGCACCGATGATGCGCCGACCTCGTCCGCGACCTGACGCAGGCCTGCGGCCAGCGCCGGCACCACCGCGACGCGAGCCTCGGCGGGGTGGACCAGCAAGCGATGACTCGCCGCCGGGGTGAACGGAATGGCGGCGACCAGTTTCGGGAAATAGGGAATCCCAGCCGCGCGCGCCGCGTGCGCCCAGGCGAAGTCCCAGATGAACTCCCCCATGCTGTCGTACCTGAGGTAGAGCGGCACCGCGCCCACCAGTCGTTCGCCTCGGTGCGCGACGAGGATGTGCGGCTCCCACCCCGTCCCGGGCCCGACGCTGCCGGAGCTCTCGAGCGCCGCCAGAAAAGCATGTTCGAGAAAGGGATCATCGGCGTCGACCAGGGCATCCCATGCGGGCGCTGGCACCCGGCTGACACCCGCGAGCACCGTGACTCGCAGAGGTTGGGCTGGATCGAGCATCGCCATCGTCGTTGGGCGAAGTCTAGCCGGCACCACCCGCAAAGGCTCGGAGGCGCGTCCCGCCTTTCCAACCCAGGATCTTGCCGCTATCCTTTGTTCATGCCTGCGGTTCGAGGTATTGACATCCCGCGCTCCCGTTTGGCGATCACCGCCAGCCCTCGGTGTTGGCGGTCATCCCGTGGCACGTCCTCGACAGTGGGCGCGCAACTGACCCTGCTGGCGGGCGCGTTGGCACTGTCCCTCGGTCCCGGCGGCTGTGCGCAGGCACGCATATCAACTCCCGACGCCAACACCTCGACCAGCACTTCGACTGCGACGGGAACCGGGGGAACCACGAATCCGGCCAGCACGACGGCCAACGGTGGCGCGTCGGGCGAGGGTGGCGCGTCGGGCGGGGGTGGCGCGCAGAACACAGGAGGCTCCTCGGGCTCGGGCGGCGCCACGAGCGCTGGCGGTAGCTCCGGCAGTGGCGGCAGCCCCGGTTCGGGGGGAGCCTCTGGGGGCGCCCGAGGCACTGGTGGCAACGCGGGCAGCAGCGGTGGCGCGGGTGGTAGCCGTGCAACCGGCGGCGCCGGCGGCAACACCTCCGGCGGCGCGTCGGGTAGCGGAGGGACCACGGCGGCCGACATGGCCCCGGATGTTCCGGTCGATACCGGTCCGCCTCCCATCGTCTATGCTCTGCCGCCCCCCAACCAGAACGTCAACCAGTTCAACATCCCGGGTTGTCAATCCGGCGTGGCCACCTCCCCCGGTGGCGGCAATTGCACGCCCGGCCAGAACGCTTGCGAAACCACCAAGCAGGGCGCGCAGGTCCTCTTCCTCTGCCCGCGCTTCATGCTCTTTTCCGACGAGATGGCGCAGGCCGCGACCGACGACGGCAACGCTGGGCTCAACTACGCGGTGGTGGGCCACGACGCGGACACCGGCGGCATCGACGGCAACGTGACCATCAGTTGCTGCCAGTGCTATCAGCTTGTCTTCAGCCTGCCCGAGAACGTCGCGCAGGAGAACGGCAACGGCGCCTCGGCCATCCCGATTCCACCGCCCTTGGTGGTGCAGTCCTTCAATACCGCGGCGGGCGGTGGCAAGAACTTCGACATCTTCATGGGCGCGGGAGGCTTCGGCGCCTTCAATGCCTGCGACCCGAACTCGTCGAAGACCAGCCCTTCCGGCAAGTACCTCTACACGGGATTCCCCTCGGAGGGCGAGCCGGGCTCGGGCGGGGTCAACGCCGCCACCCAGATCACGAGCTGCAGCAGCAAGAGCCTGGTGACGACCGCGAGTTTGTCCGCGACGACTTGTCAGACCGACGTGGCCACGGCCTGCGCGAAGTTCAAGTCCGGCTCGACCACCATGACCACCGAGTCGATCCGTTCATGCACCCAGTCGAACGATCCCAACAGCTACTACCACATGAACTGGAAGATCTACGCCAAGCGCGTGGAATGCCCGACCCACCTGACCGATGTCACGGGTTGCAAGCTGGCATCGCAAAACCTGCCCGCGGTCAATCCCGCGGTCAAGACCCCGGAGCAAGCCGCCGCGGATTCGTCCTTCAAGCCCGGCTACACCACCACCACCATGCAGGACTGCTGCATGCCCACCTGTGCCTGGCAGAACAACACCAAGGGCCAAGGGCTGTCGCTGGACGGACAATACGACTCCTTCTACTCCTGCGATCAGAACGGCGTTCCCGTCACGGATTCCTCCACTTCCGACGCGGGGAAGTAGTTGTCGGTGCAAGCATCCTAAAAGCCGAGCACACCGGTCAAATCGCCCCATCCCCCATCCCCGTCCGAGGGTACTTTCGTTTCGACTTCCTCACTCGCGATCCCCATCCAAGGTTCGGGCCGGATGTCGATCTTGTCGTTCAGCGCCACAACTGGGGTGTCGACCGAGTCTAGCCCCGCGAGCCCGCTTTACACCTGGTAGGCTTGGGCTGTGCGGCGCATGCTGGCGATAATGGTCGTGATGGGAGCGGACCTGGGCATGGGAAAACTCCGCGGATGCGAGTCGGACGAGCCTGACCTCGCCCCGGGGGTCGATGGTCTGGCCATGGCGCGCGCCGAGATGGTTACCACCCAGATCGCGGCGCGCGGCGTGCTGGATCGCTCGGTCCTGGCGGCCATGGGCAAGGTGCCGCGGCACGAGTTTGTCCCCTCCGACGTCGCCGGGATGGCGTACGTGGACGGCCCCTTGCCGATCGGATGGCGCCAGACCATCAGCCAGCCATACATCGTGGCGCTGATGTCCGAGCTGGCCGCGCCACGACCGGGCGCGCGCGTGCTGGAGGTCGGTACCGGCTCGGGCTACCAAGCCGCGGTATTGAGCGAGTTGGGCGCCGAGGTCTACTCCATCGAGATCGTCGAGCCGCTCGCACGCCGGGCGGCCGCCACGCTGGCCCGGCTCGGCTACGCCTCGGTGCACACGCGCACCGGCGACGGCTACCGCGGGTGGCCCGAGGCCGCGCCCTTCGACGCCATCGTGGTGACCGCGGCGCCCGCGGCGGTGCCTGAGCCGCTCAGGCAGCAACTGAAGATCGGAGGCCGACTGGTCTTGCCGGTGGGCACCCGCGCTCAGGAGCTGCGGGTCATCACCCGGACCGCGCAGGGCTGGGATGAGCGCAAGGTGATCCCGGTCGTCTTCGTACCCATGACCGGCGAGGCGCAGACCCCGCTGCCCCTGCCCGATCGCAAGTGACAACTGAGCGAACGCCGCGGTTAGGCCTTGAAAGCCCCTGGAGCTTCCGGGCGGGACATGTCCGTCCCGAGCCCACGCAAGCGTTCAGAATCACGCTCGTTTTCCCCGCCGAAGGGGTCCTTCGACACAACGCTCCTTCCAGGACGAGGCACCCGACCAGGCGCGGGCAGATGAAGTTGATTCGTCACTCCTACGCGCTTGCGGCTCCCAGATGCCTCTGTGATATATAGACCGCCCGGTAAGAAAGCAGTCAGCATGAGTCAAGGAACCAGTCCGCGCTACGAGCTCGTCGACACCTTGCCGGGCTTCGTGATCGTGGAACGCGCGAGCCCCTCCGGCCGGTCGCGCTGTTATTTTTGCGCCGAGGCGACGCCCCCCAAGCAGGCCTATCGGGAAGGGACCGAGGAGTGGTACTTCAAGGAGGCCGCGCAGTCGCTTCANNATCCCGGCTCGCCGCTGCGCCGCATTGGCGAAATCGCCCACACGGTTGGTGTCTCGATCTACATCGCCATCACCTACGACGCCCCGGATGGCACGCCCTGCGAGGTGTCCGCCACCAAGCTCGAATGGCTCAACCGCGCCTTCAACGATCGCCTGCGGACGCCGGGGAAGAAGCTCCTCATTCTTCCCGACCTCTTCGCGATCGGAAAGCAGGTGTCCAGCGGTCAGATCATGCTCGACTTCAGTTTGACCAACATGACCGAGGGGAACGATTCCGTCGCCTAGGCACGCAGGAGAGAACCACATGAGACTGCAAGAGATCGCCGACAAGCTGGGGCTGGAGAAGCTCACACCCGTGTTCGACCAGGACATCGAGGGGGTCTACATCTCCGACATGATCAGCGACGTCATCGCCAACGCCAAGCCCGGCAACCTGTTGGTCACGGTGCAGGTGCACGCCAATGCCGTGGCGGCCGCCAATCTGGTCGACATCTGCGCCATCGTTCTCGCCCAGGGCAAGCGCCCCGCCGACGATGTTCTGAAGATGGCAGAGAAGGCCAAGATCACCGTCTTTTCCACGCCTCTCAACCGCTGGCAGGTCGCCACCAAGCTCTACGAAGTAGGGCTGCGCTAGCCGCGCTCGCGCGGAGCTTCGCTCGTGCAGTTGCGGCACATTGTCTCCGTGCTCACCTGTGAGATCCTTTCGGGTGCGGATCGGCTCGGGCTGGAGGTCGAGCACTGCTTCGCCGCGGATCTGATGAGCGACGTGCTGGCCTCGGCGCCCCACGGGGCGCTGCTGGTCACCGGGCTGGCCAGCCCGCAGATGGTGCACACCGCCGAGGTGGCCGACCTGGCCGCCATCGTCGTGGTGGCCGGCAAGCGTCCAGAGGATGAGACGCTGACGTTCGCGCGGCAACGCAAGCTGCCCTTGCTCCTCACCGGACTCAGCATGTTCGAGGTTTGCAGTGTACTGTCGGCGCAGGGGCTACGAGGTGCCGTGCGCAAGGAGTGAGCCATGGATGGGGAAAGCCTCTACCGCGAAACGCTCCGGATCAAAGGGGATGACTTCGAGCACGGCGGCGAGGTGGCCACCCACGTCAAGGCGCTCCTCAAGCAGCTCGGGCTGCCCAGCGCTCTGATCCGCCGGCTGTCGATCGCCAACTTCGAGGCGGAGATGAACGTGGTCATGTACGCCCGCGAGGCCACGCTGGACGTCCTGGTCTACCCCGAACTCATCCGCGTCGAGGTGGCGGATCGCGGGCCCGGCATCGCGGACATCGCCTGGGCGATGCAGGAAGGGCACTCCACCGCCACCGAGGCGATGCGCGCCCGGGGTTTCGGCGCCGGGCTCGGGCTGCCCAACATCCAACGCAACACCGACGAGCTGGAGGTGAAGTCCGACGTGGGGGTCGGCACCACGCTCCGCTACGCGGTCTACACCACCCCACGGCCCAAGCTGGGCTAGGAGGCACCAGTGGCAGAGCGCGGGCACTCCATCATCGCGGATCACAGCCAGTGCATCGGGTGTTCAGCCTGCACGCGGGTATGTCCGACGCGGGCGCTACGGGTGCGGGACAAGGTCGTCCAGACCAAGGAGCAGCTCTGCGTGAACTGCGGCGCCTGCATTGTCGCGTGCAGGCACGCCGCCTTGCGCGCGCGCACCTCGACCTCGGCCGATCTCGAGCGATTCAAGGTACGGGTCGCGATTCCCTCTCTCGTGCTCTACGGGCAGTTCGGGGAAGACGTTCTCCCCGGCCAGATTCTGCGCGCCTTCCGCTCGCTGGGCTTCGACTTGGCCTGCGACATCTCGTGGGTCTGCGAGATGGTGGCCGCAGCCATCGACGCCTATCTCACCGACTGCCAGGGGCCGTGGCCCAAGATCTCCATGACCTGTCCCGCGGTGGTCCGTCTCATCCAGCTGCAATACCCGGATCTCATCCCCCACCTGATTCCCATCGATACGCCGCGCGAGGTGGCTGCCAAGCTGCACCGCGGGCGGCTCGCCGCCGAGCACGGGGTGCAACCCTCGGACATCGGGATGTTCTACATCAGCCCGTGTACGGCGCTGGTGGACTCCATCGAGCGGCCGCTGGGAAGGCGGATCTCCTCGCTCGACGGCGCGTTTTCCATTTCGGAGCTGTACGGGCCGCTCCTGCGCGCCATCCGCAACAGCCCAGGCGCCGAAGCGGAAGAGCAGGTGAGCATCCGGGGTCTGCGCTGGGTGATGGCCAGCGGCGAGATCCCGGGAATGCGCAACGTCAATTCGATCTCGGTCAAGGGACTGCAGGACGTCATCTACGTCCTCGATCAAGTCGAGGCCGGCCGTTGCTCCGGGGCCGATTTCGTCAACGCCTACATTTGCAGTGACGGCTGCTTCAGCGGCCAGTTGACCATTGCCAGCCGCTACTCGGCCCAGCGCTACCTGCACGCCGTCGTCCGCCAACTGCGGGATCCCGCCCCGGTGAAGGAGGAACGCGTGCGCGGGCTGATGCAGGCGCGCCTCTTCGAGCTGGACACGGCGATTTCCCCGCGGGCGGTGTCGCCGCCCAATGGCGATCTCCGCCAGAGCGCGGCTCGCCAGCGGCAGAAACGCGAGCTCTGGTCGCAGCTCCCCAAACGAGACTGCGGCGCCTGCGGGGCGCCCGACTGCGACAGCTTGGCCGGGGACGTGGTCGATGGCGAGGCGCATCTTACCGAGTGTCCCTTCTTCCAGATCGAGCAACTGTCGCGAGAGCACCCGTCGCCCACGCCCCCAGCCGCGGTGAGACGGCTGGCCGTCCGGGCGTGCTGTCCGTACTGCAAGCTGATGCTGACCCAGGGCGAGTACCTGGAGATCGCGGTGGTCACGCCGGGGTTCGAACCGCCCGTGCGTCTTACCCTCAGTTCCGTCGTGGGCGGCAGTGGTGCCAAGGCCGCCGCCGACGGGGCCGAGGGGACGATCATGCAGATCCGGTGTCCCGAGTGCGGGGCCAGCCTGGAAATCAACGAGCGCTGCGTGCTGTGTCACGCGCCGCTGGCGCGACTCGCTTTGTGTGGCGGGGGAACGTACCGGATTTGCTCGCGGCGGGGTTGTCGCGGCCAGACGATTTCCGGGGCGTGCACCAGCGAGGGACTGGTCGCCCTTGCCTGGCCCGTGGCCAATGCCTCCCAAGAGGGTGGTTAAGTAGCGTTCGTTTCGTGTAAGTTCCGTTCTCAGCAGAGGAGAATTCGATCCTTGGAAACCCATCGCACGTTCGATTTCCGGAACCAGCATTTCGTCGGCCAGGAGGGGCGGCTGATCCCGCTCCTGCAGAAGGCCCAGGAAACCGAGGGATGCCTCACCCGCGCGCGCCTCCTCGAGATCCACCGGGAGACCGGCATCCCGTTGTCGAGCATCTACGGGGTTGCCACCTTCTACGCCCAGTTCCGCATGACCCCGGTGGGCAAGAACCTCATCCGCGTCTGTCACGGCACGGCCTGCCACGTGGCCGGCGCCAACGACATCAGCGCGGCCGTCGAGGAGACCCTGCACATCGCCAATGGCGAAACCACCAAGGACCGCTTGTTCACGTTGGAGACGGTTTCGTGTATCGGCTGCTGCAGCCTGGCCCCGGTCATCATGATCAACCACGACACCCACGGAAACCTGAGCGAAAAGCAGGTCAAGAAGGTGCTCAAGCAACGACAGGCCGACGCGGCCGCCGACGCGAAGGGAGCGAAGGCGTGAAGATCCTGGTGGGGCTGGGGACCTGTGGGATCGCGGCCGGGGCCGAACGCACCTACCAGGCGTTGGCCGAGCGCAAGGCCGCAAACGGCGCGAGCTTCACCTTGGCCAAGACCGGCTGCATCGGCATGTGCTATCGCGAGCCCATCGTCGAGATCAGGACCAAGGCAGGCCGCCGCTACCAGTACGGCAACATGACGGCGGACAAGCTGGACCGGCTGTTCTCCGAGCACGTCGAGGCGGGCCGTCCCATCGCGGAGTGGTTGCTGTGGTCCGACGACGGCAGCGGCAGCGAGCTCGCCTACACTACCCAGCAGAACCGCATCGTGTTGCGCAACTGCGGCTTCATCGATCCCGAGTCGATCGAGGACTACCTGGCGGTGGGCGGCTACCAGGCGCTCCAGCAGGTACTCGCGCAGAACGATCCCGACGCCCTGATTGCCGCCATCATCCAGTCGGGGCTGCGCGGCCGCGGTGGCGCCGGCTTCTCCACCGGCATGAAGTGGCGCTTCACCCGCATGGCCAAGGGCGATCACAAGTACGTGATCTGCAATGCCGACGAGGGCGATCCCGGAGCCTTCATGGATCGTTCGGTGCTCGAGAGCGACCCGCACTCGGTCTTGGAAGGGATGGCCATCGCGGCCTTCGCCATCGGCGCGGACACCGGCTACATCTACTGCCGGGCCGAGTACCCCAAGGCCATCGAGCGGCTCACCCTCGCCATCGCCCAGGCCGAAACCGCGGGCTGGCTGGGCGAGGACATCGGCAAGGGCGGATTCTCCTTCTCCATCCGGCTCAAGGAAGGCGCCGGCGCCTTCGTGTGCGGCGAGGAAACCGCGCTCATCGCCTCCATCGAAGGCAAGCGCGGAATGCCGCGCGTGCGGCCGCCCTTCCCCGCGGTGCGTGGGCTATGGGGCCGCCCCACCTGCATCAACAACGTGGAGACGCTGGCCAACCTTCCCTGGATCGTCACGCATGGCGCCGCCGCCTTCGCGGCCCTGGGCACCAAGGGCAGCAAGGGGACCAAGGTCTTCGCCATGGCCGGCAAGATCAAGCGTGGCGGCCTGGTGGAGGTGCCGATGGGCATCTCGATTCGCCAGATCGTGTTCGGCGTCTGCGGGGGCATCAAAGAGGATCGCAAGTTCAAGGCGGTGCAGATGGGCGGCCCCTCGGGCGGCTGCATCCCGTCCGAGCTGCAGGACACGGTCATCGACTACGAGTCGATCACCAAGACCGGGGCCATCATGGGCTCCGGCGGTCTGGTCGTGATGGATGAAACCACCTGCATGGTGGACGTGGCACGCTTCTTCCTCGACTTCACCCAGCGNNTGCGGCAAGTGCACCTTCTGCCGCATGGGTACCAAGCGCATGCTCGAGATCCTCACGCGCGCCTGCGAGGGCAAGTCGCGTGAGGGCGACATCGAGCGGCTGGAAGAGCTGGCCGAGCGGGTGAAGAACGGATCGCAATGCGCGCTCGGACAGACGGCGCCCAACCCGGTGCTCACCACGCTCAAGTATTTCCGCTCGGAGTACGAGGCGCACGTCAACAACCTTAAGTGCCCGGCGCACAAGTGCGGCCCCCTGCTCACTTACCAAATCACCGATGCCTGCGTCGGCTGCCTGCTGTGCATCAAGGCATGTTCCGCCGGGGCCATCACCGGGGAGCGCAAACACAAACACACGCTCGACCAATCCAAATGCACACGTTGTGGCCAATGTTACAAGGTCTGTAACGTCGAAGGCGCCATCTCGGTCGATTGAGGAGGTACTAGACATGGCATTGGTCAAGGTCGAGCTCAACGGCAAGCGCATCATCACGGTCGACAGCCGGACCATCCTGGAAGTCGCTCGCGAGGTCGGCATCGATGGCATTCCGACCCTCTGTCACGATGAACAGCTCGAACCGTTCACTTCCTGCTTCCTCTGCGTGGTCAAGGTGAAGGGGGCTCGGACCCTGCTGCCCGCCTGCTCCACCAAGGTGACCGACGGCATGGTAGTCGAAACCAACACCCCGGAGGTGCGGCAGTCGCGCAAGGCGGCCCTCGAATTGCTGCTCTCCGGTCACTACGCCGACTGCGTGGGGCCGTGCCAGGACGCTTGTCCGGCCGGCGTCGACATCCAGGGGTACCTCGCGCTCGCGGCGCTGGGCCAGTTCACCGAGGCCATCAAGCTCATCAAGAATCGCAATCCCTTGCCGGCTATCTGCGGCCGGGTGTGCACGCGGCCCTGCGAGGTCAACGGCTGTCGCCGCAACCTGCTCGACGAGCCCGTCGGCATCGACTACATCAAACGCTACATCGCGGACCTGGACTTGGGCATGGCGCATCCCTTCCGGCCCGAGGTGGCCGCGGCGACAGGCAAGCGCATCGCCATCGTGGGCGCCGGGCCCGGCGGCCTGGCCTGCGCCTACTACCTCGCCGCGCGCGGGCACGCCGTGCAACTCTTCGAAGCCCAGCCCGAGGCCGGGGGCATGCTCCGTTACGGCATCCCCGAGTATCGGCTCCCGAAAGAGGTGCTCGATCAGGAGATTGGGCAGATCCTGGATCTGGGCGTGAAGCTGTCGACCCATATTCACCTGGGCAAGGACTTCACGGTGAGCAGCCTGAAGAACCAGGGATTCGATGTCGTGTTCCTCGCCCTTGGCGCGTGGGAGAGCTCGACCATGCGGGTCAAGAACGAGAACGTGGCCGGCGTGATTCCCGGCATCGAGCTGCTCAAGAACGTCGGTCTCCGCCGCCCGCCGGAGCTTTCCGGCAAGGTCCTGGTCATTGGCGGGGGCAACACCGCCATCGACTGCGCGCGCACCGCCCTGCGCACCGGTGCGCAAGAAGTCACTATCCTATACCGGCGCACGCGCAAGGAGATGCCGGCCAATGCGCTGGAGATCGAGGAGGCCGAGCGGGAAGGCGTGAAGATCGAATTCCTCGTGGCGCCCACCCAGGTCATCAGTCGCGACGATCATCTGGTCGCGCTTGAATGTCAGCGCATGGAGCTGGGCGCGCCCGACAGTAGCGGCCGCCGCAGCCCGAAGCCGGTGGCGGGTTCGGAGTATCGGATCCCATGCGACTTCGTCCTGGCCGCCATTGGCCAGAGCACCACCATGGGCCAACTGGTCGGCGCCAAGGTCGCGAACTTCCTGCCCGTCGGCGAGACGCTCAAGCTGACCCGGTGGGAAACGGTGCAGGTGGACAGCGGCACCTTCGAGACTTCGGTGGAAGGGGTCTTTGCCGGCGGCGACGTGGTGACCGGGGCCGCCACCGTGGTCGAGGCGGTCGCGGCCGGCCGCAAGGCGGCCTACGCCATCGACCGCTACCTGGCCACTGGCAAGGCCGAAGCCGAACCCACGCCCTTCATCAGTCAGAAGGGAGTGTTCAAGAAGGTCACGGCCGAGGAGCTCAAGTCGCAGGAGCGCATTCCCCATCGCCACATGCCGCTCTTGTCGGCGGCCGACCGCAAGGCCAGTTTCGCCGAGGTCGAGCTGGGCTACGGGCCCGACGACGTGTCGAAGGAAAGCGCGCGCTGTCTGGAATGTGGCTGCGGGGCGCTGTTCGATTGCGATCTGCGCCGGCTGGCGAGCGAATACCAGGTCGATATCAAGCCGCTCTTGGGCGAGGTGAAGCAGTACCCGGTCGACCGCAGCCATCCGCTCATCGAGCTTGACCCCAACCGCTGCATCGTGTGCGGCCGCTGCGTGCGCATGTGCAGCGACGTGGTGGGCGTGGCCGCCTACGGCTTCGTCAACCGCGGTTTCGCCACGACGGTGCGACCGGCGCTCGGCGGCTCGTTGCTCGAGACGGAGTGCACGAGCTGCGGCCTGTGCATCGGGACCTGTCCGACGGGGGCCATCCTGCCGGTCTTGCCGCTCTCCAAGCCGGGTCCCTGGGCAACCACGGCCGTGACCTCGACCTGCCATTACTGTGGCGTGGGCTGCGAGCTCGAGTTGCGGGCGCATGGCGACACCTTCGTCACCCCCGCGCGCGTGGAGCGGGGGCGCACGACCCTGGGCAACCACTGCCGCAAGGGTTTGTTCGCCTTCGACTACGTGCAAGCCCCCGACCGCCTGCTCGAGGCCCGGGTGCGCTCGGGGCGCGAGCTCGGCAAGACCACCCTGGACGATGCCATCCAGTACACGGGCATGCGCCTGCGCGAGCTGGCCGGCCGGGTCCGCCCCGAGGAGATCGCGGTGTTCCTGTCGCCGCGTCTGACCAACGAGGAGATCTTCCTGGCCCAGAAACTGGCGCGCGTCGGCCTGCGCACCCACCAGGTCACCTCGTTCACCCATCTGCTCAACCCCGAGATCCAGCACCCCGAGGTGGTTTCCACCGGAACCTACCGCGACCTCCTGGGCGCGCAAGCGGTGCTGGTGGTTGGCTCGGAGCTCGACGAAGAGCACTTCGCCGTGGATCTATTGCTCAAGCGCGCCGTGCGCGGGGGCGCCCGACTGGTCGTCGTGGGTCAGCAGGAGAATCGGACCACCCAAGTGGCCGAGGCGTTTGTGCGCTGCCCGCCGGGAAGCGAGCCCGATGTGCTGCTCGCGATCGGAAGCCAGCTCAAAGAGCTGGCCCCGAATGCCAGCGTGGATTCCGCCGCTAAGCAACGTGTGGCCTCCGGGGTTGCGNNGTGCTGGTGTTCAACAAGGACTGGCGCGGTGAGCGCGCCCCGCAGGATGAAACCTCCTACGCGAGCTTCGCGCGGAGCTTGGGGATGCCCTTGCTCGCGCTGCGCGAGAAATCGAACGCACAGGGCCTCCTCGACATGGGGGCGGTCCCCGAATGGTTCCCGGGCTATCAACCCATCGACGATCCCGCGGCGATCCAAATGCTGGAAAAGGAGTGGGGCGCCGTGCTGCGCGATCTGCCGCGGCCCCGACCGGACATCGCCGCGGCCCTTGCCGCCAAGCAGATCAAGGTGGCCCTGGTCCTAGGCGAAGATCCCCTCGGCAATCCGGCTCTGCCGGCGGCTCTGCGCGGCGGCCTGGAGGCGCTCGAGTTTCTCATGGTCGGGGATCTGTTCATGACTCCCACGGCCGAGGCCGCGCACGTGGTTCTGCCCTTGTCGAGTCCGGTGGAAACCGACGGGACCCTGACCAACCACGAGCGCCGACTGCAGCCGGTTCGCGCCTCCATCCCACCCCGCAATGGCCTGCCCAACTGGCAGATCTTTTGCCAGCTGGGCGCGCGCTTGGGCCAGCGATTCCGCATGAAGTACGACTCGGTCGGCGAAGTGCTGGATGAGATCCGCCGGGTCGTGCCCATCTACCGGGGCGTGATGCTCAATGGGTCCAACGACGAGGCGGTGTGGGATCTCGCGCAGTTCCCCCTGCGCCCGTCGCAGTCCGCCCCGGGCACCGGAACCCTGCCCGGCCGACCGCGCGACACCTTGGCCTTCGACTACCTAGAGCGCCGCTGGCAGCACCGCTACCGCCAGCTCATGGAGCGGGCACAAAAGGCGTTGGCCGCGACGGCCGGGTAGCCACAGCGCGACCGGTCAGCCGCGGGATCGGCGCACGCGCGAAGTAAGTTGGCCAGTTTGCTCATTCCGCGAGCCCTTATAATGATTGAGCTTCATATTCGGTGGCCGGGTTCGCGTCCTGGTGCCGCGCATATCGGGTGTTTCCTCTTGACTAACTGATCAGGCCATCGAGGATAACAGCAGTGCGTATGCTCGGATAACGCGGTTAACCTAGTGATCTCTGCGTCAGGCGATGATGAAGGCCCGGGGTGGGAATTCTTCTACGCGCTCTCTAGCAGAAAGAGTTGGCCATGCAGAAGCAGCGACGAGATTTCTTCAAGCTCACGGCCGTGGGCGCGACGGGTCTGGTGTTGGCCAGGACGAACCGGGCCTTCGCGGCCTGGCCGGCCTCGGGCACCATGGCGATCAACCCGGACATCAGCAACATGCGGGTGGTGGGACTGGTCGACACGGCAATGGTCCCGACCGCGCCCTCGGCGATGACGTTCGCCGCGGAAAACACCGCCGTCGATGCCGCTCGCGTGGCCGCGAACCTGGACGCCATGGCCATGGCCCTCGCCGGCAAGTGCACCCCGGACGAAGCCTGGAAGACCATCTTTCGCTCGAGCCGGCCCTGGTCATCCACTGTCGTGGCCATCAAGATCAACACGGCCGAGTCGAAAAACATGGCCCGCGTTGCCGTCGTCGACAAGCTCTGCCGCGTGCTCAACGGGTTCGGCGTACCGGCGGCCAACATCTTTCTCTACGACGCCCACGGCAGCACCACGTCGTACTCGAGCTATTGCAGCAAGACCGACACCAGCAAGATCCCGGCCGTCGTCGACTCGGGCGGCATGGGCGGCCAGATCAATGTTCCGCTTCCCGACGGAACCACCGCCCCGTGCGCCAAGCAGATCGCCGACGGTACGGTCGACATCCTCATCAACATCCCGACCAACAAGGGGCACTCGGCATTCGGTGGAGCCACGCTCAGCCTGAAGAATCACTTCGGCACCTTCGCGCCCAACCATTTCTGTCCGCCCGGCAGTGATGCCGGCCAATTCTGTTCCAATCCCGACACCACCAAGTTCTACAATTACGTCTTCAACATCAGCAAGAGCGATGCGATCATTGGCGGAACCCCCGCCCGGCAGCAGCTCTGCGTGGTCGATTCCCTGATCGCGAACAAAGTCGAGAACACGGGAACGCCGGAGGCCACGCCCTGCTACCTCGTCATGGGCACCTTCGGTCCCGCGGTCGACTACCTGACCATCAAGAAGATCCGCGAGGCGGTCATGGGCGCCACGCACACCGCGTCCCTGGTCAACCAGTACATGACCCAGTTCGGCTACACCACGGCCGACCCGGTCTGGGTGCAAGTGGATCCCGCGGCTGGGGCCCCCACCAACTGCGGTTCCACGGGCGGCGGCGGCAACTCGGACAGCGGCGGCGGCACGGGCAGCGGTGGCAACTCGGGCAGTGGTGGCGCGGGCTCTGGCGGAAGCAAGGGCTCGGGTGGTGCGGGCAGCGGCGGGCGGAGCGGGAGCGGTGGCGCGGGCAGTGGTGGCGCAGGCAGTGGCGGCACGCAAGTTAGCGGCAGTGGCGGCGCGGGTAGCGGTGGGAGAGTTGGCTCGGGCGGCGCAGGCAGCGGCGGCACGACGGTCACCGGTGGCGCGAGCGGCAGCGGCGGCACCACCTCAAGCGGCGGCGCCGGCGGAAGTGGCGGCGCGAGCGGCAGCGGCGGCGTGACCAGCGCGATGTCGGGATCGGGCGGGGCAACGGCCGCGAGCGGTGGCGGGACGGGAGCCGGCAAAGGCTGTGGCTGCGACGTGGGCGAAGCCAGCCGCGGCTTCGGGCGCTGGGGCGCGCTCTTTGCGCTCGGCGCGGTCGCGGCCGGGCAGATGCGGCGCCTCTTGCTCAGGCGAGATATGCTCGCGCGGCCGACCCAATCCGAAGACCCAACGGAATTATCCGAAACCAAGGACAACAAGGAGTAGCCATGTTCACGAGTCGATTGCGTGCCCAAGGTCGCCAGGTGGCATTTGTCTTCGTGGTGATGACGCTTGCCGCGTGCTCGAGCTCATCGGGCAGCGGTCCGCTCGACGCGACCGCGTTTGGCAGCAAGCTCAAGTTCGCGGACAACGAGCTCTCCGGCTGGACCCAAAGCACGGACCCCACGGATCCCTACCAGTATGGCGTCTTTACCGACCAAACCTTGGACCAACGGATCGATGGCGGCAATATGGTCTATATCGATCGAGGAATGCGCGTGGCCATGTACCAGGACCTGGTGGGTCCCTCTGGGAGCATCTGCACGCTCGTGGCCATGGACTTCAGCACGGACGCCAAGGCCAATACGATGTTCACCTACCAAAAGGACATCAATGGCGCCGCCACTTCCATTTCACCGTACGACGGAACGGTTGCGATTGGCAATTCCTTGAGCACCGGACTGACCGCCTATGCCCATTTCAAAGCCTCGTATTTCGAGGTGCAACTGGATGGGTACGGCGCCGACCCGACGGTCGCCATACCGGTCGCGTCCCAGTTCCTGCAAGCGCTCGAAAAGAAGAACAAGTAGACTTCTGCAAGGATTCAATCGAGAACGTCGTTCTACGTTCCGGCGATTGCGTTGTCGCCGATAGCTGATTGCTCCCCCCTGCATCTACGGGCGCGGCGTCCATCGAACTGCGCGTGGCTGGGCCCTGACTCACCCGCGGGGACACGTGCGAGTCGGCGCCCGCGGCGACGCACCGAGGGCACGCTCCACGGCGGCCACGAGCTCGCTCGGGCTGAAGGGCTTGGCGAGGAACTCCCTGGCGCCAAGGTCCAGCAGTTGTTGGACGGCAGCCGCCGGGACATGTCCGGAGGTAATGACCACGGACACGTCACGATTGAGCGCGTGCAGCTCGGTGAACAGTTCCTGACCCGTCATCTCCGGCATGATCATGTCGATGACCACCAGATCGATCTCGTGCCAGCAGTCGCGGTAGTGACTCAGGGCAGCGGTCGGGCTTCCGAACACGCGGACCCGGTGCCCCGCTCTTTCCAGCGCGAGGCCGGCCGCGCGCCCCACCAGATCCTCGTCGTCAACGACCATGACCGTGGCGCTGCGCCTCGGTTGCTCGCGTGCTGCCTCCGTCTGGGTGCCAGTCGCCTGCGGCGGGGCATCGTGGAGCGGGAAACGCATTCGGAATGTCGTGCCGTCGCCCGGCGATGACTCGATATCGATGCTGCCGCCGTGGCTCTGGACGGTTCCGTAGACCGCGGGCAACCCGAGCCCGGTCCCCTTGCCCGGGCCCTTGAGGGTAAAGAACGGCTCGAACGCATGGCTGACCGTTTCCGGATCCATGCCGATGCCCGTATCCGACACCCGCACTTCCAGCCAGCGATCGCTGGTCGAATCGCCGACCACGGCCGTGGCGAAGACCAGACTGCCGCCCCGGGGCATCGCATCGCGGGCGTTCAAGCCGAGGTTCAGGAGCGCGCTGACCATTGGGCTGGGATCGCCCAGGATGACCGACGCCGGCGCCTGCAACCTGGTCTCGATGCGGATGTGCTTGTCCACGGTTCGCTCCAGCATGGCCACCACCTCGCCGACGATGACGTGAACGTCGACGGCGATGGTCCGATGCTGCGTCCGTCGCGCGAAGGCGAGCAGCTTGCTGGTCAAGTCGGCCGACCTCTGCGCCGCGAGCAAGATGTTGCCCGCGTAACCGCGCACACCGGCGCTGGATCCACCCTCATGCTGGATGATCTCCGCGAATCCCATGATGGCCGAGAGTTGGTTGTTGAAGTCGTGGGCCACGCCGCCGGCGAGCTGACCGATGGCCTGCAGCTTGTCCGCCTCGCGCAGGCGCTCCTCGAGTGCCAGTCGCTCTTGCTCGCTGCGCCGACGCTCGCTGATGTCGCGGAGCACGCCCTGGCTGCCGACCAGCGCGCCGCTTGCGTCACGTAGGAACTTGACCCGGAGCTCGCCCCAGAAAGTGGAGCCATCGGCTCGCACGTACTCGAACTCCAGGAGCGGCGCCGCCACCGGCTCCCCCCGTTGTGCGCGCGGGAGGTACCGTCCATAGACCTCCTGGGCCCGCCGCAACGATTCCGGCGTCATGCTGCTTTCCATTCCCAGACGACGAAGCTCGTCCATGCTCCGTCCGAAGAGCGGTTCGGCGGACTGGCTCACGTAGAGCAAGCTCAGGTCCAGCCGTTGCACGAACACCACGTCGGTCATGTTCTCGGCCAGCAGGCGGTGGCGCTGCTCGCTCTCACGCAGTTGTTCCGCGACCCGCTCCAGCTCGATGCCACGCTGGCCAAGGTCCTCAAGCGAGCGCGTGAGCCGCCGCCTGACGCTGGTGGCGGCAAACACGACGGTGAGAACNNTGGGCCAGCCCGGTCAGCGCCACGATCAGGAAAACGCCGATGGCGGTGATGACGGCGGTGCGCAGCCCGGCAAACACCCCGACCAGGATGCAGGTGGCGGTCAGGATCATCATGCCCGCGCTCGCCAGCCCGAGGGCGGCCAGGCTCGCGACGCCCATCAAGGCCATCGCGCCAACCACCACCCCAAAGACGACGCGAATGGGCAGCCGCTTGCGCAGCGCTAGCACGCCGAACACCACCCCGAAGGTGAGGAGGTCGGTGGCGTAGCTCGCGTTGTAGCCGGTCAACGCCACGCGGAGCGTGTCGACCGCAATGGTGACGACGCCCAGCGTGGCCACCAGGACGAAGAGCCGATCCATCATGCTGCGCAGCACGGCCGCGATCTCCTCCGCCGGATCGACCGGAGCGGGTGCGGCAAGTGGGTGCTGGTCCGAGGCTGACATCGGCATGCGACCGAGGAGAAAGGTCGTTGGCGGCGAAGTGCACGACGGCGGGTGCCATGGCCGCCGCAACCAAGCTGCGAGAGATTGCTAGCCTAACATGGGATCGCCAAGCCCGACATGAATCCCACTCCTCTCAGGCTTTCCTGGCATCGGGGGCTCGGAGCTCCAAGCGCCTCTTTTGCCATCGCCGCATCGCATCCGAGGCCAAGGCCAAGGCCATCATCGAGGGGCTGCGTGGGATGGTCGATCGGCCGCCCTCGGCGGGTCCCTCCGCGGCGGCGGTAGCGCGACGACGCAGCTGAATTCCACCTACCGTGGCGTTGCCAGCCACTCGACTTCGGCAGTCGTGGTCCGCAGCCGCGCTCGCACCTCGGACACGAAGGCGTCGCTGGTGGCCAGGGCGCCCAGGCGCGGGACGATGAGAATCGAATCTCGAGGCAGCTTGAACCACGGCAATTCATCCTTGACGGTGGTCGCACTCGCGATCTTGGCGAGCACAACGAGGAAGGGCGAGCGTTTCGCCGGGACGCTCTTGACCGCGTGACGTGCCTGAGCGAGCAATCGTGCGAGAGCCGGGCTCTGGCGCAGAAAGTGAAGCTCGGCACCGGTCAGCACGAGCGCGATCTGGGTTGAGCCGGGCGCCCGCAGCGCCGCCGCGACGTCGTCCGCCAGCTTGGGCGATGCGACGGAGAGAAAGATCGCGTAGCCCAGCGGCCAGGCGAGAAAACGGCCACGACGCTCCCCCTCGTCGCCACCTGGCGCCTCCGTCAAGGACACACAACGGGTCCGGGCCGCACAGCGGCCGACTGGGCGAACCCGCATGTCACCTTCGGCGGATTGCCAGTGGCCGGCGCACAGGGTGGCGGCCGCCGTGAAGGCTGGCGTGGTCTGCTTGAGCTGGTCCTCCGCCGGCGTGCGTTCTTCGCTGTCGTCGAGAGCGACGAAGAAGGGATTCTTCCGCCTGTCCACGGCCACGGCCAGCTTGGCCAGCGAATCGGCGAGTTGCTGGCGCTGCGCCTCGCCCATGCTGTTGAGCACGAGAACCGCGCCAGAGGGCGAGGGTTGCGACGCCGTGGGGCGCTTCGGTTCCGTACTGACTTCGAGCTTGAGCGCGAACGGCGCGCGCCCGTGCGCGGGCGAAGTCAGCGCGAACGGCAAGAGGAGCCACCCGATCGCGGCTGGCCATCGCCGGCAGGGCTGTCGCATCGGCCGGCTACCGCCTGCGGCCGCTTACTTCAAGGCCACTCGGGGTCGTGCCGCTGGCCACGCAGTCGCTGCCGATGGTCAGATGCAGGTTCCCATTGAAGTCGTTGCTCGCCACACAGGTCGAAGTGAAGGTGTTCCCTTCAACCTTGAAAACGCAGCCTTGACCGCTGCCGGTGTCGGACTTCGCCGTCCACTGGCCGCCGAAATCACCGAACTGCGAGGCCAAGGTGCTGGTCCGCGAGAAGAGGTAGTGGAGGCCATTTTCCGGCGAGGGAATGATATAGGGCCAGTCATCGGCGGCCACGTTGTACTCGTCGGGCCGTCCGTTGCAATTGCCCTTCACGGTGCCCGAGGCCACGTCCAGGGTGCAGGTTTCATGGTTGGACGCGAGCGTCCAATGGCCGCCGAGGGCAAGGGGGAAGCTGCCGCTGTTCACACCGGCCGGCGTATTCTGCACGGTGATGAGGCGCGTGCCGCTGGAAGTCTTGTAGGTGGCGGACTTGGTGCCCGCGGCGGTATAGGCGAGCTGCCCGCGCGTCATGGTGAAGGTAAAGCCAGAGGCGCCGAGAACCAGCGTCGCGGCGACTGAACCCGAAGCCAGGCTGGTCGTGTAGAGATCCCACGTGCCGCTCAGATCCTGGTCGCAACCGGCGACCCCTCCGGTTCCCGCATCGTAGCTCGTGCCGCCGCCACCGCCCGCGACGTCCGGCGCGGCATCCGCGCGCGCGGTCGAGCCGCCACCGCCGCCCGTGCCCAGCGACCCGCCGCCCCCGCCCGTACCAGTTGGCCTGACCGTCGAGCCGCCGCTGCCGCCCGAAACTCCGCCGCTGGCCGTTGTCGCGGAAGAGCCTCCCGCTCCGGCCCCCCCGGTCACGGCGACTGAGACGCCCCCCGACCCGCTTCCGCCCACCCCGCCTCCCCCCGCGCCACCGGTACCTGACGTGATGGGGTTGCCGGCGCACGCGTGCAGACAAGCCGCGCCAAACGCGAACGTAAAGACGGAATAGGCTCTTCGCACAAAGACTCCTTCAACTTTGGCTCGGGATGGATCGGCCCCCGGTCAATGCGCCATTCTATCACGGTCCCCCCAGGCACCGACTATCGCCCCCAGGGCAGCCATCACCGCCGCGACCATGCCTCCGTTGCGTGCAGAAGTAAGTATCCCCCGGCAAAGCCAGGGGCTTAACGGTCGATCCCATCAGCCGATGTGCCGGTACGAGCCGCCGCCGATCGGAGAACCGGGCACCCCCGGAACTGTCAAACCTTGGCGGCCTCCCCGGCAAAGCCGGGGCATCTCCCGTTTGGAGAAGGTTCCTACGGATCCGTAAGCGACGCCTCGGTCAAGTGCCGATTGTCGTTGCCCACGCAGACCGAGGTGCTCGCGCTTTCGTGGAGGCCACGAGAGAAGTAGTGGCCGATGGCGTGGCGAATCGCCAACCTGGCTGCTTGCAGATGCTCCTTCGTTTCCGCCGCCGACAGATCGAGGATCCCGGCGCCGTCCTCGACGGACAATTCTTCCAAGTCGCACAGAATGAACACCATCTCCTGCGCGTCCGACTCGCTGCCGACCAACTGCATGGCCAGACGGTATGCCTTGACCTCGCAGCGACCCACCAGTTCCTCGAAGGCGGCGATTTTCCTTTCACCCGTGGCATCGAATTCCATCGCGTGAACCCGCGATGCCCCGTCGGTCAATGCGCCGGCAATCCAGTTCACGTGCTCCGTCGTAAGTGTATTCACGGTTGGCTCCATCGTAGTTCGATCCTGTCTTCTGGCTTTGCAAGGCCGGGACCAGCGCGTTGTCCTGGGCAAGAAACGATCTGGCGGCTCGGACGGGCCTTGGCGTGTTACGAATTCCCGACGCTGGTTCCCAAAAGGTAACCAGTCCTGGCGTGAATCAGTCCCCGTGCAAGGCATTCCTTGCCCCGGTGCTTGGCGCATTTCCTGCATCAAAAGGGGGGCATGAAAACCACTTCTTCAAAGTCCACGTACAGGGTCGAAGAGTTGGTGGCTGCCGCCTACCGGGCGGCCCGAGAGGAGACGCGCAATCCCTGGCTCACGGCGCTCCTCGCCAGCAAGATAGTCGAAGATTGGCTGACCAAATCGGATCGCCCCGATCTCGTCAGGCGGCTCGCGACCGCGTCATCGTAGCAGGCAGGCGTCCCTCCTCCCGGTGGTTGGGAAGGATGCTGTTCCGCGTGAAGTCGAAGGGTCACGCGGAAAGGTACGAACGCGCCAGCGACAAGAATTCCTCGGCGCGGAATGGTTTGGGCAAGAGGGTCGCGGTGCCCAGACGCTTGACTTGGTCGCGCAGCCGATCGTCGCCGAAGGCCGTGATCACGATGATGGGCATGGTCAGGCCGGCATTGCGTGCCGACAGTGCCACTTGAACGCCCGTCGCCCACGGCATCCTCACATCCGTGACCAGGAGACCGATCGCCCGGTCGTCCTCCACCAGGAGGATGGCCAGGTCCCCGCCATTGGCAGCCTCGGAAACCTCCGCACCAAGGCCCTCGACATGACCGCGCAGCACCGCGCGCATGTCGTCGTTGTCGTCCGCGATCACCACTCGGCGGCAGGTGTCTTGGTTCATCAATTCGATCTCCCTGGGGTTCAACTTGGCGACAACCCGGCGCGGGATAGGACTTCCTCTAGTCGCTCGATGCTTGGCGGCTTGGCAACGTGTTCGTGGAAACCGGCCTCGGTCGCGCGGCGCTTGTCCTCGGGCTGAGCGTAGCCGGTCATGGCCACCAGCAGTGCGTTACGCAGTTGCACCTCCTGTCGCAAGGCACGTGCCACGGCATACCCGTCCATTTCGGGCAGTCCGATGTCGCAGAACACGACCTCAGGCCGAAACTCGCGGGCGCGGGACAGTCCCAGGTGTCCGTCGCTGGCCGTCTCGACCCAGTGACCGAGCATCTCCAGTACGCCACGCAGACTATTGGCAGCGTCCAGGTTGTCCTCGATCACCAGCACGCGACGGCGGGTGCGCTGCAAAAGCGTGGGCGGGGGCGTGCTCTCGCGCTCTACCTTGCATAGCGGCAGTTCGACGGTGAATGTCGAGCCGCGGCCTGGGCCGTCACTCGCTGCCTCTACGTTCCCGCCATGCATCTCGACCAGTGCCCTGACCAGCGCCAGGCCAAGCCCCAGTCCCCCTTGCGAACGCGCCAGGGATTGGTCGCCTTGGAGGAAGGGCTCGAAAACCTGCGGTAGCAGCTCGGGGGCAATGCCGGTGCCGGTGTCGCGGACAATCAGGCGCGCGCTTTCCTGACCTGGGCTTCTCGCAAGCGTGACGGCGACCTCGCCATCCGCCGGGGTGAATTTGGCCGCGTTGTGCACCAGATTACCGATCACCTGGGCCAGGCGAGCCGGGTCGGCATAAACCGACAGTGGTTCCGTCGGCACTTCCAGCGCCAAGCGAAGCGCGTGGCTTGCGAACAGGGCCCGGTTGTCGTCGGCTGCGCTGCGTACGAGTGCGCACAGGTCGAGGGTCGAGCACTGAAGCGTGATCTTGCCGCGGCTGATCCGGGTGACATCGAGCAGGTCGTTGGTCAAAGCCGTCAAGTGGCCGAGCTGGCGATCCATGATGGCCATCATGCGGTTGGCCTGGTCGCTGCCTGGCTCGGCCCGGCGCAGGAGGTACAGGCTGGAATGCAAGGGCGCGAGAGGATTACGTAATTCGTGCGAGAGGGTGGCCAAAAACTCGTCCTTGCGCCGATTCGCCTCGCACAATTCCTCCTGCACCCGCTGCAAACTCCGTCCTTGCTCCTCCAGCTCCTCGCTCTTGCAGCGCAACTCCCCGTCTTGGCCGCTCAGCTCATCCTGATGCGCCTGGAGTGCCGCCTGCTGCGCCTGTAACTCCTCGTTCTGCGCCTGGAGCTCTTCGTGTTGTACCTGCAGTGCCGCGGCCATGCTGCCGAAGGCCGCGATCAGCTGGTCAAGCTCGTTTCGAGACTCGCGACCGTCTCGTCGATCGCCCCGGTGGCCGAGGCTGCGCACGTCCGAGAAATCACCGGCGGCCACCCGGCGCGCGGCCGCCGCCAGTCGTTTGACCGGGGCGCGCACGCCGCGAGCCGCCAGAATTCCCGTTGCCCCCCAAAGCCCCAGCACCAACAGCGAAAATGCCAGGAGCGATTTCTCGGTCCGGGTTTGTTCGGCGGCAATCGCCTGGCGGGCGCGGGTCACCTTTCCCTCCTGCAGATCCGTGTATCGACGCAGCGAATCCAGCAGCGTCTCTCGACTGCGGGCCAGGCGAACCTCGGCCTGTTGCGCCTCGGCGCCTGTCATGCCGGCGCGTGCCTGGGCCACGATTTGGTCAGCGACGCGATCGAAGTCCTGGGCAAGCTCGGGTAGCGGCGCGAATAGAGCGCGTCCTTCCTGGTCGTCCGCCAACCCAGCCAGCCGAAGCAGCACCTCACTGGCCTGCTGCGAGACCCGTTCGTATGCCAACCGATCCCGATCGTCGTGCGTGGCCACGTAGCCTTCCGCGGTGAGGGATTTGTAGAGAATGGCGGTTTCCAGATCGTTGGCGGCGGCGGATCGCGGCGCGATGAGCG
>PNBO01000053.1 GCA_003136095.1 Myxococcales bacterium
GGGATGGCGAGGCCGCGCGAAGCGCGGGGGAGGCAGGGTGGGTGGCGGGTGCCGAGTGCAGAGCTAACCCTTCGAGGGTTCCCATGACAAATTGCCCGCGGCGGCCGCGACAACATCACGGTCGTGGTCTGCGACGTCGAAGGCTAGGTTCGGGGCATTCGATCTTCGATTTACTTCCGGCCGGCGCGACCGAGCACGCGGCGGAGGGTGCCGGGTTCGTAGAGCTCGCCCAAAAGCTCGATGGTCTTGAACACCGCTCGGCGGGCCCGCGCCTGGCTGTCCTCGGCGGTGGCGAGCAGGACCAGCCGGTCCCTGCCCTCGTCGGCGCGCCGCTGCTCGTCCGGAATCATTCCGCTGCGCAGAAGCTCACTGGTTTCCGCGTCGCCCCGCTCGCCGCACACCGCCAGCAGGGCGCCCAATCTGGCCACTGCCGCGCCACCCAGGGTCAGGAGGCCGGCGGCGACGCGCTCCTCGCTGGTTTGCAGTGAACGGAGAAAGGCGAAGAGCTTGGAGTAGCCGCCCTGGCGCGGGTCGTAGGACCCTGGCGCGAGCCCGAGCACGGACAGCCGTTCCTGCAATCTCTGGCACTCACGCGCATGGGCGCCGCACTGGGCACCGAGGACGATCTTCATTTCCAAGGAGTCCGTGTCGGCGATCCAGATGGCCGCCGCCTCGATGGATTCGATGGCAAACTTGGCCTCCAGGCGCAACATGTCCGCCACGCTGGCCGCGTCCCCGGCGAAGGCCGGCAGGTAGCCGGAAGTCACCAGTCCGCGAAAGGACTCCTGGTTCTTGAACTCGGTCTCGGCAACGAAGATGTCGGCGCTCACCATGGGCGAGGGAATCCTTGTCCCCAGGCGCGTTCCCGTCAAGCAAAGGTTGTTCCCGGGATTGACAGGGAAGGCGGCGGTTCCTACGCTTGCACGAACGTGAACCTAGCAAATCACCCGTCCCTGCCTTGGCTGCCAGTGCTCGCGCTCCTGCTGGCGTGGCCGGCAGCGGCCGGGGAAGAGCTTGCCGCGATCTTGCCGCTTGCGCAGGTGAGGCCCGGCATGGTCGGCGAGGCGCGCACGGTCTTCCAGGGCACGGCACCCGAGGCTTTCAAGGTGCGCGTGGTCTCCATCATGCGCAATTTCATGCCCAAGCAGGACATCATCCTGGTGCGCGCCGAAGATGCGCGCGTGGAGTCGCTGGGTATCGCCGCCGGCATGAGTGGCAGCCCGGTCTACGTCGACGGCAAGCTCATGGGCGCCATCGCCTATGGCTGGTCGTTCGCCAAGGAGCCGCTGGCCGGGGTCACGCCCATCGAGACCATGCTCGCCGAACGGGATCGTCCGGATCGTCCGCCGCCCGACCCCGCGCAAGTGGGCGTGCCCCAGCCGNNGCAAGACGCGGCCCAGCGCCGCGGCCCCTGCGCTTCTGCCCGGCGCCGCCGTCGGCGTCGCGCTCATCTCGGGCGACATGTCCACGACCGCGATGGGAACCCTCACCTACTCCGACGGCAAGCAGGTCTTCGCCTTCGGCCATCCCATGTTCGGCATCGGCAGCGTCAGCCTGCCCATGGTGCAAGGCGAGATTCACGCCATCATCCCCAGCCTCTCGTCCTCGCTCAAGATGTCGTCCCCCATCGCCGAGATCGGCACCGTAACGGACGACTCGAGAACCGGCGTCATCGGCTTGCTCGGCGACCGCGCGGGCACGGTCCCGGTCCAGGTTCGCGTTGCCAGCAAGGGCACGAGCAAGCCGCCCTTCACCGTCGAGATCGCGCGTCATCGCCGGCTCCTGCCCATGCTCGCGACCATGGCGATTTCGACCGCGCTGTCCGAGGCGGTGCCCGACGTCACCGACATGACCGCGGACGTGACCACCCGGCTCTTTGTGCGCGGCTTTCCCCCTCTCGAACTGCGCGACGTGATCTTCGCCAGCGAGAACCTCGCCCCACGCATACTGGCCATGTCGCACGGCATGCACGCCCTTGGCGAGCTTCTGGGCAATCCCTTCGCCCCTGCCGTGGTGGACAAGATCGAGGTCGACGCACGCGTGGAATACCGGGCCGACACCGCCGAGATCGTGGGGCTCGCCTCGCCAGGCGACAAGGTGCGGGCCGGCGGCCGCCTGCCCCTGCGCGTGACCCTGCGTCCCTACCAGGGCGCGGAATTCGTCGAAATCTTGGACGTCGAAGTGCCGCGCTCCCTCGCGGGCCGCGCCGTCAAGATCGAGGTCGCGGGGGGCGCGCAGGTCAAGCCCGATCTCCCTCGGGCCGAGGACCTGCGCGGCTTCGTGGAGAATCTGCGGACCTACTATCCCGCCGCAAGTCTCGTCGTGAGCCTGACCACGCGGGACGACGGTGTCGCCCTGCACGGGCGCCTCATCCGCAACCTGCCGCTGTCCGCCCTCGACACCCTCCGGCCGGCCGGCCAGTCCCGGCGCGCCGACGCCTTTCACGTCATCAAGCGAACCGCGTTTCCCCACACCCGCGTCTTCACGGGCGGCAAGGACATCCAGGTCATCGTGCGCGACCCGGCCGGGCCCTAGTCTACTACCTCCGAGATTCTTCGCGTGGCACGACGGTTTTTTCAGCGGTCCTGTCATACGGTTTCAGGCTCCGGGCTCCAGGCTCCAGGCTCCAGGCAATAGTGCAGGCGCGTGAGTAGAGATCCAGCAAAGCTCAAGGTCTTCGCCATGGCAGACGATCGGGTCGACCGTGTCTAGCGCGCGACCGCTCGTTTTCCGTCCGAGGAGCGCTTCGGGCTGCAAGCCCAGATCCGGTGGGCAGCCGTTTCCGTCCCGACGAACATCGTCGAAGGCTCGGCCCGTAGTTCGACGAGGGACTATGGCCATTTCCTGACCGTGGCGCTCGGCTCTGCGTCGGAGGCCCGCCATCTGATCGGCCTGGCGCATCGGTTGGGCATGATGCACGCCGAACAGCACGACCTGCTTGCTGCACGATACGGCGATCTCCTTCGGGCCATGGAGACGCCGATCGCCGCTCTCGACCAGAGAACCTGGAGCCTGGCGCCTGGAGCCTGAAGCCTTGGGTTGCGGGCGAAGCCCGCGCTGTGGATTACTGGTCTATTTCACGACGCGGAGCTGCGGCCGGCGCCGGCGGGAATGGAGATGGATCGCCAGAGCGCCTGGGTCGATGTCATCGGTGCTCGGGACGGAGCGCAGAGGCGGCCCGTCGTCGCGAAAGGCATAGCCGCCGGACGCGCGTGACCGCCCCTTCCAGGGCAACTCGACCAACCCGGCGTCGGTCGGCGTGGCCACGGCCACGTCCTCGGGAACGTCCTCGCGGTAGAGCACGCCGCAGCCGTTGGTGCAGCTAACCGCGTAGACCGCGCTCCACGGCACGTAGGTGCGGTGCGAAACCCGCGAGAACGAGAGCGTCGCGCTCACGCCCGCCTCGGTGACTTCGAGATCCATGATGGGAATGGGCATGTTCCGCCCGTACTGCAGCACGAGGTGCGCCTGCGAGGAGAATGGCGCTGGCACCACCACGCCGGGACAGCGGGCATCCAGGTGAAGCGAGGCCCAGCCCGCTCGTAGGAGTGCAATAAAGGCGTCTCGCTTTGACGGTCTCTCGCTTTCGTCCATTGCTCGGCCCCACCCCAGACAAGGAATTGCCGGTTCCTTGTTGTACCCCTCCTCTCTCGGGCTTTCCAGGCCAACTTGAGGTGGGACTGGGTCGCAGGCGCGACGCGGCAAGCGAATTCCCGTCGCCCGCACGCGCCAGCCGGACCCCGCCTGGCCTGTCCCTCGCCCAAGAACTCCGGACGCCGGGCTCGCGAGTCTATATAATGCGTCCACCTTGGCAGCAGACATGAACCGCCCGAGCCTGTTCACGCCTTCCCCGCCCGTTGCGCAGCCGCCGCCGCGGGCGCTCTCGGGCTGGCGAGCTCGCCTGGCCAGCGATCCGATTCCGCGCCTGTTGCGCGAGGGGACTCCCAGCGTGCTGGCCCGCGTGCGCCGTGACCTCATCGACGACAGTGAAGCGCCCAACGCCGAGGAGATCGCCAGCTATCCCGAGGTGCGAGCCCTCCTGCGCAAGTTGGACAAGGACGGCAGCTTCGCCCCGCGCGCTCCCGAGAAGGAACTGGGCGGTTCCAAGTTCGCCCGCTGCCTGGCCACCGTGCGCTGTCTCGATCGTCTGGCCGATCTCGGCTTGCGCGTCGAAGGCAAGAGCCCGGTCTCCCAGCAGCTCCACAAGATCGCGAACTATCTTCTGGCCTCGCAGGACAGCGACGGCGGCATCGGCGATCTGGCCTTGGCCGAGAACCCCAAAGGACGCGGCAAGACCCCCGCCCTGCACTTTCAGGGGTGGGCGCTCTCGGCGCTCTGCCGCGCGGGCTTCGAGAACGAAGCGGGCGTGGAGAAGGGATTTCGTTTTCTCCTGTCCTTGCGCCAGGACGACGGGGGCTGGGCCTGGCGGGGGGTGCGCACCGACTCGGCGGCGCGGCCATCGAGCCACCTTGTCACCGGCATGGTCTTGCGCGCCTTCGCGTCGTCGAAGGACCGGCGGGGGTCGCGCGAGGCCCGCCGCGCGGCGGAACTGCTCGCCACGCGTTTCTTGCAGCCCGATCGCTACGAGGATCGCAAGGCGCCGTCGTACTGGGAAATCCTGACCGAGCCGCGCTTCTACACCGATGTTCTGGATGCCCTTGACACCATCACCGGCATTGGGCTCGGCAAGGAGAATTCCGGGGTGCGCACCGCCGAGGCCTATCTGCGCTCGCGCCAGGCCAAGGACGGCCTCTGGTATCCCGGCACCCCCGTCAAGGGTGACAGCGCCCTGTCGCGCGGCCCCCTGCGGGAAACGGCCAAGAGCCCCAAGGATGCCAAGGAGGTGGCCGAAGCCATCGGCCTGACCTTGCGCGTCCTGGTCGTCCTGCGAAAAATCAACTAGATCGCGTGTGGAGCCTGCCGGCTCTGCCGGCAGCGCAGCATCGCGGGAAGGAGTGGGAACCCTGTCAGGGTTCCCATGGTAAGAAGACGGCCGTGCCCAAGTACTCCGTCGCAGATCTGCGGGCGATCCACGATCTCCCGATCCCCGAGCTCATCTTCAAGGCGCAGCAGGTGCACCGCGAGCACCATCGGCCCGACGAGGTGCAACTCTGCTCGCTCCTCTCGGTCAAGACGGGCGGCTGCCCCGAGGACTGCGCCTACTGCCCGCAGTCGAGCCACTACGACACGGGGGTCCGGCGCGACCAGATGCTTTCGGTGGACGAGGTCGTCGCGGCCGCGCAACGGGCGCAGGCCGCGGGCGCCACGCGCTTCTGCATGGGCACCGCCGGGCGAAACCCGCAGGACGGTGAGTCCTTCGAGCGCGTCCTCAGCATGGTGCGCGCCGTGCGCGGGCTGGGCCTGGAGGCGTGCATCACCCTCGGCATGCTCACCGACGCGCAGACCGAGCGGCTCGCGCAGGCCGGGCTGACCGTCTACAACCACAACGTCGACACCTCGCGCGAGTTCTACGACAACATCATCACCACGCACGGCTACGACGACCGGCTGGCCACCCTGGGGCGCGTACGCAAGGCCGGCATCAAGGTGTGCAGCGGCGGCATCATCGGCATGGGCGAATCCATCGACGACCGCTGCGCCATGCTGGTCACCTTGGCCAACCTGGATCCGCCTCCGGAAAGTGTCCCCATCAACGCCCTCGTGCCCGTTCCGGGTACGCCTCTCGCCAACCGGTCGCCCGTGGATGCGCTTGAGATGGTGCGCATGATCGCCACCGCACGCATCGTGATGCCCAAGGCGCAGGTACGCCTCTCGGCTGGACGCATGGCGCTATCGCGCGAGGCACAGGTGCTGTGCTTCTTGGCCGGTGCGAATTCCTTCTTCTTCGGCGACAAGCTCCTGGTCACCGGAAATCCCGACGTGGAGGCAGACCAGAAGCTTCTGCGCGACGCCGGCATGCGCCCCGCACCTCCCATGCACTAGTCCCTATTCGAACGAACAGATGTACTCGGCGATGTCGGCTTCGACGGTGATGGTAAAGCCGCTCTTGCCCGGAATCCGAAACAGGGTGCCCGCGGCGTAGCTCTGCCAGGTCTCACTGTTATCGAGCTTGACCTTGCACGTGCCGGCCACGATCTCCATCTTCTCGGGAGCGCCGGTTCCGAAGTGATACTCGCCTGAATAGATGAGGCCGAGGGTCTTCTT
>PNBO01000086.1:0-662 GCA_003136095.1 Myxococcales bacterium
AAAGCCGGAGATAACCAGGCCTCGCTTCAGTTCGGCGGCCGCAGTCGCAGCTATGTGGTCTACCTGCCGAGCTCCGTCAAAGTGGGCACCGCCGTCCCGTTGATCTTCGATTTTCACGGCCATGGCGGCAGCGGGACGCAGGAGGAGTCCTCCAGCGGCTGGAAGAAGAAGGCCGATCAAGTGGGCTTCCTCATGGTCTATCCCGACGGGGTAGACAACTCTTGGAACGTAGGGAACTGTTGTGGGCTAGCCATGTCGGAGAACGTCGACGACGTGGGCTTCACGCGAGCTATGATCGAGGCGATAAGCAAGGCAGCTTGCATCGATGCCAAGCGCGTCTACGCCACTGGCATGTCCAACGGCGCGGGGTTCGTGCAGCGATTGGGATGCGAGGCCGCGGACGTGATCGCGGCGATCGCCGCGGCCTCAGCCGACTTGGTGACCGATCCCTGTACGCCCGCCCGCCCCATCTCGGAGCTGTCCGTGCGCGGGCTCAGCGATACCACCGTCGCCTACGCGGGCGGAAACACCGGCTCGACGGGTTGGTACGACCCCGGTGCCAAGGCGACGCTGGACCTTTGGAAGACGATCGATCAATGCACGGGCTCGGAGACGACCACGCACCAGTACTGTGAGAGCTATACGTCGTGTGCCGCCGGCGT
>PNBO01000086.1:681-8297 GCA_003136095.1 Myxococcales bacterium
TCCCATCCCAATGAGCTAGGCTCTTCGCTTGCCCGCCACCTGTTCGAGCTTGAGCAAGGTCACGGCCACGCCGTCGCGGGTGCGCACGGCGACGTCGAGCTGATCTTCGTCGGAGCTGGGCGTCCACAGCACCTCGGCGCCCTCGCCCTCGATCTCACCCTGGGCTTGCCAGCGCGTATTGAAGTCGCCGGGCACGCTGGCGAGACGGACGTGGACTCTGGCCCCCTGCCATTCGCCGGAGAGGCGAGCCTCGGGGCACAGGCACAGCGGCAGATCTTGCGATCGCTTGAGCCGCGTCGGCGAGGTGAGCGCCCAGTGCTCGCGAACCGCCTGGCTCGCCTTGTCCTTCATTCCCCCTGGCACGATCAGCCCTTCCCTGCCCTCGACCACGGGATCCACGATGAACGGGGGCTCGTTGCTCCCGCTATCCCTGATCACAGGCTTCGCGTCGTATGCCGCGGGGTCGACCGGGGCCATGTCGACCACCCCGTAGTCGCGTCCGAGGGCGTCGCCCGGCAGCGGATCGACCTCGATGAGGCGCACGTCGCGCGCATCCTGCAGCGGCGCCAGGTCGGGGACCGCGCTCTCCCGGTCCGCCTTGTTGCCGTCGAGCAGGGCGCCGTCGATGCCCACGAGCCCGTCGCCGGTCCCGTCACCGGCCGTATCGCGGCCGGCGGCGTCGGGTGGCAGGGCATCGGCCACGATGAGCGTGTCCTTGCGACCATCATTGAAGGCCATAGTGTCTTGCGGCGCCATGTCGACGTCCGCCGGGCCGATCACGATGGCATCGGCCGGCAGGGCATCGGCGACGATGAGCAGGTCGTTCTTGTCGGGGCTGTCCTTTTTCGCATCGAGGCCGCCGGCGTCGGGCGGCAGCGGATCGTTGCGCAGTCCCTTCCCCGAGCTGCACCCCGTCGCCCACAGGGCCAGCCATCCCGCTACGGCCGCGCCCTGCGCCGCCTTGGCCACACGACTCACGCTCCGGCGCGAGGCCTGCGCCTCGCCGCGCGCGAAGCTCGCCATGTCGCGCTCGAGTGCATCCAGGCCCGCGTGCCACACGCGATCCGAGGCCGCGATCCGCAACCCGAGCAGCGCGGTTTGGCGGGCAATGGCATCGTGGTCCGCAAGATCCACCTTGGCCGCAAGAGCGAGCGCCTTCTCGAAAAGGTCCGCGGTGTCGAGGGTGATGGAGCGCGTGAGCTCTTGCGCTCGTTCCATCAGCGTCGCTCGGCGTGAACCCGCGTCTTGGTAGAAGAACTCGAGCAGCTTCGCCGAGTAGCCCAGACTCATGTAGCGATTGGCGACGCCGTCACTGGCGAAGTTGTGCTCGCGGAAGGCCGAGCCCGCAATACGGAAGAGCAGCTCGGCGCGATCGTCGGCAATGCGGTAGTCGCAGCCGAGGAAGCCCCCCTGCAAGTTGCCCGCGGCCCGCAACCGCTGGTACATGGGCGTGCCCAGATAGGGCTCGGCCCGGCAGAAGTTGATCGGCGTGCTGGCATGCGCGCGCATGAAGGCGATGTTCTGGGCCACGTCGTCGAGGGTGGTTTCGGGCTCGAAGACCAGCAGGTTGTAACAGACGAAGATGCCCGCGTCGTTGCAGGCGTCGAGCGCCGCCGCCATGGTGGCCACGTCCGTACCGCGGTTGAGATGCAAGGCCCCGCTCGGCGAGGTGTTCTCGATGCCGACGTACATGCGGATCACGCCCAGCCGCGCCAGCTCGCGCGCCAGATCTCTCGTGACCGTGTCGGGCCGGCACTTGCCGATGAACGCCGCGCGCGCGACGCCTTGTTCGTCCAGCACGTCGCGGATGGCCCGGAGGCGCTCGAGGCTCTGCTCCGGCCGCGGCAAGAGGAAGTTCTCGTCGTGGAAGCAAAACACGGCGCTGCCGCCCACGGCCTGCGCCAGCATGGCCATCTCCATGCCGACGTTCGCGGGCGACCGCAAGCGCAAGCGGCGGCCACCCACGCCGTGCGCGCGCCCGTCGCGCAGGACGCTGGTGATCGAGCAGAAGGCGCACGCGGCCCAGCAGCCGCGGCTGCCGCTTATGGGAATGAAAGGAATGCCGACCTGCCGCGAGTGCTGGCGGTACCGGTGGGCCAGCGGCAGGTCATCGAGGTTTTCGGCGAGCGGCCGCACGGCCGTGCGGCATACACCGCCCTTGCCGTCCGGCAGCGCCAGACCCGCCACCTCCGCGAGCGCCCGCTTGCCCGCGATGGCATCGAGCAGCTCCCCGATGGTCCGCTCGCCCTCGTAGAGCACCACGCTGTCGAACCCGAAACGGCCAGCCAGGAGCGACTCGGCCGCCATGGTCGCGAACTGCCCGCCCGCGGTGACGTGGCCGCGAAAGCCCGCCCGTCGCAAGTCGCAGGCGAGGCCGAGGTAGTCGAGCCCGCGGTGCTGAAACTGCGCGGCCAGGCCGATCACGTCGGGCCGCGAGCCGAGAATGCGACGCACGACCTCGGCGCGATCATCGCCGTTTCCGAACGGGATTACGTGCGTGCGATGGCCGGCCGCCGCCGCGCCGGCGGCGATCATGCACACTCCCAGGTTTTCTTCGTAGTCAGCACCGACGAGCACGAGACGCATGGATACCTCCTCGATGGCAGCAGGTCAGGGAGACATGGTACCACCCCCCGGCTCGGCCGAACCTTGCCGTGGCGGTCGTCGCAGGCCTTCCTGTGGCCAAGATCACGCGCGCCGGCGTTCAAGACCATGATCGTCGCCGGCCGTCCCCGATCGCTATCCTCGAGTGCCCCAAGCGTACAGGGCGGATGGAGATTCTCCCTGTCGTGACCGCCCCGACAAGTGTTCGCCGGAGCGCGTTGTCGGTCTTTCAAAAAGGTGTTGCGATGATCGCAAAAGCGCCCTCAAACTTTCAAGGGCTGGAAATGAGGTCACTGCGAGGATGCGTCCGCGCCTGCGAATGATCCGCGTTCTAGGAACCACACTCTCTGCCCTGCTATGCTTGCACGCGTCCTCAGCGAGAGCTCAGTGCACGAAGGATACGGACTGCAAGGGAGAACGTGTATGCCAGAAAGGTGACTGTGTCGATCCACCACAGGTGCTCCGGCCGGGTGGGATTGCGGAGCCAGCTCCAGGCCCGGGCGCGCCAGAGAATTCCGCGGCTCCGGGAGCTACGGCTGCTCCCACCGTTCCGGCTATCCCGCCGAGCCAGGGCCTCCCACCTGCGTTGGTCTGCCAACCCCCGGCCGGGAACCCTGTGCCGGCGGCAGGCTATGGCGTGCGAGGTGCAGGTTCGGCGGCGGACTCGCTCTCGGTAGGTCCCAACGAGTCTGGCGGGGCTTTCGTCCGTCTCTCCGTCGGGCTCGGATACCTGCGCTCGGATTTCGAGCATGATCAAACAAGCACGTGGACTGATTCTTCCTTGGCCGGAAGCTTCAGTGGAACCGCAGTCACACTTGGCGCCGCTGTCGGAGGCCCCATCTCGCGCCGGCTCGTCGTATTCGTTGAGCTGCTCGGCAGCTTCCTACGTGATCCCACCGCCGCCCCCACGGGGCACCCGGGTCTTGACAGCCAGAGCTGGGGCGGAACCTAAGGCCCGCTCAGTATCGGCCCTGCCGTGTCTTATTACTTCGAGCAGTCCTACCTGTACGCCACCGGCGCGCTGACCATCACGAGGCTGTTCGGCAAAGAGATAGACGGCAAGCGGGGCGTGGGGGCAAACCTCGGCATTGGCAAGGAGTGGCGAGCATCGACGAACTGGGGGATGGGTGTCGTTGCTGGGTTGCAGGCTGCCTCGGCCGATGACACGTACCGTGGATCCACCACCACATTCATGCCCTCGTTGCGCCTCTCAGCCCTGTGGTATTGATGGTGTCGCACGGCCGCACAAGGGTCGTGCGATTGGCCCGGAGGCATTTCAGAATGTCCGTGTTCACAGCACGGCTATGGTTTGGTCCGGCGGCCGGCGTCGTACACCTGTTCGGCCTTCGCCGCCGCGGCGCGATCCGCTTGCGCCTGCTCCGCCATCCCCATTTCCTTGTAGCAAGCCGAGCGCTTGCGTAGCGTCTGGTACTCGAAGCCGGGCTCCTTGCATTCCTCGATGGCTTGCTCGTAATCGGTGATGGCCTGGTCGTATTGCCGGGTGGCGAGGTACGCGGATGCCCGCACCTCGTGAATCCTCACGCGTTCCTGCCACGAAATGCCTTGCAGCCAGGCGGCGCGTCCAATGGCGTCGTTCAAGAAGCCAATGGCCTTGCGGGGATCCTCGGACTGGTAGTAGAGGCCCATGTCGCGTAGGTCCTCACCCGTCGCGTGGCCCTGGGCCGCCCGTTGCTCGCATTCGAGAATGGCGATGCGCTGCTTGGCGTCGCGCCGCACGGATTCGGCCGAGTCCTTCTCGGCCACCTGGGCCAGAACGGCGCCGTCCACGAGTCGCATGACCGCCGCCGATCGGACTTCCTCGTCGATCGCCTTGCGGGCGATCTCGGCCAGCAACGCCGGGGTGGCGGCAAGAACCGCGGGCTTCTTGGCGTTGAGGATGGCCAGCAAGTCCTTCCATTGCGCGGGGGGAAGTCGCTTGCCGGCCTGGGCGCGGACGGATGCCTCCGGGTCGGACTTGGCCACCTCGGAAAGGACCGCCTCGTCCTCGACGCGGGCCACGGCCTTTTCGCGGCACTCCTTGTCCTTCGCCGTCTTGGCGATTCGCGAAAGCTGCGTCTTGTCGGTGATGAGGCTCAGGATGGCCAGGGCGATGCCACATCCGTCGACGACCGCCGTCGCCAGCAGCGATGGGTCGGTCACGCGCCGAAGCGCCAAGTCGCGCAGCGCTTTGTCGTCGGTGCCGTTGGCGATCTCCAGCAGCAAGGTCGAGCTCTTGATCCGCACCGTCGCTACCTTGCGCGACGCCATGGCTTGGTGCCGCTTCGCCACCTCGCCCAGAACGAGCTCGTCCGTCACTTGCGACACATCGATCCGGTCAATGGCAAACTGGCGCACGCTCGCGTCGGTTTCCTTCTTCACCACTTCGCCCAACACCTCCGGGTCCGTCACGCGCGGAATGGCCGCCTGGCGCACTCTGACGTCGGGATCCTTGGTCAGGATGTCGGCCAATACGGCCGGGTCCGTCACGCGCAGGGTGGCGGCCTTGCGCAGATCCGCGTCGTCGTTCCCCTTGGCCACCTCGCCCAGCAGGACCGGCTCGGTCAGACGAGCCAGGGCGGCCGCGCGCGTTTCACCGGGCCGCCCCTTTTGCACGATTTCCGCCAAGATCGCGGCCTCGGTCACGCGGCCCAGGGCCACGCCACGCACCGGCTCGTCCGCGTCGGCCTTGGCCACCTCGCCCAGCACGCTCTGGTCGCTCAGCAGCTCGACCGCCGCGCGACGAATGCTGNNTTCGAGTGCCTCCATTTCGGACGGAACCAATCGGCAAATGCCATGTCATGCCTCCCTGGGAGTCATACCCGCCAGTGCCTGGACCAGCCGGTTCGCGGTGGTGGGCCGCCGGAACGTCTCCGGCATTCTGCGGCCAATTCCTCCGAGCCGCCACTTCCGTTCCATCTTCGCTCCTCGATCTGGCCGCGAAGACCGCAACGACGGTGTGGTCCTACCAGGCTGACCCTGGCCTGTCGACGATCACGCCCACGCGCGATGCGGGCTATGCGCCCGCCAGAAACGTATCCGGCAACTGCACCGCAACGATCTCGGCCTTTACCGTGGCCACGCCGCGGGCGAAGAGAGTGGCCTCGACCACGACCTTGCGGCCCTTCACCTCTTTGGCCCGGCCGCGGATCTCGAGCGTCACGCCCATGGGCGTCGGCTTCAGGTAATCCACCTTCAGCGACGCGGTCACGAAGCGCAGCGGCGGGTCCGAATCGAGCGCCCTGTTCTGGGCCCGCGCCGCGGCCGCCGCCGCCGTGCCGGTGCCATGGCAATCGAGCAGCGAAGCGAGCAGACCGCCGTACACGAAACCGGGAATCGCGGTGTGATAGGGGCGCGGCAAGAACCGTGTGACCGACTCGTCGCCTTCCCAGTGGGTCTTGATCTGCAAGCCGTCAGAATTCAGGCGCCCGCAGCCGTAGCAGTGGGAGTAGTCCTCGAGATAGAGATCTTGAAACGCTGGCTGGGATTTCGACATGGGCTGCTACGCGGTCTTGATGTTCGCGGCCACCTGGAGCTTCAGCTCCTCCACCGCCATCTCGCGCATCTTGTACTTCTGGACCTTGCCATTCACCGTCATCGGGAACGATTCCACGAACTTCCAGTAGTGCGGAATCTTGAAGGTCGCGATCTTGCCATGGCAGAAGGCGCGCAATTGCTCGCCGGTCAATTCGGCGCCGGCGCGCAGCTTGACCCACGCCATCAGCTCTTCACCGTACTTGACGTCGGGCACGCCGATGACCTGCACATCGGCGATCTCGGGCTTGGTGTACAGGAACTCCTCGACCTCGCGCGGGTAAATNNTGGTCCATCACCGCCAGGTCGCCGGTGTGCATCCAGCGCGCGGCATCGATGGCCTGCCGGGTTGAGTGCAGGTCGTCCCAGTAGCCGAGCATGACCGAGTAGCCGCGCGTGCACAGCTCGCCCACCGCGTCGCGCGGAACCACGCGGCCGCTGCCCGGGTCGACAATCTTGACCTCGACGTTCGGGTGCACGCAGCCGACGGTGGCCACGCGCTTCTCGAGGGGATCGTCGGTCTTGCTTTGGGTCGACACCGGCGAGGTCTCGGTCATGCCGTAGCAGATGGTGATCTCCGGCATGTGCATGTCCTTCTGCACGCGTTTCATCACCTCGATGGGACAGGGCGAGCCGGCCATGATGCCTGTGCGCAAGGTCGAGAAGTTGGTCTTGGCGAAATCCGCGTGCTCGATTTCTGCGATGAACATGGTGGGCACACCGTAAAGCGACGTGCACTTCTCCTCCTCGACCGCCGCCAGCACGGCGGCCGGATCGAAAGCCTCGCTCGGGTAGATGAGGCACGCGCCATGGCTGGTGGCCGCGAGGTTCGCCATCACCATGCCGAAGCAGTGATAGAGCGGCACCGGCACGCAGATGCGGTCGTGCTCGGTGTAGCACAGGGTGCGGCCGACGAAGTAGCCGTTGTTGAGCAGGTTGTGGTGCGACAACGTCGCGCCCTTGGGGAAGCCCGTGGTCCCGCTGGTGTACTGGATGTCCATGGCATCGTCGGGATCGAGGCCCTGCTCGCGGTAGTGGAGCTCGTCCTCGGAAACCAGCCGCGCGTCGGCCTTGAGCTCGTGCCACTCGTCGTCGATGACGATGACCTTGAGATGCTCGGGCAGCTCCTCCTCGGCCTCCTTGACCATGGCCACGTAGTTGATCTGGCGGAACCCGCGCGCCATCACCAGCAGCGACGCGCCCGACTGCTTGAGGGCTTGCACCAGCTCATGGGTGCGAAAGGCCGGGTTGATGTTCACCATGATGGCGCCGGCGCGCGAGCAGGCGTACTGGGTGATGGTCCACTCGTAGCGGTTGGGCGCCCACAGCGCGACTCGCTCTCCCTTCCTCACCCCGCGCGCCATCAGCCCGCGCGCGCAGAGCCCGATCTCCTCCCAGATCTGCTGGTAAGTCGCCCGGTACTTTTGCTGTCGGGAAACCAGCGCCTCGCGATCGCCGAAGCGCTCGACCGTCTTGCGCAG
>PNBO01000158.1 GCA_003136095.1 Myxococcales bacterium
GACGGCACCACCACCGCCACGGTGCTGGCCCAGGCCATCTTCCGCGAGGGCGCGAAGATGGTCGCGGCCGGGCACAGCCCGATGGAGCTCAAGCGCGGCATCGACCTCGCGGTCGGCAAAATCGTCGAGGCGCTCAAGAAGCAGTCCAAGGCGACCAAGGGCCAGAAGGACATCGCCCANNTTCGACCGCGGCTATCTCTCGCCCTATTTCGTGACCGACGCCGAGCGCATGGAAGTCAAGCTCGACGATCCATTCATTCTCATCTACGAAAAGAAGCTGTCGAACATGAAGGATCTGCTGCCGGTGCTGGAGCAGGTCGCGCGCTCGGGCAAGCCGCTGCTCATCGTCGCCGAGGAGGTCGAGGGTGAGGCTCTGGCCACCCTGGTCGTGAACAAGCTGCGCGGCACTTTGCAGGTGTGCGCGGTCAAGGCGCCCGGCTTCGGCGATCGCCGCAAGGAGATGCTCAAGGATCTGGCCACTCTCACCGGCGGCCAGGCCATCACCGAGGACTTGGGCCTCAAGCTCGAGAACATCACGGTCAAAGATCTGGGCCGCGCCAAGAATGTCACCATCGACAAGGACAACACCACGGTGGTCGATGGCGCCGGCAAGAAAGCCGACATCGAGGCGCGCGTCAAGCAGATCCGCGCCCAGATCGAGGATACCAAGTCGGACTACGACCGCGAGAAGCTGCAAGAGCGCCTGGCCAAGCTGGTCGGCGGCGTGGCNNGTGGAAGAGGGCATCGTTCCCGGCGGTGGCGTGGCGCTCATCCGCGCCGTCGCCGCTATCGAGAAGATCGAGAAGCTCTCCGACGAGCAGGCCGTGGGCGTGGCCATCATCCGTCGCGCCTGTGAGGAACCCTGCCGCCAGATCGCGATCAACGCGGGCCAAGAAGGCTCGATCGTCGTGCAGCGCGTGCGTGAGGGCAAGCTCGGCTTCGGTTACAACGCCCAGACCGACACCTTCGAGGATCTGTTCGAGGCCGGCGTCATCGACCCGACCAAGGTCGTGCGCTCGGCCCTGCAGAACGCCGCCTCGGTCGCCTCGTTGCTCATCACCACCGAGGCCTGCGTGGTCGAGATGCCGAAAGAGGAGAAGCCGGCCGGTGGCCACGGTGGCGGGGGCGGCATGGGTGGCATGGGTGGGATGGGCGGCATGGGCGGCATGGGCGGCATGATGTAGTAGCCCCTGTTCCTCACGGAACGAACAAGCCCGTCGCAGGTCGGCACGAAAGCCGGCAAGCGGCGGGCTTCTCTGCATCTACCAGTCTGCTTCCAGCCGGAGGCGATGCCGAACCGTGGCGGCCGGAGCGCGAACGCGCTAGCCTCCCCGGGACATGACGGAACGACTCGACTGCGCGGTCATCGGCGGCGGGGTGGTGGGCCTGGCCATCGCCCACAGACTGGCCCAACTCGGCCGGCAGGTCGTGCTCTTCGAGGCCGAGAAGGCCACGGGCCAGCACACCAGCTCGCGCAACTCCGAGGTAATGCACGCCGGCATCTACTACCCGACCGGCTCGCTCAAGGCGCAGATGTGCGTGCAGGGACGCCGGATGCTCGAATCGTATTGCACGGAACGCGGCATCGCGTGGCGGCGTATCGGCAAGCTCGTGGTCGCGATTCGCGACGAGGAGATCCCGCAGCTCGAGCACCACCGTGCCCAGGCCGAGGCCAACGGCGTCGATGATCTGACCTGGCTCGAACCTGAGGAGGTGCGCAAGATCGAGCCCGCGGTGATCTGCGCGCGGGCGCTGGCCTCGCCATCGACGGGACTCGTCGACAGCCACGGTCTCATGCGTGCCCTGGCGGCCGAAGCCCAGCGCGCGGGCGCCGACATCGTGCTGGCAAGCCCGGTCGTGGGTGGCGAGCTGGCGGACGGTGGGATCGACCTCGACATCGGCGGCCGGGAGCCGGGCCGTTTTCGCTTCGCTACGGTCGTGAACGCCGCGGGCTTCTCGGCGCCGGCGGTTGCGCGCTCTCTGTGCGGACTCGACGACAAGACGATTCCCACGCCCTACTTCGCCCGGGGCCACTACTTCATCGTCGCGGGGCCTTCGCCGTTTCGCCGCCTGATCTACCCGCTACCGGGGAAGGACGGGCTCGGCATCCATGTCGCCCTCGATCTCGGCGGCAACCTGCGCTTCGGACCGGACGTGTCCTTCTCCCCGTCGGCCAGCTACGCGTTCGACGAGAGCCGCGCCGACACCTTCTACCGCGCCGTTCGTAGCTACTACCCTGGCCTCGCGGACGGCGCGCTCCAGCCGGGCTTCGTCGGCGTGCGGCCCAAGCTCGCGCCCGAGGGCACGGGCTTCGTGGATTTCGTGTTGCAGGGACCGGACGTGCACCGCGTGCCCGGCCTGCTCAACCTCTACGGCATCGACTCCCCCGGCCTCACCTCGTGCATGGCTATCGCCGAGGAAGTCGCGACTCGTCTGGCAAGATAGAGGGCCGTGGCCGATTGTCGCCGGGCAAGGCGCGGAGTAGAAATGGCGTCGATGCTCCCGTCGTCGCGTTGTTGTCGCAACCTACCGCTCCTCACCGCCACCTTCCCGCTCTTGCTCGGGTGCGCCTCCGGCCCACGCGGAGCCGCCGCGCCGGCACCCGCGGCGACCGCCCCGCCGGCCAAGTACGGCAGACTCTCCGTGCTCGGAACTCATCTGTGCGGCAGCGACGGCAAGCTCGTTCAGTTGCGAGGCATGAGCACGATGGGGTTGCAATGGCACGGCGACGTCGTCAACGCCAAGGCGTTCGCGGCGTTGGCCAAGGACTGGAAGGCGGACGTCGTGCGCCTGGCCCTCTACGTCGGGGAGGGAGGCTACGCGGCCCATCCCGAGCTCAAGCAGCTCGTGTGGAAGGGCGTCGATCTCGCCATCGCCAACGGCATCTACGCCATCGTCGACTGGCACGTGCTCGCGCCGGGCAATCCCAATGATTCCCTCTACGGCGGCGCGCAGGCTTTCTTCGACGAGGTTTCGCGGAAGTACGGCAAGGTCCCCAACATCCTCTACGAGATCATGAACGAACCCAACGGCGAGGTGACCTGGGCGGCCGATCTCAAGCCCTACGCCGAGAAGATGGTCGCCACCATTCGGGCCAACGATCCCGATGGCGTCATTCTCATCGGCTCGGAACATTGGAGCCAAGACGTCCATGTCGCCGCGGCGGATCCGGTGCTGGGCAAGAACCTGATGTACACATTTCATTTCTATGCCGGCAGCCATGGCGAAGCCTTGCGCGGCAAGGTGCAGGCCGCGATCGACAAAGGCGCCGCCGTGTTTTGCAGCGAATGGGGCACCAGTGAGTCGTCGGGAACGGGCGGGCCGTACCTGCGACCGGCGGAGGAGTGGCTGGCCTTCCTCGATCGCCACACCATTGGCTGGACCAACTGGTCGCTGTGTGACAAGAGCGAGACGTCGGCGGCGCTCAAGAGCCTGGCCGCGGCCATACAAGAGGGGAACGTGGCCCTGGCCGAGCGCGAGTCACTTCTCGTGCCCGAGACGATGGGACCGGACGGTTACGCCATCTGGGGGCCCCAGGAACTCTCGGTCAGCGGCGCCTTCGTCCGGGCGCACATGCGCGCGCGCGCCGCGGATGGCGCCGCCAAGAAGTGAACCGGTTCGTGGCCACGCATCCATGGCAGGCGCAGGTTCCCGCGGCGGTCAAAGCCGACCTAGCCGAGAATGCGGCGGAAGACGGCCACGGCTTCCTCGAGGTCGTCGAGGTCGACGTACTCGTTGGCCTTGTGCGCCTGCTCGACGCGACCGGGGCCGAACACCACCGCGTCGATGCCGGCTTCGACGAACTGGCCAGCCTCGGTACCAAAGGGCAAGTCGGCGGTCGCGCGTTCGCCGAAGAGCGGCGCGAAGCCGGCACGATCGCGCGTCGCGAACGCGGGGTTAGTCGCGACCATGCTCCATTGGGTGGAAAGCGGCGCCGTCGCGGCGGCGACGACCTCCCTCGACTGCGCGAGGATGCCCTCGAGGTCGACGCCCGGCGGCGGCCGCAGCGAGAAGGTGAGGAACGCGGCCGCGGGAATGATGTTGAAGGCCATGCCACCGTCGAGCGCGGCGATGTTCATGCACAATCCGCGCAGGCCCGCCGGCCCGAGATCCTGGAGGCGCTGGCCGAGATCGTCGAGGGCCACCGCGGCGCGGGCCAGCGCGAGAAGTGGATTCGGCACGCGGTCGGCCAGCGACGAGTGTCCACCGGCCGCGGTCGCGCCAACGCGCGCGGCATGGACGCCGCGATGCCGGACTCCGACGTGGCAGCCGGTCGGTTCGCAAACCACGGCGCGTTCGAGGCCGCGGCGCCGCTCGCTGACTAGAAACTCCCGCATGCACGCGCCCCCTAGTTCTTCGTCGCCCGAAAACAACACGGCGACATTCTCGGGCGCTCGCCCCTCGGCTTGCTTGTGCGCGAGGGCCTCGAGAATGGCCGCGATGGCCCCCTTGGTGTCCGCGCAGCCGAGTCCGTGCAGCCGCCGGTCCCGCCGGACGAGCACGAGGGGATCGGAGGTCGTGCCGGCATTCGCGGGCACGGTGTCGAGGTGGGCGTTGAGCATCAGGGGCGGCGGACTGGTGCCGAAGCGGGCGTACGCCGAGAAGTGCCCCGAGGCCGGGATGACCTCCGCGTGGCTCGCGCCAAGCGCGCGCAACTCGGCGGCGAGATGCTCGGCCAGCGCACGTTCGTCGCCGCCCGGATTGCGCGTGTCGAAAGCGACCAACTCGGCCAGGCGTTGTTCGACGCGGCTCGCGTACATGCGCGTTTCCATCTACCACGCTCTTGACCGCCATGAGCGCGAGGTTCATGCTTTTTGTTGAACCTTCTGCGCGGTTCGAGACCCGGACGAAGTTTCTTTTCCCTACAACAGAAAAACTGGGAGCCGCCTCTGGCCGATGGAATGAGCACGCCCGCTAGAGTCGGGAAGCCCGATGCGGTCAACCAAGCGGCGCCCCCCTACCATGGTAGGGTCAGGACTCATCCGAACGGCCGAGGTGGAGGGTTCGCTACTTACTCGTCGGGAGCTGACGGGGAAAGGACTGGCTTTGAGCGGGTGGGTTGGGCGATGCTGTGGGCGGCGCCGTCAAGAGGCGCCGGAGCGATGCCTTGAATTCCCTCCTCGCGTGGAGACTGACCGAGCTGCCTGATTCGTGGGCGCCGACGCACGGCTGGATCTCTTCCTACGCCCTGGCGCTGGTCGCCATCCTGGTCATCGCGGGCTACGCCGTGGTCGAGTCCCGGGTCGTCGTGCGGCGCCTGTCCGCCGGGGCCGCGCGCTTGGTCCGGCGCGCCTTGCTCGTCGGCTTGGGCCTCGCGGCCCTGTTGGCCGTCGCCACCTACGTCGACTTCGGCGTGTTCCGCTACGGCAGCTACTTGAACGAGTGGGACTTCTACCACTACTACATGGGCAGCAAGTACGCCCCGGAGGTGGGCTACACCAACCTCTACGGCGCCACGCTGGCGGCGGATCGCGAGGCGGGTCTGCGCTACCACCATCCGCGCGGCGAGATTCGCGATCTGGCGACGTCGCAGATTTGCGACGTCGAGTCCGTCACCGCGGAGGCGAATCGCTACCGTGGTTGCTTCCACGAGGCGCGCTGGCGCGAGTTCGTGGCGGACATCACCTGGTTCAAGATGCAGCTCCCGGAAAACCGCTGGAGCCTGATCCTGGTGGACCATGGCTACAACGGCACGCCGGCGTGGTCGTTCGTGGTGGGCGGCCTCTTCACGCGCCACCTCGCGGTGCAGAATCCCGTCTCGCGCTGGTTGATGCTGCTTCTGGATCCGCTGCTGCTCGTCGGGGCCAGCCTCGCCGTGGCCTGGGCGTTCGGGACGCGTGCGGCGCTGCTCACGGTGGTTTTCGTTGGAACCCACTACCTTCTCTCCTGGGGACACTTGAAGGGCGCGCTCCTACGCACCGATTTCGCCCTGTGCTCGTTGCTGGCGGTGTGTCTGGTCAAGAAGGGTCGGTACAAGATCGCGGGCGTGCTGCTGGGCTGGGCGATCCTGTCGCGGGTCTTTCCCGCGTTCCTCTTGCTCGGTCCCGCGGTCTTGCTCGCGCACGGCTATTGGCGCACGCGCCGTTTCGATCGCCAGCTCGCGAGTCTGTTCGTGGCGGTCGGCGCGACCATCGCCCTCGTCGGGTTCGCCTCCTGCGCCTATTTCGGTGGGTTCGGGATCTGGCGCGAGTGGAGCGAGAAGATCACCCTCCACTACGCGGGGGGCAGCGACTGGGATCTCGGCTTTCGCACGATCGCCGAGTCGAGCTTCGTCCGCGGCGTGCCGGTGCGCGACGCCGTCATCGCGCTGGCCACCGGCGCCGCCGCGGCATCCACGGTCCACCCGCTGGAGATCGCCGCGATTCTGCTGCTCGCCTTGCCCGCGCTCACCTTCGTGCTCGCGCTCGAACACCACGAGGCCTTGGCCTATGGCTTCGTGTTCGTCTTCCTCTTCAGCATCGCGGCCTACTACTACTATCTCATCCTCTGCGTGCCGCTGGTCTTCTTCGCCTCGGATCTCGGCAAGCTGCAGAACGCGCTCGGCGCGGCCTTCCTGTTCTTCACCGGCCTCTTCGGCTATGTCCTGTTCAGCGGCTGGGAGCCGTTGCGTCGGACGTGGGTGCTCTTTCGTGGCTGGCACCAGACCTTTCCGACCTACTACTTCCTGAGCTGTCTCATCGCGGTGACCGTGGCGCAGATGATCGCCTTGGCCGGCACGCGGGCGCGTGGCCTCGAACGACAACAGCCTAGTACGCGAACCGGCGCACGGACAGGTTCATGACCAGGCCGAGCGCGAGCAGGACGGTGAGCGCGCTCGAGCCGCCGTAGCTGGTGAGCGGCAGAGTCACGCCGACCACGGGCAGCACCCCGGTCACCATGCCGATGTTGACCGCGACCTGCCAGCGAAACTCCCCGTGATGTCGAGGGCGACGCACGTGCAACAAGAAACTCGCGAATCTCTCTGCGCACAGCTGTGGTGGTGCGACCCGGCCACGGCGCGTCCACGCTTCACAGCCGTGACGATGTCACAAGGAGCAGATCGAAGCAGTGCAGAGCCGCGCCGCTGACTTCGACGTGCAGGGAATTCGCCGCTGGCTGGAGCGAACCGTGGGCGTCGAAACGAAGTTGCTGCAGTCCCTGTTCGGCTGGGCGGGTGTCTGTCGAGAAGACCGCGGCACCATTGACGGTGACCGCGATGTGGCCTGGGTTGTCCGCAGCTGAATCGTAGACGGTCTCGATCAGCGGCGAGAGGGCGCCTTTGAAGTCGAGAGTTAGCCGATTCGCCGCCGAGGCGCTCAGGCAGTAGTGAACTCCGTAGGCTCCATTCGTAACCTTGGCCGTGAGCTCGCCCCCGCCACAGCGCCAGGAGAGCACGCCGGTTTCGCGGCAGGGGTACCCGTCAAGCGACATGTCGTGCTCAGAAATGGATCGGAAGATGGATCCCTGCGGCAGCAGAGCGCGAGGAATCGCCATTCTAGCGGCGGCCAGCCCGACGAGAACCCCGGCGCCAGCGAGCGCGAGCCATCTGAGTCGGCGCGAGCGTGCATCACACCAAGCAGCCATTCTGGTTGCCAGCGGGCCGACGAATCTTCTCCGTAAGGCGAGCCCGGCCGCAGCGAGCAAGAGTGCCCCCAACGAAACGAAGAGACCAATCCAGTCAGCCAGGCGGCGCACGTAGTGCAATTCCAGCTCACCGTCTCGCGCCGGGAGCTCCATGAGGATCGGGTACTCGCTGCCATAGACAGTCGCGGTATCGATGGGAACCTGCACACCGTCAAGCGAGGCTTGCCAGCGATCGAAACCGGCCACGTGAAGCTTGATCCGGCTGTCGGGGCGCGTGTTCTTCAGCCGGATCTGCATGCGTTCCGGCTCGAAGCGTTCCAGCTTGGCTTCACCAGGACCGTTCAGCGAGAAGGGCGATTCGCGGTACCCAACGAAACGATAGAGGTGCAGCGCTCCGAAGTCCCGAACGAGCTGGAAATCCGGTTTTTCCACCTTGTGATCGCTAAGCAGGTACTTCACCGAAAGGGCCGCGAAGAGCTCGGGCTCCTGGCTCATCGGAAAGCTGCGGAACTGCTGCGCCGGCGTGTAGCCGAGTTTGTAGTACAGGGTGTTGTTGAATACCGGCGCGATGACGCTCAAGTGGTCGTGAAAGGGTAGGTCGTACGCGATACGATAGAAGTCCGACGAAGTTTTTCGTTCAACGCGCGACCAGGCGAAGAAGGGTTGCAGGTCCTTCCAGTACGGCGTCGTGGCTTCCGTCTGGTAGGCCTTTTCTACCTGGGTCTTGGCGATGTGTCCGACCGCGCTTGGAAGTAGTGGTATCGCAATTGCCAATCCCGCCGCCCAGCGGCCGAGGCGTTGCGGCCAGGGAGCGGCCTTGACCAGCGGAACGCGCGAGAAGATGGCAACCAAACCATGCGCCGCCAGAGTCAGCCAGAAGAGCTTCGCGATCAGCAACATCCGCATGGTTTCGATTTTCAAGATGTTCTTCATGAGCCGCTCGGCATGAAAATCGATGACCAGGAAATTCGAGGAGAGCACAACGAACACGATGGCGGCCGCAACCAGGAAGAATCCGCCAGCCAAGCGAGCTCGCAGGACGAAAATCATCCCGACCACCCCAAACACGGAGAGCAAGGCCCACATGTTGTCGAACGGGTGCAGGTCCACAAGACGAAACACGACGTCTTTCAGTGGCGCCGGAAGGGTGCCTAGGTCCAGCGTCCAGCTACTGCGAACGAACATGGGAACGAGGTAGAAGGCCGGTAGCGCCACCCCCAAACTCAGGGCCAGCACCAGACGCCGCACGCAGCCACGCGAAATGCCGGTTCGAGAAGTCGCGCGCTCGACGAGGAGGAATGGCACGGCCACCGCATAGGCGACCAAGGGCAGTTGGTGAATAAGCAGCGAAATCGCGACAAGCAGCCCGGCCCAGAGGGAGTGGCGGCCCACCCGGGAAGAAAGGACCTTGTCCAATTGCACCAGGGCAAGAAGGGCGAAGCCCATGGCCAACGTCACGGGCCACACGCCATAGGAGGTGTGCCAGTACCATCCGCCTTGCGCCCAGGCCCCGGGATCGAACAAGAAGAGCAGCGCGGCGAGCGCGGCGGTCCAGCAGCCGAAAAAGTGCTTGGCGAACTGATAAAAGGCCAGCGTCGTGAAGCAAAGCATGCCAGCGAGGGCAACCGAGTAGGTGCGCAGCCACGAGAGCGAGCCAAGGGTCGTGGCTCGGAACAGGGCAACCCAGAGCTCGGGGCCCAATGGGGTCAGCTCGCCGGAGGGGAAACCGAATGCCCAAGCATGTGACCATCCACGCAGTCGCCCCCTGCCAAGCATGTCGGTCCAGAAATGCCAGGCCTTGAAAATGTGGACAGGATGGTCGTGGCTTAGCGGGGTTGCGGAGAAGAGCGGCCACACCACCCACAGCACTGCGGCGATGACCAGCCCCAACGGCAGAAGCGACGAATGAAGAAGCCTACCTCGCGCCATGCAGCATCACGTCTCCGAACCCCCGCTAGTCGAGACTGGACGAAGCCGCTCGCGCGGCAGCTTGGCGGCCGTGCGACTCGGCAGGCACTGGAGCGGGGCAAGCTTCATCCTGAGCCGACACTGTCGCGCAGATTCTCGGTCGCGTCCATGGGTTGCACGAACGCGACGTTGTGACTCTCGCCCAAGCCCGATGGCCACGGTTGCGCGACCAGCCCTGCGGCCCCATGTCAGTTCCCCTACCCGTCGGGCACGCACCCAGTCGGCAGTTTCAAGGACGATCACGTTCTAGTACGCGAACCGTCGCACCGACACGTTCATGACCAGGCCGAGCGCGAGCATGACGGTGAGCGCGCTCGAGCCGCCGTAGCTGATGAGCGGCAGGGTCACGCCGACCACCGGCAGCACCCCGGTCACCATGCCGATGTTGACCGCGACCTGCCAGAAGATCATGGAGGCCACGCCCACGCACACGGTGATGCCAAAGCGGTCGCGCGCCTCGCGGCCGATCTTGAGCACCCACAGCACGAGCAACCCATAGGCGATGAGGACCGCCACGCAGCCGATGAAGCCCCACTCCTCGGCCCAGACCGCGAAGGGGAAATCGGTCCACAGCGCGGGCAGGGAGCGCAGGCGGATCTGCGTCCCTTGCAAGAAGCCCTTGCCGATGAAGCGGCCCGAGCCCACGGCGTTCATGGCCTGCCGCGGCTGCCAGGCGGTGGCCGGGTCGAGGGCCGGGTTGATGAAGGCGAGCACGCGGTTGCGCTGGTAGTCGTGCAGGGCGTATTCCCAGAGCGGCGCGATGGCCAGCGCGCCGGCGACGACGATGCCGGCCAGGGTCTTGCCGCGCAGGCGCGCGATGATGACCACGGTCGCCGAGATGAGCCCGATGATGAGGGCGGTGCCGAGGTCGGGCTGCGCGGCGACGAGTAGCACGGGCAGGCCGGCGAGGAAGAGCGGCACCAGGATGTGGCGCAGGGTGCGACCGTCGAGCGAGGGCGTGTCGTGGATGTACTTGGCCAGGGCGATGATGGTCAGCACCTTCATCAGCTCGGAGGGCTGCAGGTGGAAGGCGCCGAGGTCGAACCAGCGGCGCGAACCGCTCACCACCTTGCCGTGCACGAGCACCGAGACCAGGAGGACAATGCCGATCGCGTAGAGCACGTAGCCAATGCGCGAGATGATGCGATAGTCGAAGCTGGCCACGGCGAGGAAGAGGAGCGCGCCGCCCGCGATCCACGACAGCTGCTGCGCGAAGAGGTTGAACTGGCGCTCGCGCACGGCGCTCCACAGGTTGAGCAGCCCGAGCGACAGGCACACCGCCGCCGCGATGGTCAGCGTCCAGTCGAAGCGGAAGCGCAGCTTGCGCCAGGAGACGACCCTGGGCATCAGGGAGCTCCCGTGGTTGCCGCCGCCGGGTCGTCGTCCGGGGTGTTCTCCGGTTTGTCCGCGTGGTGGGGTTCGGATGGTGGCTTGTCGGCCGTGGCGCTCAGGCGGCGCTCGCCCCGGTGCGAGAGGCGCGGCGGATTGCGCTCCTCGGGTGGCACCACGCTTTCGAAGTAGTTTTCGACGATCTCGACCGCCACCGGCGCCGCCACCGAGCCACCGTGACCGCCGTGCTCGACGAGGACCGCGAAGGCGATGCGCGGTTTGGCCGCCGGCGCGAACCCGGCGAACCAGGCGTGGTCCACGCGCTCGTAGGGCAAGGGCGGTTCGTCGCCGCCGCGGCGGCCGCCCTGGAAGACCTGCGCCGTGCCGGTCTTGCCTGCGATCTCGATGTGGTGGGGGCGTGTCTTGTAGGCCGTGCCCTTGGCGTCGAAGACCACGCCGTAGAGTGCGCGCCGCAGGAACGCCAGGGAATCCGGCGCCACGGATACCTCGCGTCGCACCCGCGGCGGGAATTCCTCCAGGATTTGTCCGGCGGGTGATTCCACGCGTTCGACGATCTGGGGCAGCCAAAGTTTTCCGTCGGCGGCGATGGTGGCATAGAGCAGCGCCATCTGCAGGACGGTGACGCGGACCGCGCCCTCTCCGATCGCCGTATTGAGCGCGTGGCCGATGGCGAAGCCCTCGTTCTTCATGTCCGTGGCGTCGCGGGCACGGTGCCATTCCTCCGTCGGAATGAACCCCGCTTGCTCGCCGTTGAGGCCGAGTCCGCTGGGGGCGCCCAGGCCGAAGTCCGCCGCCGTCTTGGCCATGCGGTTCATCATGCCGGGCCGGCCGCCCAGATCGTAGAAGAAGACGTTGCAGCTTTGCACGATGGCGTCGTAGAGGTTCACGGTCTTATGCGCCTTGGTGCAGCGGAAGCGGCGGCGGCCGATCTGGATGTGGCCGCCGCACTTGACCTTGTCCTCGGGCACGATGACCTTCTCTTCGAGGCCGGCCAGCGCGGTGATGGCCTTGAAGGTCGAGCCGGGATTGAAGGTGTCGGACAGCGCCTTGTCGCGGAAGGGGCGCAGGCGATCGCTCAGCACGCGGGCCACGCTTTCCTGCGACAGTCCGCCCGACATCATGTTGGGATCGAAGGCCGGCTTGGAGGTGATGGCGAGGATGCGCCCGGTTTCGATGTCGACGACCACCGCCGCCGCCGAGCGCACCCCACGCAGGGCGCGTTCCACGATGCGCTGCACGTCGAGATCGAGGGTGAGGATTACGTTGTTGCCCGGCGACGGGGACTGGCTGACCGGGCCGTCGGTCACCAGATCGGCGATACGCACGTCGGTGCGGCGCAACCCGCGCCGGTTGACCACCACCTTCTCGAAGCCCTTGTGGCCGCGCAGGTACGGCTCCCACTGCCGTTCGATGCCCGTGCGCCCAATGGTGTCCCCGGCCTGATAGCCCTCGTCCTTGCGGGTCTTGAGCTCATCCGCCGACACCTCGTTGAGATAGCCAATGGCATGCGCCGCCGTGGTGCCACCCGGATAGTGGCGCCGCTGCACCGCCGCCACGTGGATGCCCGGCTTGTCGAGCGAGGTTTCGAGCTGGGCCATCACCTCGCGGCTGACGTTCTCGGACACCACCATGGTGCGATCCTTGCCCTTGGTGGCTTCGGCCTTGATCGCNNTACGATTCGCGCGTGAGCTGCGAAGGATAGACCTCGATGTCGTAGGACGGCACCATGGTGGCGAGCAGGCGCCCCTTGTGGTCGCGGATCTGGCCGCGCGTGGCGGGGAGGGGGTTGGTGCGAATGATGTTCTCGGCCGTCATCCGGTAGAAATTGTCGCCCTCGACGACCTGCAAGTAGAACAGACGGCCGCCGAGCGCGAGGAAGACCAGGGCCACGATGAGCGACAGCACCTGGCTGCGATGCCGTATCTCTGGAAGCTCGGCGTCCTGTCCTGCGATTTCCATCGGCGGAGGTCAGCGTTGGGGAACGCCCTGGCCCAAGGCGCGAGCGCGGCGGCGCGCGAGCCCGACCCGCAGCAGGGCGGGGTCGAGGCGGCCGTCGAGGCGGGCCAGCAGCCAGAGCACGGGCGGGCCAAACGCGGCGGTGAGCAGGGCCTCGAGCGGCGCTTGGCGGAGCCCGCCGTAGCCACTCTCGGGGCTGATCTGGGCGCGCACGACCACGATGAGGAACGCGGCGATCATGCTCGCCACGAACGAGATCGACGCCTTGAGCACGATCCCGCGTACGGCCAGACGCCAGGCCAGGACGCGTGCGATGAGCGCGACCGTCACGAAGACGAAGGCGTGCACGCCGCGCGGGGCACCGGAAACCAGGTCGAAGAGGTAGCCCAGGCAGAAGCCGACCACCACCGCCGAGCCCGGCGCCCACTTGAGCGGCGCCATCCCGACGTAGAGCACGACCAGTAGCCCGAGACTGGGCGTCACCAGGTGCACGGGCGCGAATTCCATGACCGTGGACTGCAAGAGCAGCAGAAGGAGGCCGACGGCGAGGGTGGCGATGGAGCGCATTGGTACTATTTTCTCAAATAGGTTGAAGGGTTCGTAGTTGTCGCCTCGAACAGCACGCGAGCGCAAAGCGCGAGCCGCGAGGCGGGCTCTGCGGCCCAGTCGGGGGAAGGGGGGACTCGGCGGGCTTTGCCCGACGGGGGGAGGGGATCACCCCTCCGTAAATCGTCGCGATGGAGCGCATCAGCGATACACCGCCAGCCCGTGCGCGGGCACCAGGGGTTTCCTCACGCCGGCCTCCGGATCGGCGGGTGGGGCGGGGGCCACCACCACCAGCACCTCCGAGAGGCGGGCAAAGTCGACGTCGGGCGTGATCTCGATGTCCTGGGTCAGCCCGGCCGTGTTCTTCACGATTTTGCTGATGCGGCCGACCGGCAAGTCACGCGGGAAGCCGCCGAGGCCGCTGGTGACCGCGAGGTCGCCATCCTTGGCCTGCTCGCCCTGCATGAGGTACTCGATGGTGCAGCGGTAGCCGTTCTCGCCCGGCTTGCCCTTCATGATGCCGCGCCCGCCGGTGCGGGGCAGGACGATGTCGATGGCCGAGCGCGGATCCACGGAAAGCATGATGTCCGAGGTTTCCCCCGAGGTGCGGTTGATTCGCCCGACCACACCCTCGGGCGTGATGACCGGCATTCCGCGCTGGACCAGGCTTTCGCCGCGATCGAGGCGGATGCGGGCCACGCGAAAATATGGCGAAACGTCAATGGCGATCACGCGCGCGACGAGGGTTTCGGCGGTGACCGCGTTGCGCAGGCCGAGCAGGTGCTGGAAACGGACGCTCTCGGCAGCGCCACGCTTGGCTTCCAGCAGCTCGGCGCGCAGGCGGCCGTTCTCGTTGCGCAGGCTCTCGTTCTCCGCGCGCACGTGAATGAGGTCGACGTAGCGGCCGGCCACGTGGCCGATGCTGCGCGCCAGGGTTGCGAAGGCCGACTGGATGGGCGACACCAGGGTCAGGATGCCGCGGTCGAGTGGGGACAGGTATTCCGGCGAGCGCGCGCTTCCACGCAGCAGGAAGAGCGACAACACGAAGGCCGTCGTGATGATCACGACCTCGCGGACTTTCTGCCTGTGGCCGGTGGGGAGCATCGCCACTACTGCAGGGCGACTTCTTTGAGCAGGGCGAGCTCGTCGAGCGCGCGTCCCGTGCCCAGCACCACCGCGCATTCGGGGGAGTCGGAAACCATGACCGGCAGACCGGTCTCCTCGCGCAGAAGCACATCGAGATTGCGCAGCAGCGCACCCCCGCCAGTGAGCACGATGCCGCGGTCGACGATGTCGGCGGCGAGCTCGGGCGGCGTGCGCTCGAGCACCGACTTGACCGCCTCGACGATGGCGCCCACGGGTTCGGCGAGGGCTTCACGGATCTCGTCGCTAGTCACCACGATGGTCTTGGGCACGCCGGCGATGAGGTCGCGCCCCTTGATCTCCATCGACTCGAGCTCGTCGAGCTTGTAGGCGTTGCCAATCTGCTTCTTGACGAGCTCGGCCGTGCGCTCGCCGATGAGCAAACTGTACTTGCGCCGGATGTACGCGACCACCGCTTCGTCGAGCTTGTCGCCCGCGACGCGGATCGAGCGCGCGGCCACGATGCCCGAGAGCGAGATGACCGCGACCTCGGTGGTGCCGCCGCCGATGTCGACAATCATGTTGCCCGACGGCTCGGTGACGGGCAGGCCGGCGCCGATCGCCGCGGCCATCGGCTCCTCGATGAGATAGACCTCGCGCGCGCCGGCGGCGAGGGCCGAGTCGCGCACGGCACGCTTCTCGACCTCGGTGATGCCCGAGGGCACGCCGATGATGATGCGCGGCTTGACCAGGGTCTGGCGGTTGTGAACGCGCGTGATGAAGTAGCGGAGCATCGCCTCGGTGACTTCGAAGTCGGCGATCACGCCGTCCTTCATGGGGCGCACGGCCACGATGTTACCCGGCGTGCGCCCCAGCATTTCCTTGGCCTGCTTGCCCACGGCCAGCACCTTCTTGGTGCCGTTGCCCGAACGCTGGACCGCTACGACCGAGGGCTCGTTGGACACGATGCCCTTGCCGCGGACGAAGGTCAGCGTCGTCGCCGTCCCGAGATCGATGGCGAGGTCGTTGGAAAAGAGTCCGTAGACCCAGTCGAGAAGCATGTTGAGCGCCGGGCAGTGTAATGCAACGCACCTGCTGCCGTAGGCAAGCCCCTATTATCACACACCCTGGGTCCGCGCCACGCCCGAAGTGGGCACCGTCCCTCCGTGCGGCGTCGTGGCCTTGGTCGTGGCCGTGGCTGGCAGGTCCCATTGACGCAGTGGACCGAAGTACCCAAGAAAAACTACCCTCGGACCGGAAGACGCTCACTACCCTCGGACCGGAAGACGCTCACGGCTTCATCGGCATGGTCGGCGTGGGAGTCGGAGCGGCCCCCTCGGGCAATGGCAGTGTGGTAGCAGCTTGCCAATCCTGGCACGCCTCGATTTCTCTCATTCCACGCGCTTGCGGAACCACGGTTGCAGCTGTTCCGGCCGAATCGCGGTCCTCGGCCGTGATCGTCATGGTGCCATGAGAAGACCCCCGGAACCTGACGGAGACATCGACTGAATAGAGGTGGTCGGGCTTCATCCAAAACACATAGGTCATCGTGCCCAAGTCCGCCACCCAGGCGCCAGACACGTCGCTGGCTCCGACCTTGCGGCGAAGTGTCACCACGTGGCAGCCCGGCAGCACGTCAAAAACGGTGCCGTAGGGCTCAACATCAATCGCGTCGACCCAGCCGATGGGGCCCTGCAAATGCGCGAGCGAAGCGGTGGGGCGCGGCTTGTCGGGGTTCGGGTAGAGCGGGAAGGCACGTGCGTTCCCAATGTGCCCACAACCGGAAAGCGCGAATGCGAGCAACAGCGCCGATGCCGGAACGGCACCGGACATGGCCGAGACCTTGGCCATGGCGGCGCACATCGCGAGGCGACGAATCATTGGATTTCCATCCGAGGACACCTTTGCCAAATTCCGTTCTTCCAAATTCCATTCCGAGGATACTTCTTCGCGCAACTTCTTTCTCCGGTCTACGACAACCCACGCACACCCCCGCGCCAGGTCGTGCCTGACGGCTCCTAACCCATGATAACCCGCCTTCCGGATTTCTCGCCGCAACCGGGGCAGCCGGGGCCGGACCTTCTTTCCGCTCTCTGCTTCCCGGCAAGTCCGTGCTAGATTGCCGCACCTTTTCCATACTCGCGGGGAAAGCTGCCGGCTTTGCCGGCGGCGGACCATCGTGGCAATAGAACGACGACGGAGGACCTAGTTCCATGCTCGAGCAGATGCGTCAACAGTCACGGTCGCTACTCATCTATGTGCTGTTTGGCGTCATAATCGCGGTCTTCATCATTAACTTCGGCCCGCAGTCGCCTTCCTCGTGCAGTGGCAAACGCGGCCGCACCCACGAGACGAACCTCGAGGGCGCGCGGGTGAAGGGCCATCTGCTCAGCCGGCAGGACTACCTGTATGGGATGATGATGGTGGGCGCGCAGAACATCCCTCCGCAGCGGGCCAAGATGATGCGCTTGCACGAAACCATCATGGACATGCTCATCGACCGCGAGATCATGGCCAGCGAGGCGGAGCGCGCCGGTTTCCGGGTCAGCGATGAAGAGGTCGAGGATTTCCTCGGCGAGTCCAAGCTCATCGGGCTTGGCCGCGAGCAGAAGGCCACCATCTTCGACGATGGCGGCAAGTTCTCGTATGAGCACTTCCGCAAGTTCGTGCAGTACCAGATGGGCATGACCCC
>PNBO01000443.1:0-7258 GCA_003136095.1 Myxococcales bacterium
GCCGATGTAGGTGCAACCGGAATAGGTGGCCGCCTGCCCAGCGTCGAGCCCACCCGTCCCGCCCGTCGCCGCGGCGCCCGCATCTCGCGTCGTGGTGCCGCCGCTGCCCGGCGTGCCTCCCGTGCCCAAACCGCCGCTGCCCAGCATGCCGCCCGTGACGGAACCGCCGCTACCCGGTGTACCACCGGTCCGTGTGCCGCCGCTCCCGCCGGCCGAGGTGCCACCGCCACCGGTTTGTGCACCACCGGTGTTGCGTCCGCCGGTGCCACTCGTCGTGGCGCCGCCAGTGCCACGGCCGCTCGTGCCCCCCATGGCGGTGCCGCTCGTGCCACCTAAGCCGGCGCCGCCTGAACCACCCATCACGGTGATGCCCCCGGTGCCGATGGCGCCCCCGGTGCCGATGGTCCCCCCGCTGCCGACCGCACCCCCGCTGCCGCTCGCGCCACCAGACGAGCTCGGAACATCGGGCGGCTGGCCAGCGTCCTTGTGGGGAATGGCGACAGAGCTTCCGCATGCGATCCCGACGAAACACGATCCAGCAACCAGCGCGACAAAGCACAGCGTACCAGCCCACCTTTGCATGCACGCAAGCATACCGAAAAAGTGGCACCGCGATAGGGCGAGGGCATGTATGCGTGCCCCCGAACGAGACTCAGCACAGACCTGCTGACTACAAGTGGGGAGCAACTCAGCATTCGCGGCTGAACACGTAGAGCAGCTGCGAATCAAGACATTCCGGAGTAGAACGTATGCAGCTGCAACACACGCGAAAGCGCATGAAGTCTGCCAGCAGGAGTCAGCCAGGTCATTCTGGCAACGGGGCGAAGTGGGTACAAGCACAGAGTCGCTCCGACAGCCGGTCTGGTGTGCTGATAGCTGATCGGGCAGCATCGACGCCGGCAGAACCTGCGCCAGCGTGTGCGGCATGAAGCTGGAAGTGTGCGGATCGTCTCATTCAGGGCCGGGTAGGCGCCACCTGCGCGCTCACCATATCGACTTTCCGGTATTCTTGCCTGCATGCGAAGGTGGATAAGCTTTTCTTGTGTTGCAGTTCTCACTGCCGGAGCGGGAATCGTGGGCATTGGCTGCGGGAACGTCGCGGGTATCTCCCACAAGGACGCCGCGCAGCCCCCCGATGTCCCGAATTCGTCGGGCGGAGCGCTCGGTACGGGCGGCCTGCACGGTTCCGGCGGCGCGACTGGGATGGGCGGCACCGGTCTAGTCCCCACGGGCGGCGTGGCCACCGGCGGGATCACATCGACGGCGGCCGGTGGGGGAGGTAGCGCCNNCGGCGTTCTCCTCATCGCGACCTACGACGGTCAGGTCCACGCGACCTGGCAGAACCAGACCGGCCAAAGCATCTTTCTTTACGGATGCGGTACGGTGGAATGGTCGCGGCTTGAGGGGTCGGCCTGGGTCAACCACGGCGCCTTTGTGGTATGCGCCTGGGAAGGGATCGCGGTCGAAGTGGCGGCGGGTGCGACCTACACGGAGACCGAGAGCTTTGCCCCAGTAGAAGCCGGGCGATACCGCTTGAGCGGACGATACGGCGTGGGCTGCACCCCGGGCCTGGGCCTGAGCAACGCCGGCTGCACGGCTTTCTTTGCAGCCACGAGCAACGAGCTCGTAGTGCCCGCGACCGGCGGCAGCGGCGATGCCGGCTCGGGTGGCGTGGTCGGTAGCGGCGGTTCCGGCACGGGCGGGACCGCAACCGGTGGAACCGGGAGCACGATCACCGGTGGCGCGGGCGGCACCGCGGCCGGTGGCTCATCCAACAACGGTGGATCCGCGGGCGGCGCGAGCGGATGCACCGATGTGTGCGCACTCTATGGTGAGGCTTGTTGCGTGTGGTCGGATCCCTGCCTTGTGCCCACGAGTAGCTGCACCTTCGATGTACTTGCCGCGAGCGTAGGCACGACCTACCAATACGCTGACCTCGAAACCAAGGTCGCGGCGCTACCCCAAGACATATCCGTGTCCTTCACGGATCAGGACATCGCATGGGCAGCGGCAGATCCCTGGCCAGCGGGGCGTATCGAGCTGCACTTGACCGATGACGCTGCCTCCCGATACGGAACCAATCTGGACGGCGCCAGAGACGGTCGCGTCTTTCGCGTCTCGTGCGGCGGCCAGAGCCTCTTCGTCGGCGTCTTCTACATTTGGTACGGCGAAGCAGCCCTGGATACGCCGGTATTGCACGAGGCACGCGAGAATGGTGTCTTGATTGTTCGGCTCGGCGCATATGAGGGCGCGTGGATGGGCATTGGCCTCACCCTGCCTGCAGCCTCTACGCTGAGGGAGCGCATCGATCGTTCCGAGCTTCGTGCGGCCTTCTGTCGACGCGGCGTACTGCACGTATTGGATCCCAACGCTAGGCCCGCGAGTCCGTGAGGTTCAGCCCACAGGCGTCGAGGCGAACGGCTACCGGTCGCGCCTCGGGGGAATGCTGAGCTTCTACGTCCGTGAGGCCGCCTGAGCCGTGGCGATGAATCGTTGGACAGCACGGGTTGTCCGATAGCGGATCCTGGACGAGGCCGCTTGCGCGGCAGATTGGCGGCCGTGCGATCCGGCAGGCAGCGGAGTAGGGCGGGCTTCATCCGAAGCTGACATCGTGGCGCGGAATCCCGGTCACGTCCATGGCTGCTTGACAGGCGACCCTCTGGCCTTCGCCCAAGCCGGCGAGATTGCGCTGAAGCTGCCGGCGCCCGCCACGACGAACGAGCAGAAAGAGCACGAACACCATCATTGCGCTTCCCGAGGGTGCGGAGCCGATGCGGCAACTGCATCCACTGCCGCCTCCACGAGTTAACGGGCCAGTTCCCGTGGCGCCGCCGGTGGACGTCACGCCCCCGGTGGAGATCTCGCCCCCGCTGGAAGTCACGCTGCCGATGGCCGTCACCCCGCCGGTCCCGCTCACGCCGCCGGTGCCGATGGCTGCATCTCTTCCGTCCGCCCCACCCGTCGTAATCGTGCCACCAGTCCCAGGCGCGCCACCGGTCGTAGCGCTCCCGCCTGTCCCGGTCATCCCGCCCGTTGCCGTGCTACCGCCTGTCCCCTTCACACCGCCGCTTGCGGTCGTGCCGCCAGTTGCCACGACTCCGCCGTCGCTGCCGCCCCCACTGTCGGCGACGCCGGCGTCGGGCTGCCGCGTGTACGCACGCACGTAGTCGATCTGGTAGAGGCCAGGAAAGGTGGTGGTCGAGTCCGGTGGACCAGGCCAGCTGCCGCCGATGGCGAGGTTGATGATGATGTACATCTCGACCTGCGGCACGCCGACGCCGGTGTGGCGCTTGCGCTCTACCCCGTCGATGGTCCAGACGATCGAATCGGGATTCCACTCGAGCCCAAAGACGTGGAAGTCGGCCGAGAAGTCGGGGCCGACCCAGCTACTGCCGTCGCTCTTGTGGCCCGAGCTGTAGTCCGTGCCCCAGTGCACGGTCATGTACACCGTGCTCGGTTCCTGGCCGAGGATCTCGTGGATGTCGATCTCGTTGACCCCCGAGGATTCGACCTTGCCGAGCAGCCAGAACGCCGGCCACATGCCCTGTCCGGCCGGCACCTTGAGGCGCGCCTCGAAGTAGCCGTACTTCTGCTCGAGCACCGAGCAGAGCACGCCCGAGGCGTACTGGAACGTCTGCCCGGCATAGCTGGCCGTTCGCTTGTCGCCGACGATGGTCAGCGTGCCGTTCTGTACCTGAAAGGCGTCGTCCACGTAGGCCTCCAGCTCGCTGTTGATCTGCGCCTCGCCCCACTTGTAGCGCTTGCCCCACTTGGCCGCGTCGACCTGGGCGCCGTCGAACTCGTCCTGGAAAGTCAGCTGCCACCCTGGCTTGTCCCAGGCCGCGGCCAGCGCCGAGGGCTCGAAGGCTAGCAGGCACAAGACCACCCCCGTCAGAGAGCGCATCGTCAAATCATAGCGCATTTCTTCGACCGGGCACGGGCGTCAGAAGCTGCTCGTGGGAAGTTCAGACACGTTCTTGCTATCGTCGTAGCGCATCCCGGAATGTCCGATAACCGATTTACGACAACTAGAACTGGCGCACGCGCATCCCACCGCCGAAGCTCGCAACCCAGACTTCACCCGGAACATACGGATTGAAGAACACGCGCATCGGATGCAGGAACGGGTAATCGGGATCGGCGGTGAAGATCGGTGTCGACGTGCTCAGATTGGTCGTGAGCCAAAGTCCCTCCGACTCCGTGGTCACGAACATCCTCGCGGGATTGCTCGGGTCGATGGTGACGGACTCGACGTTGTGACCGGGCCAGATGCGCTGCCAGCTCTGACCCCGGTCGGTCGTCCGGTACAGGCCGTTGCTGTCCGCCGCGGCCGTCATACCCCAGGCTTGAAATACGCCGACATACCAGGTGTTCTGGCTCGCGTCGTCGGCATCCACCACGAGGTCCTTGACCCAATAGTGCATAGAGGCCGCCGAGACATCTTGCCAACTGCTGCCACTGGGCGGCAGCACGAATACCCCTGCCGACTCCGTGAAGGTCGTCGTGCGCCGCCCCGAGTATGTCGCAACCACCGACCCATCCTTCAACACCGCGATGTTGTAGGGATGGCCCTCGGCTCGCGGCGGGTTGGGAAGCTGGGTCCACGTGGCGGACGCGCCACTGCTCAGATTCGTCGTGCGGAACACGCCGCCCGCGGTGTGATGGACCACGCTCGCATACATCGTGTCGGTGTTGTTGGGATCGAGGGCAAGAAAGACCACGGGATGGCCGAAGTCGTGCACCAACGTCCAGTGCGCTCCCTTGTCGGCTGACTGCATGACCGTCCCTGACGTCTTGTCGAGCTGCGCGTCCGTGAGACGATAGCTCATGTACATGTCATGAACGGGTGAGGTTGGGGCGTACAGCGTGCCCGACGGCGCGAGCAACGCCTGGTAGGTCGTGTTCAGCGTGAGACCGTTTTGCGAATCGCGCACCCAATGCAGCCCGCTGTCGGTCGAGCGCAGGCTCGTCATGTCGGTGAAGGAAGCGAAGATCGTGGTGGTGTCGGGCCACGTGAGCCACCACACCGATGTGTCCTCCGCGCCGTTGCCGCGATAGGCGCGGCCTTTGGGGGTTTTCGCTCCCGCGGGGTTCTGGTCGGCCGGATTGACGTATGCTTGACGCCAGCTCGCGCCGCCGTCGCTTGAGACGTGCACGAATCCCATGTCGGTGATGGCGACCTTGTCGGCATTGCCCCGAGAAACCGCGAACCCTTCGGCGCACTCGCCGTATCCCCAGCTCGTATCGCCGCCCTCGCCCGACCATCCGGTGGCGATGTTCTGGTTGCCGCTCGTCCGGAACACGCTCGTCCACGTGCCACCGCCGTCACCGGTCTTGGCGACCCCCGGCGAGCCTGCGTTCGTGTCCCTGCCTCCGATATAGGCGATGCTCGGGTTGTTCGTGGCCATGCCGACGAACGCGGGCGCGTGACCCGAGGGCAGTTTGCTGGTCAGGTTGGTCCAGGCGTTCTGTCCAACCTCGAACCGGTAGACACCTGCCCCTGTCATCTCGCAGCCCGATATCCCTCCCCATGCGTCGGTCGAGGTCACCGCAAAGAACCGCGTCGTCGATGCCTGTTTGGCCCCCGCAAACGACACCACGGACTCTCCTGCCGTAATCCCGCTGATGGGCTGCAGCGCGAAGGATGTGCCGTTGTTCGTCGACAGCAGCACGCCGTCGTTGGTGCCCACGTAGATGCTCGCACCGTCCCAGAAGGCGCCGGCCAGGATCAGCCCGGCCCCGCTGGGGTCGGCAGCCGTGTACACTTGGTGGAACGAGGCGCCGCTGTCGCCGGAGAAGTAGAGATCACTGTAGTTGCTCACCAGCAACCGGTCGGCTCGGTTCGGGTCCACTTCGATGTAGTAGAGCTCCGTTGCATTCGTATCGGATAGCTGCGTGAAGGTCGATCCGCCGTCTTTGGAGATGAAGGGCACAGCCACTTCTTGCACCGGCGCCATGGCGTAGAGGATCTGCGGGTCGGAGGTGAACCGGACTTGCGCGTTGCTTCCGCCGGTGAGCGTGCGGAAATCGAACGCGCTCCAAGTTGCGCCGAAATCGGCGGTATGGAACACGCTGCCCATGTCGGTCGACATGTAGATCTGGTCGTCGACCGGGCCGATTTCGGGGACGAAGAACGCGCCGCCGCCGCCGATACCACGCGACTGCCAAGCGCCCAATGGAGGTGTCGAAAGATCGGATGCGCCAAGCTCCCGCGCCGCCGCCTCCGACGCGCGGAGATCCGCGCTCGCATCCCGACCGCCCGCATCCGCAGCGGCCGAGTCGGGGCCGTCCGTTTGCTGGATGTTCCCATCTTCAGCCCCTGTCTCCGGGCTCCCATCCGCCTCGCGGCCGTCGGCGATCGCTAGGTCATGGGTGGGCTCAGCCCCGGCCTGGGACGCGTCCGAGATGGTGACGGAGCCGCTGTCCGGCGCGTCCCGCCCGCTGGCGTCCGTGGCGGCCGTTGGGCTGTTCTTGGAACAGCTGACGGAGGCCAGCCCGAGCAGAAGCGCACAACCCAAAAATCCCGGCGTCCTCCGAACCCTTGTGCTCATGCGCGGCAAGATAGCAACCCATCGAGCAGCCGGCAATCCGCCTTTCCGGCGGCCGGGGATCCGACTGCGCCAGAACCGGCTACGAGCTTCCACGAAGTGGTACTAGAACTACCATCAACCGTGGCAAGGCCGTCCTGCGCGTAGGCCGTCCTGAGCGTACGCATCATGGGAAAGTGGCGTCCACGGATGCGTCCAACGTGCGAGATGGCGGCGCCGGAGATCTGCGGGGTTCCGCACGGCACGGACCTCCGAGGCAGGGCAGGACTGTCGAGGCCGTGCGGTTGCGCCCCAGCCCGCGAGCCAGCGGCGAGAGCCTATCCGTTGCTCGTCCGGGGTTCCACAGCGGCGCGCGCAGGTGCGCTCTGGGCCGGAAGACAAGAAATGGCGCCCCCGTAGTGTCCAGAAAGCGGTCGCCAAGATTCTCACACAAAATCGCGGAGATCGGGAGCTTGGAAAGGTCGTCCTGAGCGGGCAAGGCAGCCACAAATGCTGCCCATGTCGGTTTGTGAAGACTATCCGGTACGAATGCTTGAACCAGCTCGTCTTCTTCGGGGAACGACACCTACGCTACGTGGTGAAGGAGCTCTGGCGCACTACCACGCCGAGCGATTCCATCAGGGGCTTGGCGGGCACCTGATCCAGAAGCCGGCCGGTTAAGCGAAGGAGAACGGAGTGCACGGCAAGGTCGTCTGCCGGTCGCGCCTCGG